>NZ_JBEZGK010000039.1:0-43297 GCF_040649935.1 Micromonospora sp. NPDC048842 | reverse complement strand
TAAGCCCGACAAGGTCACGCTCGATCCTTGGTTGTAGTGGTATCCGCGCGTCCTGATGCCACTAACTACATCCAGGATGTTGCGCGGGCCTGCGGGCCGGGATGGGGGGAGTGGCGGTGATCGAGGCGGGCGGCCCGCATGCTCGGTCAGTCTCGGGTCTGCATGCCGTCGCGCAGGTTGCGCAGCAGGCCGCCGGCGTCGCTGACCGCCCGGCCCGGGAACATCGCCATGACCACGCTGCCGTGGTCGGCCCAGCCGCACACCGCGAAGTCCCCGCCCTCGCCGCTGGTGCTGCCACACTTCAGCACCCCGCCGAGATCACCCGCGGGCAGCTCCCGCAGACCGTTCACCGCGCCGGTCTCGTCCGACATCAGGCGGAAGAGGCTGTCCAGGTCCCGTTCCGGCTGCCAGAGCAGTGTGGTGCCCCCGAAGATGAGCACGGAGCGCTTGTCGTCGGCCGGGTCGCGGTAGACGGTGCCGAAACTGCGGTCCAGTTCGATGTTCGCCGCCAGGCCGCTGCGCAGATAGTCGGCAGTGCTCTTCGCCCGCTCGCTGTCGTCACGCGTCAGACCCGCCACCCGATCGGGTGAGGCCACCTGGGTGTCCTTCTGCTGCGCCACCCGCCACCCACCGACACCAAGCACGCCGGCACCGGCGAGACCGACCACAAGTGCGACCGTCCAACCGATCTTGCGGCGGCGTGACCAGCCACTGGGCCGCTCGTCGGGGTCGCCTCCGGAGTCCCGGGTGCTCAGCTGGATCGGCTCTTCGGTCAGCTCGACCGGCTCGCGGCCGCCGTCGCGCGACCGCTCGGTGAGATGTGCGTCGGACATAGCCGACACCGTACGCGAACGGCAGGTGGCGCACGTCAGGTCTGCGGAAGCCCTCCGTAGACTTGTCCGGTGACCGAGAGACTGGATGCCCGACGCCCCGACGCCCCGACGCTTGCCGGCCAGTACCAGCCCGGTGAGGTAGAGCAGCGACGGTACGAGCAGTGGGTAGCCGGCGGGCACTTCCGGGCCTCCGCCGACAGCGACAAGCCCCCGTTCACCATCGTCATCCCGCCGCCGAACGTCACCGGCTCGCTGCACATGGGTCACGCGTTCGAGCACACGCTGATGGACGCGTTGACCCGGCGTAAGCGGATGCAGGGCTTCGAGGCGCTGTGGTTGCCGGGCATGGACCACGCCGGCATCGCCACCCAGAACCTGGTTGAGCGTCAGCTCGCCGCCGAGGGGCTGTCCCGGCACGATCTCGGCCGGGAGAAGTTCGTCGAGCGGGTCTGGCAGTGGAAGGCCGAGTCCGGGGGCGCCATCCTCGGTCAGATGCGTCGCCTCGGCGACTCCGTCGACTGGGACCGCGAGCGCTTCACCATGGACGCGGGGCTGACCCGCGCCGTCCAGACCATCTTCAAGAAGCTCTTCGACGACGGCCTGATCTACCGGGCCAACCGGATCATCAACTGGTGTCCGCGCTGCCTCACGGCGCTCTCCGACATCGAGGTCGAGCACACCGACGACGACGGCGAGCTGATCTCGATCCGCTACAGCGACGAGGTCGTCGTCGCCACCACCCGGGCCGAGACGATGCTCGGCGACACCGCCGTGGCGGTGCACCCCGACGACGAGCGCTACCAGCACCTGATCGGCACCGAGGTCGAGCTGCCGCTGACCGGCCGGCGGATCCCGATCGTCGCCGACGCGCACGTCGACCCGTCCTTCGGCACCGGCATGGTCAAGGTGACGCCGGCCCACGATCCGAACGACTTCGAGATCGGCCAGCGGCACGACCTGCCCGCGCTGACCGTGATGGACGAGCGGGGTGTGATCACCGTGCCCGGCCCGTTCGAGGGGCTGGACCGGTTCGAGGCGCGACCGGCGATCGTGGCGGCGCTGCGGGAGCAGGGCCGGATCGTCGCCGAGAAGCGCCCGTACGTGCACGCGGTCGGGCACTGCTCGCGGTGCAAGACCACTGTCGAGCCGCGGCTGTCGCTGCAGTGGTTCGTCAACACCGCCCCGCTGGCCCAGGCCGCTGGTGACGCGGTCCGCGACGGTCGGGTGCGCATCGAGCCGGCCGAGCTGGCCAAGCGCTACTTCGCCTGGGTCGACAACATGCACGACTGGTGCATCTCCCGGCAGCTGTGGTGGGGGCACCGCATCCCGGTCTGGTACGGCCCGGCGGGTGAGATCGTCTGCGTCGGCCCCGACGAGGCGCCGCCGACCGGCGAGGGCTGGCACCAGGACGAGGACGTTCTGGACACCTGGTTCTCCAGCGGTCTGTGGCCGTTCTCCACCCTGGGCTGGCCCGAGCAGACTCCGGACCTGGCGAAGTTCTACCCGACCAGCGTGCTGGTCACCGGTTACGACATCCTGTTCTTCTGGGTCGCCCGGATGATGATGTTCGGCCTCTACGCGATGGACGGCCGGCCGCCCTTCGACGTGGTCGCGCTGCACGGCATGGTGCGCGATCAGTTCGGCAAGAAGATGTCGAAGTCGTTCGGCAACGTGGTCGACCCGCTGGACTGGATCGACCGGTACGGTGCCGACGCCACCCGGTTCACCCTGGCGCGGGGTGCGAACCCCGGCCAGGACGTCCCGGTCAGCGAGGAGTGGTGCCAGGGCTCCCGCAACTTCTGCAACAAGCTCTGGAACGCCACCCGGTTCGCCCTGATGAACGGTGCGCACACCACTGGCGACCTGCCCCCCACCGAGCAGCTCTCCACCGTCGACCGGTGGATCCTGTCCCGGTTGGCGCACGTCACCGCCGAGGTCGACGAGCAGTTCGAGGCGTACGAGTTCGCCAAGGTGTGCGACCTGCTGTACCACTTCGCCTGGGACGACGTCTGCGACTGGTACGTCGAGCTGAGCAAGCCGGTGCTCGCCGAGGGCGGTGAGCGCGCGGAGGCCAGCCGTCGTGTGCTCGGGCACGTGCTCGACCAGCTGCTGCGGCTGCTGCACCCGGTCATCCCGTTCGTCACCGAGGAGTTGTGGCTCGCGCTGACCGGCGGCGAGACGGTGCAGGCCGCGGCCTGGCCGGTGGCGGACCGATCGCTGGTCGACGACGCCGCCGAGGCCGAGATGGTCGGCGTGCAGCGGGTGGTCACCGAGATCCGCCGGTTCCGTTCCGACCAGGGGCTGCGCCCCACGCAGCGGGTGGCTGCCCGCCTGGACGGGCTGTCCGGCGCGGGTATCGCCGCCCACGAGCCGCTGATCCGTTCGCTGGTCCGGTTGGATCCGGCCGGTGACGACTTCCAGGCCAGCGCCACGTTGGCCATGCCCGGCGCCGTCGGTGTCGCGTTGGACACCCGGGGGTCGATCGACGTGGGCGCCGAGCGGGCCCGGCTGACGAAGGACCGCGCGGCAGCCGAGAAGGAGGTCGCGCAGGCCCGGTCGAAGCTCGACAACCCTGCCTTCATCGGCAAGGCCCCCGAGCCGGTGGTCGCGAAGATCCGCGACCGGCTCGCCACCGCCGAGGCCGACCTGGTCCGGATCAACGCTGCTCTGGAGACACTGCCCTCGTGACCGACCGTAACGAATTCGCCGCCGTCGAAGCAGAGCTGAACGCCCGCGGTTTCACCCGCATGGTCTTCGAGCTGGACCGGATCGAGTCGCTACTCGACCTGCTCGGCAGCCCTCAGCGGGCGTACCCGGCGATCCACCTGACCGGCACCAACGGCAAGACCTCCACCGCGCGGATGATCGACTCGCTGTTGCGGGCGCACGGGCTGCACACCGGGCGGTACACCAGCCCGCACCTGGAGACCGTCCGGGAGCGGATCAGCCTGGACGGGGAGCCGGTCAGCGAGGAACGGTTCGCGTCGGTGTACCGGGAGATCAAGCCACTGGCCGAGCTGGTCGACGCGCGATCCGACGAGCCGCTGACGTACTTCGACATGACCACCGCGCTGGCGTTTGCCACCTTCGCCGACGCGCCGGTCGACATCGCGGTGGTCGAGGTGGGCCTCGGCGGGGCCGAGGACGCCACGAACGTCCTCCAGGCCGGGGTCTGCGTGATCACCCCGATCGGGCTGGACCACACCGAGTGGCTCGGTGACACGCTCCAGGACATCGCGCTGGCGAAGGCCGGCATCATCCACCCGGGGGCCACAGTGATCTCGGCGGCCCAGGAGGAGGAGGCCGCCGGTCCCCTCCTCGAACGCTGCGCCGAGGTCGGGGCCACCATCGCCCGGGAGGGCGGCGAGTTCGGCGTGCTGGGTCGGGCGGTCGCGGTCGGCGGTCAGGTGCTCACCCTCCAGGGGCTGGGTGGCGTGTACGACGACGTGTTCATTCCGCTGCACGGTGCCCACCAGGCGCAGAACGCGGCAATGGCGCTCGCCGCCGTGGAGGCGTTCCTCGGCGCGGGGGCTCGACGTCAGCTGGACATCGAGGCGGTCCGGGAGGGCTTCGCCTCGACCAGCTCCCCGGGTCGGCTGGAGCGGGTCCGTAACGCCCCGACCATCCTGCTGGACGGTGCGCACAACCCGCACGGCATGAAGGCCACGGTCACCGCGCTCCAGGAGGAGTTCGCGTTCAGTAAGCTGGTGGCCGTGATCGGCGTGCTGGCCGACAAGGACGCGGAAGCGCTGCTGGAGTTGCTGGAGCCGGTGGTCGACCAGGTGGTGGTCACCCGCAACACCTCGCCACGGGCGATGCCGACGGAGGAACTCGCCGCGCTGGCCGCCGAGATCTTCGGCGAGGAGCGGGTGGCTTCGGCCGAGGAGATGCCGGACGCCATCGAGCTGGCGGTGGCGATGGCCGAGGAGGACGTCCCCGGTGAGCTGAGCGGCGTCGGTGTGCTGGTCACGGGGTCCGTGGTGACTGTCGCCGACGCGCGTCGGCTGCTGAAGCGATGACCAGCCCGGAGCGGGACCCGCACCCCACCGAGGACCCGACCGGCACGCCGGTCGAGCAGCCAGCGGGGGAGGAGCCCACGGCGGGGCAGCCGCGACGCTCCGGGTTGCGCAACCCGGAGCGGGCGGTACGCGGTCTCGGTGCCGGCACCCTCAGCCTGGAGGCGCTGGTGCTGTTGCTGGCGATCCAGCCGATCCGGGTGGTCGGCGGTGACCTCGGCGGCGCCGCGATCGGTGCGGTGGTGGCACTGGCGGTGGCCGCCGTGGTGCTCGCCGGCATGATGCGTCGCCAGTGGGCCTGGAACGCCGGCACCGTGCTCCAGGGCCTGCTGTTGCTGGGCGGTCTGCTGCACTGGTCGCTGCTCGGGCTGGGCATCATCTTCGCCCTGGTCTGGGCGTACGCGCTGCACGTTCGCCGCGTCATTCTCGGCTGACGCCGGACCCGGCTGGCGCCGTCCGAAGGCGGGCCGGGTCAGGCGTCGGCGCGTTCGCGCCACTGGGTGAGCGCGACGCCGTGGCCATCCGGGTCGCGGAAGGCCGCCGCCCACCCCTCCAGCTTGGTGCCCCTGTTGACCACCCGGGGCGCGTACGTGAAGCGGACGCCCGACCCGCGCAACCGCTCGTACGCCGCCTCGATGTCGCTCACCTCGAGGTTGACGTGCACGAGTCGGCGGCTGATGGGCGCCGCCCCGGTCACCTCGCGCAGGACGATCCGGGTCGACCCGGAGGCCAGGACGGCGTTGTGGGCACCCTGGTCGACCTCGCTGAAGCCGAGCACGTCGCGGTAGAAACCGAGCGACCGGGGCAGGTCGGTGACCAGCAGGGTGAGGCCCACCCCGCTGATCGGCGCGGCCGGATCCGCGGCCGAGCCAGCGTCGAACCCGAAGATCGCCTGGTCCAGTTCCTCGTCGGTCACTGTCGTGGGTGCGGTCCCGGCCGGGGAGGGATCATCCAGCGGAAGATCGAGTGGGTCCAGCGGGTCGGCCGCGCCCGTGCCGGACCGCTGCGCGGGCGGCGGGTCGAAGCGTTGCGCGCTGGGCTGCTCGAAGCGTTCGGCGCCGGGCTGCTCGAAGCGTTCCGCGCTGGGCGGGTCGACGGGATCCTCGGTGGGCGGTGCGGTCGTGCCGCCCGCTCCCGAAGCGTCGAACCGGTCGGCGGCCGGCTCGTCGAAGCGCTCCTCGGCGGGCGGGCGCGGCGCCGGAGTGGTCGCCCGTCGGGGCAGCCCGCCGGCCTGCGGCTCGACGACGACACCCTCCAACACCACAGGGCCACCCGGGCTCTGGTGCATCACCACGGGCTCGCGCTCCTCGGGCACGACGCCCGGGTCGTCGCGCCGGAGGTCGTCGCGCCGAAGGTCGGTCCGCGAAGGGTCGGTGCGCGAAGCGTCGGTGCGCAGCGGGTCACCGAGCGGGTCGCGGAACGGGTCACCGACCGGGTCCCGGAACGGGTCACCGACCGGGTCGCGGAACTCGTCGCGGAAGTCGTCGTCGGGTGCGCGGTCTGCCCACGGCGGCGCGTCCTGCTGGATCAACAGCTCGTCCATCGCCTCCGCGTCGGCGAACTCCGGGGGTAGATCGGCGACGGCAGCGGCGGTCTCGGCATGGGTCGGCACCTCGTCCCAGAGGACCTTGACGTGCCGTTGGTCGTCCAACGCGACCCGGATCGGCAGAGTCTGGCCCAGCGACGGCCACTTGGAGACCGGCACCCTCGGCTCAATGATCTTCTTGGAGCGCGGCGGCAGACCAGGGGCGTCAATGACCAGTTGAAGTTCGCAGCGGCCGAACGCGTACTGGGTGGGTGGTTCGGAGGCGCTGTGCACGTGCCCGACGCCGACGACCCACGTGCGACCGCCGCCGCGTACGGTAGCCAGCGCGATCGCCAGCACCAGCAGGGCGACCCCGAGGGCCACGATGGCCCAACTCGTCATGCCGAGCCCGAACAGGACGACGAACGTGGCCACGGTGCCCAGCACCGCGCCGATCAGCTTGCGTACCGGCGCGATGGGTCGGTTCCCGCCATTCGCCACAGTGGACCTCCCGGGGTCAGGACCAGGCTAGGCCGGATCGGCCACCGGGGGAAAGACCGGCCGCCGCGCCGGCGCCGGGACCGGGTCGCTAGGCTGACCGTACCGATCCCAAGCGTTCAGCGCGTACAGGAGGAACCCAGCGTGTCCAGCAACAGCCCGGATGAGCGCAGCCTCGTTCTGATCAAGCCCGACGCGGTCCGCCGCGGCCTGGTCGGCGAGGTCCTCTCCCGCTTCGAGCGCAAGGGGCTGCGGATCGACGCGATGGCGCACCGGACGATGGATGCCGCGCTCGCCGACGAGCACTACGCCGAGCACGTCGACAAGGCGTTCTACCCGCCGTTGAAGGACTTCATGACCGGCGGCCCGCTGGTCGCCCTGGTGCTCTCCGGCGACCAGGTCATCGACGTGGTTCGCGGTCTGGTCGGCGCCACCGACGGACGCAAGGCCGCCGCCGGGACCATCCGGGGTGACCTGTCCCTGTCCAACCGGGAGAACCTGGTGCACGCCTCCGACTCGACGGACAGCGCCAAGCGCGAGATCGCGCTCTGGTTCCCCGAGCTGGGCTGACGCCCACCGGCCGGGGCCGACCGACGACGCCCGGTTTCAGCCGACCGCCGGCACCTTCGCCGGGTTGCCGACCACGTAGATCCCGGTGATCCGTCCGTCGGCCGCGGCGATGGTCAGCGTGTACCGACTGCCGTCGGCGCGGGTGATCAACATTGCCGGTTCGCCGTTGAGCTCGACCGGATCCATCGCCACTCGGTGACGTGGACCGTAGACCCCTGCGTAGAACCGGGCGATCCGGTCGGCGCCGGTGACCGGGTTGAGGGCGGCCCGCGCCCGACCGCCGCCGTCGTTCCACGCGGTGGCGTCGGCGGCCACCAGGTCGGTGAGCCTCGCCAGGTCACCCTCGCGGGCGGCGGCGAGGAACGCGTCCAGCAGCCGCTCCCGCTCCGGGCGGCTGGCGGTGAACCGACGCTGCTCCTGCCGTACCCGGCCGTTCGCCCGGTGGTACAGCTGCCGGCAGTCGTCGACGGACCGGTCCAGGATCTCGGCGATCTCCGCGTACGGCAGGTCGAAGGCCGTGTGCAGGACGTACACCGCCCGCTCCGGCGGGGTGAGCCGCTCCAGGACGTGCAGCAACGCGGTGGCGAGCGAGTCGCGTAGCTCCACCCGGTCCAACGGCCCGAACGGCGAGGGCGCGGTCGGCACCGGCTCGGGCAGCCACGTCCCGACGTACGTCTCGCGGGCCGCCTGCCGGACCCGCAGCCGGTCCAGGGCCAGCCGGGTGACCACCCGGGACAGGTACCGGCGCGGCTCCTCGACCCGGGCCCGATCCACACCCAGCCAGCGCAGGTACGCCTCCTGGAGCACGTCCTCCGCGTCGTGCCGGCTGCCGAGCAGGCGGTACGCGAGCCCAAGCAGCATCGGCCGGTGCGCCTCGAGCGCACCGGCCGCCTCCGCTGCCGCCTCGGTGGTCACGCCTGGGCCGGAGGCTCCAGCCGCATCGTCACACCGATTCGGTTCCACACGTTGATTGTCGCAATCGCGACGACGAGGTCGGCCAGTTCCTTCTCCGACCAGACCTTCGCGGCGTCATCCCACACCTCGTCCGGCACCCCGTGCTCGCCGAGCCGGGTGACCGCGTCGGTGAGGGCCAGCGCGGCCCGCTCCCGCTCGTCGAAGAAGGGCGCCTCCCGCCAGGTGGCGACAGCGAACAGCCGCCGGCTCGACTCGCCGTCGGCGAGCGCGTCCCGGCTGTGCATGTCCACGCAGTACGCGCACCCGTTGATCATCGACGCCCGCAGCTTCACCAGCTCCAGCACTGTGCGGTCGACGTTCGTCTGGACGTACTTCTCCAACCCCATGACGGCCTTGTACGCCTGCGGTGCGACCTCGGCCGGGTTCATTCTTTGCACGACTACCTCCTGATCGGTCCGACGCCGGTACGACGGATGGGCCGGGCCGGGTCGTGACAACCGGAGCTGTGATCCCGCTCATGCCGCCGAGGCGGCCGGGGTGGGCGGCTCGAAGGCGTGGCGGTGGGTGGGTCTTGTATCGTTGGACCCCGTAAGGCGATGACCCGGCCATCACCGGTGAGCCTCCGGAAGAACAGTCGGGCAACCGGCCCAGTAGAACCGGGCGGGTGCGGCCCGTCACAGCCGACAATGAGCGGGCGGTCGATCCTGACCGCCAAGCGGGGTGGTACCGCGGGCCACCCGGGAGCGCCGTTCCAGGCGTACCCCGGAAGGTTCGTCCTCGCAGACCCACGTTGAGTGAGCTGCATGAGGAGAGCGACCCCCGATGGCCTATCCGTTGCACGACCCGACCGCCGCCGGTGTCCCGGCGAGCCCGGACCTGCCCGCGGTCGAGCGCCGGGTGCTGGAGCACTGGACGGCCGACAAGACCTTCGAGGCCAGCATCGAGGCCCGCCCCGCCGGCACGGACGGCAAGAACGAGTACGTCTTCTACGACGGCCCGCCGTTCGCCAACGGCCTGCCGCACTACGGTCACCTCTTCACCGGCTACGTGAAGGACGTGGTGCCGCGCTACCAGACCATGCGCGGGCGGCACGTCGAGCGGCGCTTCGGCTGGGACTGCCACGGCCTGCCCGCCGAGGTGGTGGCCGAGAAGCAGCTCGGCATCACCAGCAAGGCGGAGATCATCGACCTGGGTGTGGACCGGTTCAACGAGGCCTGCCGTACCTCGGTGCTGGAGTTCACCCAGGACTGGGAGCGCTACATCAACCGGCAGGCCCGCTGGGTCGACTTCACCAACGACTACAAGACCCTCGACCTGGACTACATGGAAAGCGTCATGTGGGCCTTCAAGACCCTGCACGACAAGGGTCTGATCTACGAGGGCTTCCGGGTGCTGGCGTACTGCTGGCGCTGTGAGACGCCGCTGTCGAACACCGAGACCCGGATGGACGACGTCTACCGGGACCGGCACGACCCCACCCTGTCGGTGTGGTTCGAGCTGACCGCCGACGAGTCCGCGCCGGAGCTGGTGCGCGGGCCGGTCAAGCTGGGCGTCTGGACCACCACGTCGTGGACCCTGCCGTCGAACCTGGCGCTCGCCGTCGGGCCCGACATCGAGTACGCGGTGCTCGAACGTGACGGCGACCGCTACCTGGTGGGGGCGGCGCGGCTGGCCGCGTACGCCAAGGAGTTGGAGGGCTACGAGCAGGTCGGCACCGTGTTCGGCCGGGACCTGGCCGGACGTCGCTACACGCCGCTGTTCGACTTCCTCGTCGAGCAGGCCGGGGAGAACGCCTACCAGGTGCTCGGCGCGGAGTTCGTCACCACCGAGGACGGCACCGGGATCGTGCACCTGGCCCCGGCCTTCGGTGAGGACGACCAGAACGTCTGCAACGCCGCCGGCATCCCGACCATCGTCACCGTGGACGACCACACCCGGTTCACCGCGCTGGTCCCGCCGTACCAGGGTGAACAGGTCTTCGACGTCAACAAGCCGGTGATCCGGGAGCTGAAGGACCGGGGGGTGGTGCTCAAGCAGGACACCTACACCCACTCGTACCCGCACTGCTGGCGTTGCGACACCCCGCTGGTCTACAAGGCGGTGTCGTCGTGGTTCGTCGCGGTGACGCAGTTCCGGGACCGGATGGTCGAGCTGAACCAGGAGATCAACTGGACGCCCGGCCACATCAAGGACGGCTCGTTCGGCAAGTGGCTGGCCAACGCCCGGGACTGGTCGATCAGTCGGAACCGCTTCTGGGGCTCGCCGATCCCGGCGTGGAAGTCCGACGACCCGAACTACCCGCGCCTGGACGTCTACGGCTCGCTGGCCGACATCGAGCGGGACTTCGGCGTACGCCTGACCGACCTGCACCGGCCGGCGGTGGACGACCTGGTCCGCCCCAACCCGGACGACCCGACCGGCCAGTCGATGATGCGCCGGGTGCCGGAGGTGTTGGACTGCTGGTTCGAGTCCGGGTCGATGCCGTTCGCCCAGGTGCACTACCCGTTCGAGAACGCCGACTGGTTCGAGCACCACTACCCGGGTGACTTCATCGTCGAGTACATCGGGCAGACCCGCGGCTGGTTCTACACGATGCACGTGCTGGCCACCGCGCTGTTCGACAGGCCGGCGTTCCGCAACTGCCTGAGCCACGGCATCCTGCTCGGCTCGGACGGTCGCAAGATGTCCAAGAGCCTGCGCAATTACCCCGACGTCTACCACGTCTTCGACGCGTACGGCTCGGACGCGATGCGCTGGATGCTGATGTCCTCGCCGGTGCTGCGCGGTGGGGACATGGCGGTCACCGAGGCGGGCATCCGCGACGCCGTCCGGCAGGTGCTGCTGCCGCTGTGGAACGTGTGGTATTTCTTCACGCTCTACGCCAACGCCGACGGGTATCAGGCCCGGCGACGTACCGACTCCACCCACCTGCTCGACAGGTACGTGCTGGCGAAGACGAACGAGCTGGTGTCCACTGTCGGCGCGCAGATGGACGCGTACGACATCTCCGGTGCCTGCGCCACCGTCCGGTCCTACCTGGACGCGTTGACCAACTGGTACGTGCGCCGGTCCCGGGACCGGTTCTGGTCCGGTGACGCCAACGCCTTCGACACCCTGTCGACGGTGCTGGAGACCCTCTGCCGGGTGGTGGCGCCCCTCGCGCCGCTGACCGCGGAGGAGATCTGGCGTGGCCTGACCGGGGAGCGTTCGGTGCACCTGACCGACTGGCCCGAGGCGAGCGAGTTCCCGGCCGACCACGACCTGGTCGCCGCGATGGACAACGTGCGGGCGGTCGCCTCGGCGGCGCTGTCGCTGCGCAAGGCCAAGGGGCTGCGGGTGCGACTGCCGCTGTCGACGCTGACAGTGGCCTCGCCGGCCGCGGAGCAGTTGCGGCCGTTCGCCGACCTGGTCGCCGACGAGGTCAACGTGAAGACCGTGGAGTTCAGCGCGGAGCTGTCCGCGTACTGCGAGCAGGTGTTGACGGTGGTGCCCCGGGCGCTCGGCCCGCGGGTCGGCAAGCAGGTGCAGCAGGTGATCAAGGCGGTCAAGGCGGGCGAGTGGGAGCTGGTCGACGGCGCCCCGGTGGCCGCCGGCGTCACCCTCGCCGAGGGCGAGTACGAGTTGCGCCTGGTCGCCGCCGACGCCGAGCACTCCGCGCCGCTGCCCGGCGGTGAGGGCGTGGTGGTGCTGGACACCGACGTCACAGCGGAGTTGGCAGCCGAGGGGCTGGCCCGCGACGTGGTGCGGGTGGTGCAGCAGGCCCGCCGGGACGCCGACCTGGACGTCTCCGACCGGATCGTGGTGTCGGTGTCGGCGTCCGACGAGGTACGCGCGGCGGTGTCCGCGTACGTCGACTTCGTCTCCGCGGAGGTGCTGGCCGACTCGGT
Source organism: Micromonospora sp. NPDC048842 (assembly GCF_040649935.1). NCBI lineage: Bacteria > Bacillati > Actinomycetota > Actinomycetes > Micromonosporales > Micromonosporaceae > Micromonospora > Micromonospora sp. NPDC048842. The sequence continues at coordinate 31,053 of NZ_JBEZGK010000039.1, read as the reverse complement.
GGACTTCGTTGAGGGCTCGGGCGGCTCCGCCGTTGAGGGCCTGGAGGGCTTCGCTGGCGAGGTCGGCGATGGTGAGCGGGTAACTGTGGTCGTCCGCCGGGTATAACGGACCATCGCCAGGGTGCGGGCGCCTCACCACCTCCGTCCGGGAGGTGTGGAGGCGTCCGCTACCGTGACACCGCCTGTTCGCACCTGATCTGCCGGAGGACCAGTGCCCCTGCTCTACACCATCGGCAAGCTCACCGTGGCGCCCACGCTGCGGTTGGCGTTCCGCCCGACCGTGGAGGGGCTGGAACACGTGCCGGAGACCGGTGGCGCTGTCTTCGCCGGCAACCACCTCTCGGTGGCGGACGAGTTGTTCCTCGGCACTGTCGTGCCCCGGCACCTGGCGTTCTGGGCCAAGTCGGAGTATTTCAAGGGCGCCGGCGTGAAGGGCGCGATCTCCAAGTTCGTCCTCACCGGCCTGGGTGCGATCCCGGTCGAGCGGGCCGGCGGCCGGGCGGCTCTGTCCGCGTTCGACGCGGCGATCCCGGCGCTCAAGGGCGGTGACCTGGTGGTGGTCTACCCGGAGGGCACCCGCTCGCCGGACGGCAAGCTCTACCGGGGGCGCACCGGCGCGGCCCGGCTGGCGATCTCGGCCGGCGTGCCGATCATCCCGGTCGGCATGATCGGCACGGACAAGGCGCAGCCGATCGGTGCCCGGGTGCCCCGGCCGGGCACTGCCAAGATCACGGTTCGATTCGGCAAGCCGCTGGACTTCACCGGCCGACCGGACGACCGCACCTCGCTGCGGCAGATGACCGACGAGCTGATGAGTGAGATCCAGAAGCTCACCGGCCAGGAGTACGTGCCCCGCTACGCCCCGCCGCGCGCCCACCCGGACCCGACCCGCGACGCCTGACCCCGACTGGCGCACCCTGCCCGTCAGCAGCTGCGCGCACCCCGGCCAGCCTGGATGTGGCTCAATTCCGCTCGGGTTGGACGATCTGGGCGCGCAGGGTGCCCAACAGATCGGCGCTGTCGGCGACGGAGAGTCGAGTGAACACGCCGGTGGCGATGCTGCCGTGGTCGACCGATGTGCAGACCACCACGGCACTGCCGTCGGCGCTACCCACCGCGCACCGTTCGTGCCTGCCCCGCACACCGGTGTCCACGCTCTCCGGGGCACCCAACGCGTACCGGTCGGTGAGCCGGCTGATCTCGGCCTCCGCGTCCGACTCCGGGCTCAGCCGGAAGCCGGTGCCGCCGAAGACGGTCACCCGCTTGCCGCTCGTCGTGGCGTAGACACCGGCGAACGTCTCCTCGGCCAGCCAGTGCTCTTTGCGTACCTCGTTCTCCAACTTCTGGGCGGCCTCGGTGCTGCGGCTGTCCTGGCGCAGGCTGAGGTCGTCCACCTGGACGGGCAGGGCCGCGCGCGCCGGGTACTGGGCCGAGATCGGGAACCCGTAGTAGGCGGGGCAGCCACAGCAGCAGGCCAGGGTGAGCAGCAGCAGCCACGGCCAGCGGCGTCGTCGGCGGGCCGGCGGCGGCACGTACCCCTTGGGGGCCTGCCAACCGGGCGGCGTCGGCGGTGGCGCCGTGGATCGCCGACCCCGGCGCTGCTTCGGCACCTTCGGCGCCTTCGGTGGTGCGGGTGGCGACATCGGCCGGGCCGGCACCATGGGTCCGATGGCCCGGGGTGCGCTCGGGGCGGCCGGCGGCGGCACCGGGTGCGACCCGGCCGGGGGAGCGGGCGGCCCGGACCACTGCCGGGTGTCCCGCGATGGGGCCGGGGGAGCGGGCGGCCCGGACCACTGCCGGGTGTCCGGCGGCGTCGGATACGGCAGCGGGGGCAGTTCGGCGGAGGGCAGGTCCCAGCCGCCGGTGTCCACGCCGGCCCACGGGTCGACCGGGGTCTGGTGCTCCGGCGGCCCGACGGTCACCGGCGGGGGAGGGGTCGGCTCGGCCGACTCGCCCCAGGCGGGTCGGCGGGGCAGCGGAGGCGGCACCGGGGCCGAACCACTCCACCTGGGCGCCGGGACCTCCGCGGTCGCGGCAGGCTCCGGCTGGTCCGGGGCTTCCGGCTGGTCCGGGGCTTCCGGCTGGTCCGAGGGTTCGGGCTGGTCCGGGGCTTCCGGCTGGTCCGAGGGTTCGGGCTGGTCCGAGGGTTCGGGCTGGTCCGAGGGGTCCGGCTGGTCCGGGGGTACGGGTGGGGAGGTCGGCTCGTCGGCGACCGCCCGGTCCCGCTCCGGCTCCGCGCCCGGGGTGCTCCCGTCGGCCGGCCGTGCTCCCGGCTGGGGCTCCGGCATCGCGGCAATCTCCTCTCGCGCCGAACCGAGGTTAATACCGCGCCGCCACCACCGCCGATCGGGCGTGCGCGCGATCGCCGCCGAACCAACGCGTACCCTTGGGCATCATGAGTGCCCCGTCCACGACGCCGCGCGCGGCCGCGACCAACTCCGTGTGGTCCCAGCTCGAGCCGCTGCTACCCCAGATCTCCAAGCCCATCCAGTACGTCGGGGGCGAGTTGGGTGCGGTGACGAAGGACTGGGACTCGGCCACCGTGCGCTGGGCGTTGATGTATCCCGACGCCTACGAGGTGGGCCTGCCCAACCAGGGCGTGCAGATCCTCTACGAGGTGCTCAACGAGCTGCCCGACACCCTCGCCGAGCGGACGTACGCGGTCTGGCCGGATCTGGAGACGCTGATGCGCACGCACGGCGTGCCGCAGTTCACCGTCGACGCGCACCGGGCGGTGCGCGGGTTCGACGTGTTCGGCATCTCCTTCTCCACCGAGCTGGGTTACACCAACATGCTCACCGCGATCGACCTGGCCGGCATCCCGATGCTGGCCGCCGACCGCACCGACGCCGACCCGGTGATCGTGGCCGGCGGGCACGCCGCGTTCAACCCGGAGCCGATCGCCGACTTCATCGACGCCGCGGTGCTCGGCGACGGCGAGGAGGCGGTCCTGGAGATCACCGCGATCGTCCGGGAGTGGAAGGCCGAGGGCTCCCCGGGCGGCCGCGACGAGCTGCTGCTGCGGCTGGCCCGCACCGAGAGCGTCTACGTGCCGCGCTTCTACGACGTCGACTACCTGCCGGACGGCCGGATCCAGCGGGTCGTACCGAACCGGGCGGACGTGCCGTTCCGGGTGCACAAGCGCACGACGATGGACCTGGACGCCTGGCCGTACCCGAAGAAGCCCCTCGTTCCGCTGGCCGAGACGGTGCACGAGCGGTACGCGGTGGAGATCTTCCGGGGCTGCACCCGGGGTTGCCGGTTCTGCCAGGCCGGGATGATCACCCGCCCGGTGCGGGAGCGGTCGATCACCACCGTCGCGCAGATGGTCCGCGAGGGCCTGGAGTTCTCCGGCTTCAACGAGGTCGGCCTGCTGTCGCTCTCCTCGGCGGACCACTCCGAGATCGGCGACATGTGCTCGGGCCTCGCCCAGCAGTACGAGGGCACCAACGTCTCGCTGTCGCTGCCCTCGACCCGGGTGGACGCCTTCAACATCGACCTCGCGCAGGAGCTGTCCCGCAACGGGCGGCGTACCGGCCTGACCTTCGCCCCGGAGGGCGGGTCGGAGCGGATCCGCAAGGTCATCAACAAGATGGTGTCGAAGGAAGACCTGATCCGTACGGTCGTCACCGCGTACACCAACGGGTGGCGGCAGGTGAAGCTCTACTTCATGTGCGGCCTGCCCACCGAGACCGACGAGGACGTCCTCGAGATCGCCGAGATGGCCCACGAGGTGATCAGGGCCGGCCGGGCCGCGACCGGCTCCAAGGACATCCGCTGCACGGTTTCCATCGGCGGGTTCGTGCCGAAGCCGCACACCCCGTTCCAGTGGGCAGCGATGGACCGTCCGGAGGTCATCGACCACCGGCTCAAGATCCTCAAGCAGGCCATCAACGCGGACCGCTCGCTGGGCCGGGCCATCGGCTACCGCTACCACGACGGCGAGCCGTCGCTCATCGAAGGGCTGCTCTCCCGGGGTGACCGCCGGGTCGGCTCGGTCATCCGCAAGGTCTGGGAGAACGGCGGCCGGTTCGACGGGTGGAGCGAGCACTTCTCGTACCAGCGCTGGGTGGAGGCCGCGGCCGAGACGCTGCCCGCGTTCGGGGTGGACCTCGACTGGTACACCACCCGTCAGCGCGACGAGCTGGAGGTCCTGCCCTGGGACCACCTCGACTCGGGCCTCGACAAGGACTGGCTCTGGCAGGACTGGCAGGATTCGTTCAGCGAGTTCGAGCAGGACGACTGCCGGTGGACGCCCTGCTTCGACTGCGGCGTCTGCCCATCGATGGACACCGAGATCCAGATCGGCCCCACCGGCAAGAAGCTGCTGCCGCTCACCCCGCTGGGCGGCAACGGCATGAAGGTCCCGTCGGGCCACTCGCACTCGCACCCCTGACCGCGCTGCCTTCGGGCAGCGCCGGCTGGCGGTGACCCACCACCCTCCACACCCGACATGTCGCCCAACGGGTCCGCGTCTCGCGGGCCCGTTGGCGTTGTTCGGGCTCGGCCCGCGCGGTGCCCCACGCCGAAACTTCCGCGAGATCGGCAGCCATCTGTACCACGTGCTGGTGGCTGGGGCTGCCTCGACTAGGTCAGACTCGATACGCTGCGTCTGACATGGACCGACCCGGCGGGTCGGGGACGGGGGAGGAAACGCATGGGCAGCATCCCGCCGCCGAGCATCGGCGATCTGCAAGTCAGCGTCGAGGACCTGGACGCCGCCGCCACGTACGTCGAGCGGCTCAGGCAGTACATCGACGACACCATCAAGTACGAGATGGAACGCATCAAGGAGCGGATGAAGGGCGACAGCAACAACGCCCAGACCGTCCCGAACGGCACTCCCTTCGGCGCGTACGAGGACGCCCGCATGCAGTGGCGGGCCCTGGAGGTGTCCACGGCGAACATGGAAGCGCACCTCACGACGCTCTCCCAGAAGCTCGCCGCGCTGAAGGAGGGCACCGAGGAGATCGCCAAGGCGTTCCGCGACACCGAGGCGCGTAACGGCGCCAACGGCAAGGAGATCGAGCGGCTGCTGGAGTCGGCGGCGCCGCCGCCCACTGCCAGCGGCGCACCCACCTACCCGTACACGGCCTGAGGGGGACGTCATGGCTGGAGGAACCTGGGAGCGGTGCGTCCGCGAGGTGACGCTCTCCGCGGACCCGGAAACTGTCGGATCGGTCGGAGCGGGCTGGAGCAACCTCTCGAGCGGCCTGCAACAACTGCGGGACGCGCTCGTCGGTCGATCGTTCGTCGGTCCGATCGCGACAGGCCAGGAGCGCCCCCACGTCGGCGGTCTGCCCGGGATGCTCGCCGGTTGGCAGGGCAGCGGTGGCGATGCGTACCGCGAGCACCTGGGCAAGATCGGCAAGCAGATCGAGGATCTCATCACCGACGCGACGAACGTCAGTGGCGCGTTGACGCGGATCGAGGGCGACATCCGCAAGTCGGTCTCCACGATCCCGATCCCACTGATGGACGACTTCGGCTTCAACGAGTGGAGCCTGCCCAACGGCACCGAGCTCGACGATGCCCGCGACGGCGAGAGCTCGTCGGGGTTCCTCGCCGCGCTGCGCAAGGACTACCAGAACAACCCCGGCTCGTACGCCGACGGCGCGTTCCGTGACAAGGCCGACGACCTGGAAGCGACGATGAAGGTCGACGGTCAGGCCGGTGACCAGAAGCGGGGCGGCTGGTGGGACACCGGAGCCCACCTGGACAACTGGTACCGGGACAATCAGAACGCGGCGAACACCGCGATGGCGCCGCTGCCCCAGGCGGTCTACACGGAGCGCCCCAAGCTCACTGTCAACAGCCCAGATAAAATGGACGGAGTGGACGATATCCGTCGCGACCCCCGGGTTCCGCCAACAGGGCGACCCGACATCGGTGGTGGCGACTTCGGCGGGAAGCCCGACATCGGTGGTGGCGGCCCCACGATCGGCAGCAGGCCGCCGGGCATCGGTGACACGGGCGGTCCGACGTCCAGCGTCGACCCGTTCTCCCCAACCAAGCCCGGTGGGCTCGGCGATGGCTCGCCCACCGGCGGCACGGGTCAGCTCACGCCCCCGTCGACCGGCTCCAGCTTGCCGGGCTACGCGGACGGCGACGCTGGCTACAGCAGCGGTCTGGCTGGCGCTACCCCGGGCGGGGTCGGTGGCCTGGGCGGCGGCATCGGCGGCGGCGGGGTCGGCAGCGCCGGTCTCGGTGGCGCCGGCGGTGGTTTCGGAGGCGGTGCCGGCGTCGGCTCGGCCGGCGGGATCGGCGGCGGTGCCGGCGGTGGCCTGGGCGGCGGTGCCGGGATCGGCGTGGGCGGCATCCCCGGCATGGTGGGTGGCGGCAACGGAAAGCTGCCGCCGATGACGAGCGCGGCGAACGCGTTGCGCACGGCCCAGGCCGCCGGCGGCGCCGGGATGGCGGGCGGCGCGCGTGGCGCAGGCGTCGGCGGTGCCGGAATGATGGGCGGCGGCATGATGGGCGGCGCGGGTGGCGCCGGGCAGGGTGGCGGCACCGGCTCTGAGCACTCGTCGTGGTTGACTGAGGATGACGATCCGTGGGGCCCTGGTGACGGGGCGTCCCCGGGTGTCCTTCGATGAGGATGGACGGATGAGGGTGAACGTCGGAGGCCTCCGGCCGGTAGTCGCCTGTCTGCTGGCGGGTTTCCTGGTGGTGGGGGCCGCTCAGCCGGCGGCAGCCGCGCCCCGACGGGCCGAGCAGTGGTATCTGGATGAGCTCCGGATCGAGCAGGTGCACAAGATCTCGACCGGGCGGGGCGTGGTCGTGGCAGTGATCGACAGTGGCGTCGAGGCCAGCCACCCGGACCTGCGCGGTCAGGTGCTTCCCGGTGGTCGCAGCTACGGCGCCTCCGGAGACGGCCGGTCTGACGACGACGGGCACGGCACGCACATGGCCGGCATCATCGCGGCGAAACCGAGCAGCGACGGGGTGGTCGGCATCGCCCCCGGTGTGAAGATCCTGCCCATCAAGATGCGCAAGGACGACGGCTCCTACACGGACGCCGGGGTTGCCAAGGGCATTCGGATGGCCGTCGACGGCGGGGCCAAAGTGATCAACATGTCCATTGGTGGCCCCGGCCTCGCCAATCCCGTGCAGAAGAACGCAATCCAGTACGCGTTGGACCATGACGTCGTCCTGGTTGCCTCTGCGGGTAACACCGCCAAGGGCCATACCGCCGTGGGCAAGCCCGCCAACACCCCTGGTGTGATCGCGGTGACCGGGACGACCAAGGGCGGCGCGTTCTGGTCCGGCTCCGTCCAGGGGCCGGAGGCGGTGGTCGCCGCTCCTGGCGACAGCGTGTACAACGTCACCAACGAGGGGGGCTACGGCTGGGGTGACGGCACCTCCGACTCCGGTGCGATCGTCGCCGCTCTGGCCGCGTTGATCCGCTCCAAGTATCCGGACCTCAACGCTCCGAGCGTGATCAACCGGATCATCCGGACCGCGCGGGACGCGGGCCCGTCCGGGCGAGATCCGCAGTACGGCTTCGGGGTGATCGACCCGATCAAGGCGCTGACGGCCAACGTGCCACCGGTTACCGCCAACCCGCTGCTCGACCCGGCCGCGGCGGCGACCGACCCGGGCCCGGCCCGTGCCGAGGGCGCGGACGAGGACTTCGACGTCACCCAGCACGGCGATCGCGGTGGCCCCACCGACCAGCAGGTCATGGTGATCGGCATCGGCATCGCCGTGGTGCTGGTGTTGTTGCTGGGTCTGGTGGTCTTCCTCATCTGGAACCGCCGTCGGTACCGGCGGGAGGCGGCCCGGGCCGCCGACATCCCGGACGAGGTGCTCGACCGGGCGGCCCAGGGCGCGTACCCGCCGCCTGACGCGAGTTACGCCCCACCGCCGGGCTACCCGCCCCCACCCGGTCACGCCCCTCATACCGGGTATGCCCCGCCTTCCGATTACGCCCCTCCTTCGGGTTACGCCCCTCCCTCCGGCTACACCCCGCCCCCCGGCTACGGCCAGGCGCCGGGCGGGTCGCCGCCCGCGCCGCCGAGGGAGCCGTAACCGGTCCGATCATGGTGGCCGGCTGGTGACCTCCGCGTCGCCGGCCGGCCGTTGGCCTTCGTGCCGGGTGGTCGCGACCCTGGCGGCTGGTTTGTGTCCGTCTGTCCGGCGGTTCGGCCGCCCCGGCTGCGTACCGTCACGAGCCCTGCGCCAGGATGGGCGGACACGCAGGTACACCCGAGGAGCCCACGATCGCCAGAAAGCCTCAACCCGAGGGCGGCCAGGCGCCGGTCGTCCAGCGCGTCCGCATCCGCTACGCCAAGCGCGGGCCGCTGCGGTTCACCTCGCACCGGGACTTCGCCCGGGCGTTCGAGCGCGCGCTACGCCGGGCCGCCGTGCCGGTCGCCTTCTCCCAGGGTTTTCACCCGCACCCGAAGATCTCCTACGCCAGCGCCGCCCCGACCGGGGTGGCGAGCGAGGCGGAGTACCTGGAAATCGCCCTCCAGGCGACCGTCGACCCGGAGGCGTTGCGCGCCGCGTTGGACGCCGCGCTCTCGCCGGGGCTGGACGTCCTGGACGCCGTGATCGCCGAAGGGGGCAACCTGCCGGACCGGATCGAGGCGTCGCACTGGCACATCGAGTTGCCTGAGGTTGACACCGCGGTGCTGCGCGCCGCGGTGGACGCCTTCGTCGCGGCCGAGGAGGTGCTGGTCGAGCGGATGACCAAGCAGGGCCGACGTACTTTCGACGCCCGAGCCGCCGTGATATCGATCGATGTCCAACTGCCTACGCCGACGCCTTCCGGGGCGCCGGCCGTACCGTGTGCGATACTCGAACTGGTCGTGCGGCAGGTCACCCCGTCCGTACGGCCCGATGACGTCCTTTCCGGCCTCCGCGTGGTGGCCGACCTGGAGCCGCCGGTTTCGCCGAGGGTGACACGGCTGGCTCAGGGCACGTTGACCGCGCAGGGTGCGATCGTGGATCCGTTGGATGCGGACCGCGACGGGGCAGCCATCGTTGGGCACTGACCGACGGTCGGTGTTCTGGCAGGCAGACTTCGGCGGTCGCGCACCACGCGCGCCCGGCGGAAACACTTTTGCGGCGACCCTGCGTGGCAGCGCTCACCCGCGCCCGGGCTAGCCAGAACTGGAGAACGTCCATGCTCGAGAACGAGCCCGAGGGCGGCGAACGGACCGGTTCACAGCCGGCCGGTGACACCGCCGACCAGAGCACCACGGCCGACGGCGCCGCCGTCGAGACCTCCACCACGGCTGTCGGTTCGGCCTCGGTGGAACCGGCTGGCGCGGAGAGCGCTCCTGCTGAGGCCACCGAACCGGCCGCCCCGGTGCGGCGCACCCGGGCGACCCGTCGTCGGGCCGCCCCGCTCAACCAGCCGGAGCAGACCGACGCCCCGATCGAGGCGCCCACCGGTGGTGCCGGCAACGTCGAGTCGCCGCAGGCGGAGGTCTTCGCCCCGGTCTCCGGTGACCTGGACGTCGCACCGAAGACCCCCCGGCGCCGCCGCAAGGCCACCCCCGTCGAGACGACCGCCGAGGAGCCGCTGGTCGCCGCCTCCGCGGAGGCGGCCTCGGCCGAGGTGGTGCCGCCGGTCAAGGTGACCCGTACCCGGCGAAAGAAGGCCACGCCGGCGGCCGTCGAGGAGCCGCCCGCCGCCGAGCAGCCGGCCGCCGCCGACGAGCCGCTTGCGGTCGAGGAGCCGGTCGTCGAGGAGCCGGACGTCGCTGAGGAGCCGGCGGAGTCCGACCTGCGCGAGGCCGAGGCCGAGTTGAACGACTCCCCGGCCCTCCCGAGCACGTCCGCCGCAGAGCTGGCCTGGAGCAGTGGTGCGCAGGACCGCTCCGGCGAGGTGCCACCGGGTGTGGCCGTCTCCGGTGTGACGGATGAGCCGAACGAGCCGGCCGAGATCGAGCCGGAGCAGCCGCGTACCCGTCGTCGGCGCGCCGCGCTCTCCGCGCCCACAGTGCTGTTCATGGCACCCCAGCCGGACGCCGTGCCGGTGACCCGACCGGTGGAGCCCGCCGCGGCGGCCGAGGAGCCGGCCGTCGAGGAGGCCGCCGAGCCGTCCCGCCGCCGTCGGCGTGGCCGCCGCGAGGTCGAGCCGGTGGAGCCGATCGAGGCCATCGAGGCCGAAGAGGAGCCGACCGAGGAGGCCGACGAGGCCGCCGAGGCGGATGAGGACGACGAGGACAGCGCCGCCGCGCGCCGCCGCCGCCGGCGTGGTCGCCGGGGCCGGGGCCGGGGCAAGGGCGGGGCCGACGACGCCGAGGACGAGGAGTCCGAGGAGGCGGCGCAGGCCGACGAGGAAGAGACCGCCGAGGCAGAGGCCGAGGCCGACGAGGACGAGGAGTCCGAGGGCGGGGACGGTCTGACCCGTCGTCGTCGTCGCCGTCGTCGTCGGGGCGCCGGTGACACCGAGGGCGCGGCGGACGACGGTGTGCCGACAGTGGTGAAGATCCGCGAGCCGCGCCGGACCGTCGACGAGGTGCAGGGTGTGTCCGGCTCGACCCGGCTGGAGGCCAAGCGCCAGCGCCGCCGGGACGGTCGGGAGCAGCGCCGTACCCGCCCGCCGATCCTCAGCGAGTCGGAGTTCCTGGCGCGCCGGGAGGCCGTCGACCGGGTGATGGCGGTCCGCCAGCGCGGTGACCGCACCCAGATCGCCGTCCTGGAGGACGGTGTGCTGGTCGAGCACTACGTCACTCGCAACTCCTCCGGGACGATGGCCGGCAACGTGTACCTCGGCAAGGTGCAGAACGTGCTGCCGAGCATGGAGGCCGCGTTCGTCGACGTCGGTCGGGGCCGCAACGCCGTGCTGTACGCCGGTGAGGTCAACTGGGACACCTCCGGGCTGGAGGGGCGGGCCCGCTCGATCGAGCAGGCGCTGCGCTCCGGCGACTCGGTGCTGGTCCAGGTCACCAAGGACCCGATCGGGCACAAGGGCGCACGGCTGACCAGCCACATCGCGCTCTCGGGCCGGCACCTGGTCTACGTACCCAACGGCAACGCCTCGGGGATCAGCCGCAAGCTGCCGGACAACGAGCGCAAGCGGCTGCGGGACGTGCTCAAGAAGCTGGTCCCGGACGGCGCGGGCGTGATCGTCCGGACGGCAGCCGAGGGCGCCACCGAGGACGAGCTGGCCCGCGACGTCAAGCGGCTCCAGGCGCAGTGGGAGGACATCCAGGCCAAGGCCGCCGAGGGTGGCGCTCCGGCGCTGCTCTACGGGGAGCCCGACCTGGTCATCCGGGTTGTCCGGGACCTGTTCAACGAGGACTTCCGCGAGCTGGTGATCGAGGGCGAGCAGTCGTACGACATCGTCGAGTCGTACCTGTCGCATGTCTCCCCGGACCTTGTCGACCGGGTGCGCCGGCACGTCGGCACGAGTGACGTCTTCGCCGAGTACCGGATCGACGAGCAGATCATCAAGGGCCTGGACCGCAAGGTCTTCCTGCCCTCCGGCGGCTCGCTGGTGATCGACCGCACCGAGGCGATGACTGTCGTCGACGTCAACACCGGCAAGTACACCGGCTCCGGGGGCAACCTGGAGGAGACGGTCACCCGCAACAACCTGGAGGCTGCGGAGGAGATCGTCCGTCAGCTCCGGCTGCGGGACATCGGCGGCATCGTGGTGATCGACTTCATCGACATGGTGCTGGAGTCGAACCGTGAGCTGGTGCTGCGCCGGCTCACCGAGTGCCTGGGCCGGGACCGCACCAAGCACCAGGTCACCGAGATCACGTCGCTCGGCCTGGTGCAGATGACCCGTAAGCGGATCGGCGCGGGCCTGCTGGAGGCGTTCAGCGAGACCTGCGAGTGCTGCAAGGGTCGGGGCGTCATCATGCACACCGAGCCGGTGCCGGAGAAGCCGCGTCCGGCCGGTGCGGGGGAGAAGGTCAAGGCTGTCGCCTCGGCGGTGGCTCCCGCTCCCGCTCCGGCGGCCGAGCAGGGTGCCACCTCGTCCCGCCGCAGGGCACGCAAGAACGCCCCGGCCGCGGCCGAGCGGACCGCTGTCGAGGTGGTCGACACCGACACCACGGCCGAGCCGGACGCCGACTACCAGGACACCATGGGCTACGACCTGTCCCGCTACGAGTCGGACACCGCCGCCGCACCGGCGATCTCCGACGCTCAGCAGGGCGAGTCGGCCCGCCTGGCCGCGGCGGACGACCCGGACGCGCTCGCTGACGGTGAGGGCGACGAGGAGACCACCGAGGGCGGTGGCGGCCGTCGCCGGTCGCGTCGCGGTGGCGCACGTCGGCGGACCCGCCCCTGAGCGCCTGACCGGCCACGTGTTTGACGAGGTCCCTCTCCCGGCAAAGTGACGGGGGAGGGACCTCGTCGTTGTGGCCACCCGGTCGTCGATCGGTCGTCCCGAGTCAGGAGAAGAAGATGCGCCGTCTGCTCGCGCTCACCGCGCTGCTCACCATGCTCTCCGTCGCGGCCGGCTGCTCCACCGGTGGGACCGCCGAGGGCGCTGGCTCGGCGGCCGCTGGCACCCCTCCCGGCCCGACCGGCATGCCGGCCAGCGGTGGTGTGGCGGGTGGTAACGCCACCCAGGTCTGCGCCGCCGCGCAGGAGGCCAGCACGACTGCCGTCCGGACGTACGTGGGGGAGCTGGGTCGGATGCTCGCGGCGGTGGGCGCCGGGGACAGCCGTACGGCCGAGGCCGCCCGGGTACGGGCCGAGGCGGCGTTGGCGAACTGGCGGACCGTACTGCGGGAGCAGTCGGAGCGGACTGACGATCCGCAGCTCAAGACGCTGCTCACCGACCTCGGCACCGAGGTTTCCGCTCTCGGTGCCGACGTAGAGTCGATCGACGAGACCGAACTCGACCGGCTCCAGCAACGCCTCGACCAGCTCTGCGCGCGCTGACCAGGGCGGGCCGGTTTGGGGTCCGGGCTCGCGATGGCGTACTCTTGCCTGCGGCCCACCTTTGGTGTGCCGAGTTCCCGTGTGCCCGCGCCGCCGTGCACTGCTACCCGGCGAGCCGCTGCGGGAACGACCGCCAGCAGCCTCAACGACAGGGAGTCCGCCTCCGATGTACGCGATCGTCAAGACCGGCGGCAAGCAGTACAAGGTCGCCGAGGGCGACGTGATCGAGGTCGAGAAGCTCACCGGTGCCCCCGGTGACGCGGTGAAGCTCACCGCGGTGCTCCTCGTCGACGGTGACGACCTGGTGACCGACGCGGCGAAGCTTGCCGAGGTCGCGGTGTCCGGCGAAATCGCCGCGCACACCAAGGGCCCGAAGATCCGGATCCACAAGTTCAAGAACAAGACTGGCTACCACAAGCGCCAGGGTCACCGTCAGCCGTTGACCCAGGTCAAGGTGACCGGCATCTCCAGCGGGAAGTAGGTCGTCCTCCAATGGCTCACAAAAAGGGTGCGTCCAGCTCGCGTAACGGTCGTGACTCCGCGGCCCAGCGACTCGGCGTGAAGCGCTTCGGTGGTCAGGTCGTCAGCGCCGGTGAGATCATCATCCGGCAGCGTGGCACCAAGTTCCACCCCGGTGACCTGGTCGGCCGTGGCGGCGACGACACGCTGTTCGCGCTGTCCGCCGGTGCGGTCCTGTTCGGCACCAAGCGCGGTCGCAAGACCGTCAGCATCGTTCCGCAGCAGTAGTTCTCGGGCTAAGCGGGCCGCGGACCTCCGGGTCCCGGCCCGCTTAGCCTTTTTAGCGAAGTGCGAGGTTGGACCTCGCTGGAAGGATTGACGCCGTGGCAACGTTCGTTGACCGGGTCGTTCTGCATCTGCAGGCCGGCGATGGCGGGCACGGTTGTGCCTCGATCCACCGCGAGAAGTTCAAGCCCTTCGGTGGGCCGGACGGCGGCAACGGTGGGCACGGGGGCAGCGTGTCCCTGGTGGTCGACCCGCAGGTGACCACGCTGCTCGACTTCCACTTCCACCCGCACGTCAAGGCCGACAACGGCAAGGGCGGCGCCGGCTCGAACCGGGACGGGGCCAACGGCCACAACCTGGTGCTGAAGGTGCCCAACGGCACAGTGGTGCAGACCTCCGACGGCACGGTGCTGGCCGACATGGTCGGTGCCGGCACCACCTTCGAGGTCGCCCGCGGCGGGCGCGGCGGGCGGGGCAACGCCTCGCTGGCCAACGCCAAGCGCAAGGCGCCCGGCTTCGCCGAGCTGGGGGAGCCCGGCGACCAACTGGACATCGTGCTGGAGCTGAAGAGCGTGGCCGACGTGGGCCTGGTGGGCTTCCCGTCCGCTGGCAAGTCGTCGCTGATCTCGGTGATCTCCGCCGCGAAGCCGAAGATCGCCGACTACCCGTTCACCACACTGGTGCCCAACCTCGGCGTGGTCCGGATGGACAACCACACCTTCACCGTCGCGGACGTGCCGGGCCTGATCCCCGGCGCGGCCACCGGTAAGGGCCTGGGCCTGGAGTTCCTGCGCCACATCGAGCGTTGCGCCGTGCTGGTGCACGTCATCGACTCGGCGACCCTGGAGCCCGGCCGTGACCCGGTGGCCGACATCGACGCCATCGAGGCCGAGCTGAGCCAGTACGGCGGCCTGACCGACCGCCCACGGCTGGTCGCCATCAACAAGATCGACGTGCCGGACGGCCGTGACCTCGCCGAGATCGTGCGCCCCGACCTGGAGGAGCGCGGTTACCAGGTGTTCGAGGTCTCCGCGGCCACCCGGGAGGGGCTCAAGGAGCTGACCTACGCGATGGCCGATCTGGTCGACGCAGAGCGTAAGGCCGCTCCGCCCGCCGAGCCGACCCGGATCGTCATCCGCCCGATCGCCGTGGACGACGACGGTTTCACCATCACGGCCGAGGCGGACGGCTCGTTCACGGTGCGCGGTGTCCGGCCGGAGCGCTGGGTCAAGCAGACCAACTTCGACAACGACGAGGCGGTCGGCTACCTGGCTGACCGGCTGGCCCGGCTCGGGGTGGAGGACAAGCTGGCCAAGGCCGGCGCGCAGCCCGGTGATCTGGTCCGGATCGGTGTGCGCGAGTTCGACTGGCAGCCGACGCTCTTCGCCGGTGTGGACTTCAAACCCGGCAACCGGGGCACCGACGTCCGCCTGGAGGAGAAGTCGAACCGGGCTTCCGCAGCGGATCGGCTCGCCGCCCGGAAGGCTCGCCGGGTGCGCTCGGCCGACGATCTGGGTGCGGACGCGTCCGACGACGACATCGACGACGAGGACGACGCCGAGTAGTTCGTTGCCCTCCGTGGTGGGGTTGATTCCCGGAAACCTCCCCGAAATCCACGCGTCCTAGCGTGGGGTGATGCTGATCGAGTCCCGGCCTGCCACCGATCCGGAGATCGCCGCCATGGTCATCGCGCAGCAGCGTGAGCTGCGCGAGGCCGATGGTGGGTTGGACGGGCAGGTCTTCGTTCCCCATGACGACGTCCGCTACCTGGCGGTGGTGGTGAACGGTCGGGCGGTCGCCTGCGGGGGCCTCCAGGCGCTCGATGCCGAGTCCGGCGAGGTGAAGCGGATGTACGTCCGGCCCGCGTACCGGGGGCGTGGGATCGGTCGTCAGTTGCTCGCCGCGCTGGAGGAGTGCGCGTTCCGGCAGGGGCACTCGGTGGTCTGTCTGGAGACGGGCACCTACCTGCCGGCCGCTATCGCCTTGTACACAGCGTGTGGCTACCAGCAGATCCCGGTCTACGGCGAGTACGTGGGCAACCCGTACAGCGTCTGTTTCGCCAAGCGGTTGCCGGTCGCGGCCTGACGGCCGCGTGGCCGCTGCCGCCTCGCCGGTTTCAGGCGCCGGTGCTGGCGTGCTCGACGGTCACCGGCTTCGACTCCGGCGAGGCGTGCTGGCGCAGCACGATGCTCAGCAGGATCAGCGCGCCGACGGCGAGAAACTCGCTCTGCCAGTTCTGCATGGACTGGAACCAGAAGTCACTGGTGCCGAGGAACTCCCACACCCCGATCGGCGGCGCCCCGCTCTGGAGCGCCTGCTCCTGGTTGTACGCGGCGGTGCCACCGAGCAGGTGACCGACGAACGAACCGGCGAAGATCAGCAGCAGGGCGAGGGAGAGGCTGTTCCGGTAGATCACCAGCGGCAGGCCGCCGACGCGTACCGGCCAGGGTGACTGCGGGGTCGCCCGGCGCTCGTCGTCCTCCGGTCGGTCAGTCTGGTCCACCGGTTTCGACTCGGCCGAGCCCCGCTGCACCAGGTACGCGGTGAGCAGCACGTACCCGCCCATCTGGAGGAACTCCGACTCCCAGTTCTCGAAGACCGCCTCGGCGAAGTGCCCACTGGTCAGGTACGCCGGCCAGCTCAGCGGCGCGGCCCCGTACTCGGTCAGCTCCTCGTTGTGGGTCTGCCAGCCGAAGACGCTCTGCAACACCAGGAAGACCAGGAACGCCCCCAGCATGGCGACGGCCAGGGCGTTGTCACGCAGCCAACGAGGCATGGTCGCACCTCCTTCGCCGGCCGAATTACCCCTGCCGGCGAGACCGCGAAACCACAAAAGTCCAGTTCAGTGCCGGTCGGCGGGGTTGTCCAGGCGTCCGCCGGTGCCGGCCTGGTTCGACAGCAGCAGCCCGAGCGCGAGCATCCCGAAGCCGAGCGCGAGGTGCAGCCAGTTGTCGGCGTCGTTGACCGGCAGGATGTTCGCCCCGCCCTCCGGGTTGACCGCCTCGATCGCCAGGCCGTAGAGCCAGAGGGCGAGGTAGATCGCGCCACCGGCGGCCAGGAAGACGCGGGCACCGGCGACGCTGCGGGCCAGCACCAGGCCGACCAGCCCGAAGAGCAGGTGCACCACGTTGTGCAGGATCGACACCTGGAACAGCCCGAGCAGGTGGGCCTCCGAGTGGTGCCCGGCGAACCGCAGCTCGCCGTAGTCGGTGGTGATGCCGGGAATGAAGCCGAGGACGCCGATCAGCAGGAAGACCCCGGCCACCACCAGCGCGGCCAGCTGGACCCGGGGTCGAGGACCGGCCGCTCGGCCGCCCCGTGCGCCTCGTGCCATCGCTGCCCCCTCCGTGGATCTACCGGCCTCGCGAACCTCACTGTCCGCAGCGGCGACGTGACGCAGCCCGACGATCCTCCATTTTGAAGACCAACCGGTGGGCCGCGCAGATAAATGCACGAAGAGGTATGGAAGCCAGAACGCAGGGTAGGTGAATGGTCAGCGGCGGCGGCAACGCGCCGCATCCCCCCAGCACAACCGCTACGACTTTCTGAGCGGAAGGGAAATCATGACTTACGATCTTTCACCTACGTCTTCCACGTACGGGCAGCAGTCGACAAACGGCGGTGGCGTCCGCGACCAGGCGCGCCAGGTCGGGTCGGAGGCCGCGCAGGCTGGTGGCGCTGTCGCCCAGACCGCCAAGGAGCAGGGCACCGAGGTCGGCCGTGAGGCGGCCCGGCAGGCCCGCAACCTGTACGGCGAGGCCCGCAGCCAGCTCGCCAGCCAGACCGGTGAGCAGCAGCGCCGAGCCGCCGGTGGGCTACGTTCGCTGGCCGACGAGATGCGCTCGATGGCCGAGCAGGGTGGCCAGGCCGGCCCGGTGACCGAGTTGGCCCGCCAGGCCGCCGACCGGGTGCAGGGTGTCGCCGGTTGGCTCGAGCAGCGCGAGCCCGGCGACCTGATCACCGAGGTACGCGACTACGCGCGGCGTAACCCGGGCACCTTCCTGGTCGGCGCGGCGGTGCTCGGTGTGCTGGCCGGCCGGCTGACCCGTGGCATCTCGGCCGCCGGCGACGACTCCGGCAACGGGTCCTCGACCTTCCGGGGCGCCGGGGCGTACGACCCGGAGCAGACCGCCGTGATCCCGACGCAGCCGCCGGCGCCCCGCGCGGTGCCGGACGCCGTTCCGCCGGGCGGCTACCTCGACCCGACCCCTGGTACGCACACCCCGCCGACATCAGGTGGCTACACCGACCAGACGCCCGGCACCTACGCCGACCCGGCGTCCGGCGGCTCCTCCGAGCCGGGCCGGGGCGACTACCCGGAGCACTCCGGCACCGGCCAGCCGCTGCCGCCGGTGACCCAGACCGACCCGCTGCCGGGCGTGCCGTCCAGCGGCAGCAGCCCTCGCCCGTGAGCCGCCGAGTCGTCCGAAGGGAGGCGACGGCATGAGCATGCCGACGCAGGGGTCCGGACTGGACTCCGGTTACCACCCCGACGCGGGTGCCCCGCACACCGCGTCGGAGGTGAAGGGCAGCTCGCTGGGTGACCTGATGCGTCAGGTCACCACCGACCTGTCGACGCTGATGCGTCAGGAGGTCGAGCTGGCCAAGGCCGAGATCCGGCAGGAGGGCAAGAAGGCCGGCAAGGCCGCGGGCCTCTTCGGCGGTGCCGGCTTCGGCGGCTACATGGTGGCCCTCTTCGTGTCCATCGCCATCTGGCAGTTCCTGGACAACGTCATGGACTCCGGTCTGGCCGCGCTGATCGTGGCCGTGATCTGGGCCGTGGTCGCCGCGGTCCTCTACTCGATGGCCAAGAAGAACGCCCAGCACGTACGCGGGCTCAAGCAGACCAACGACAGCGTGCAGCGGATCCCCGACGCGCTCAAGCCGCACCCGGAGGGAGTAACCCGATGAGCACCGATCCCGATCAGATCCGCCGGGAGATCGAAGCCACCCGTAACAGCCTCAGCTCCGATGTGGACGCGCTGGCGTACAAGGTCAGCCCCAGCCGCATCGTCGACGACCGCAAGCAGCGGGCCCGTTCCGCTCTGCAGAATGTGAGGGACAAGGTCATGGGAACCGCGTCTGACCTCGGCCACGGCACCGGCCAGGCCGCCCACTCGGTGGGTGACCGCGCCTCGTCGGCGGCCTCCAGCGTCAGCGACGCCGCGCACTCGGCGGCGACCACCGTCAGCGACGCCGCGCACAGCGCGCCGCGGGTGATCCGGCAGAAGTCCCAGGGCAACCCTCTCGCCGCCGGCCTGATCGCGTTCGGGGTCGGCTGGCTGGCCTCGTCGCTGATCCCGGCCTCCCGCCGCGAGCAGCAGGCCGCCACCCAGGTGAAGGCCAAGGTCAGCGAGCACAGCGGGGCCGTGAAGGAGAAGCTGGGCGAGGTGGCCAGCGAGCTGCGCGAGCCGGCCCAGCAGGCCGCCGATTCGGTGAAGTCCACCGCTCAGGACGCCGTGCACGCGGTCAAGGACGACACGAAGTCCGCCGCCCACCAGGTCAAGGACCACGCAACTCCCTGACCCACCCCAACCCAGCGCGACAGCTCGCGGTCACCCTCGGGTGCCCGCGAGCTGTTGCGTTCGGCTCAGCGCGATCTCGCGATTTCGGCCGGAGTTCTGTGGGGCTACCGGCGGTTTTGTTCCGACCGAAAGTGCAAGATCGCGGGGAGGCGTGGGTTGCGCGGGGCGGGGTTGGCGGCTCGGCGGATTCGGGTGTCGCCGTAGCGGACGCCGCCCAGCAGGAGACGCTGGGTGACCGCCAGCCAGCCGCACACACCGCGTTCCAGCAGCCAGAGGGGGGCCGCCAGCGCTGTGGCCGGCGGGAACACCCGGGTGCCGCCGGCGCGGCGGCGACCCGTCTCGGCCAGGGCGACGACACCGGCCACCGCGCCGAGCAGCAGCCTGGGGCGGCGCGACACGACCGCCGCCGCCAGCGCCGGCAGCACCGCGAGCGCGGTCAGCAGGCGCGCCGGCTGAGCCAGATCGTCGTACGCCTGACGGACCCGTTGACCGCGGAAATGCGCGGCGTCCGGAGGCAGCCGGCGGACGTACAGCCAGGCCGGAGCGGCCTCGGTGCCGCCGTACCCGCGCACAGTGCGGATCAGCTCCAGGTTCTCGAAGAGCACGTCCGGGTCGTAGCCGCCCATCGCGAGGAAGGTGCTGCGCCGCACGGCAAGGGTGCCCGGGTAGTCCGCCCCGAGCGCCCGGTTGAGCAGCGTGCGGCCGGTGTCCCACCAGGCGTGCCAGGGCAGAGGGTCGAAGTAGTTCTGCGGTCGCACCAGGTCGGCCCGGCCCAGCAGCCGGTCTACCGCGCTCAGCGCGGACTCGTCGTACCGGACGTCGTCGTCGGCGATCACCACGTGCTCGTGGCCGGCCGCGCGGACGCCGGTGTGCACGCCCAGCACCTTGCCGTTGAGCCCACGCTCACTCGGATCCGGTGAAAGGTGCCGGATCAACCCTTGCCACGCCTCGGCGTGCCGGGCGAAGAGGGTCGGAGGTGAGCCGTCGACCACGAGCACCTCGACCCGGTCACCGAGCCAGCGCAGGTAGTCGGTCAGCTCGGCCAGGCCGGTGTCGGTGTCGGTGTCGGTGTCGGTGTGCCAACGCAGCGGTAGCACGTACGTCATCGGTAGGCGGGTCGGCGGGGCTTCGGTCCGCCGTGTCGCTTCGTCACCTCGACCACGCACGATCATCGTCCGCTCAGGAGGTGTGGCGGACGTTGGTGAGGGTCAGCCCGAGGGGCGGCAGTGCTGGCATCCGGTGCAGATCCAGGGCCAGGTTCTGGACGGGAACGTCGTAGCGCATGGTGGTGACGAGGTTGGTGACCGCCCGCTTCATCAGGTCGATGGTGATCCACTCACCGGCGCAGCGGTGCCCGGCCCAGTGCTCACCGCCGCCCTGCGGGATCAGCTCGAACGGGTCCACCCGGCGGCCCGCGAACCGCTCCGGGCGAAACAGCTCCGGTTGCGGCCAGAGTGTCGGGTGGTGGTTGGTGCCGTAGAGGTCGAGCAGCACCCGCCGGCCGCGCGGGAAGTGGTGGCCCTGCCAGTCGAAGGACCGCCGGACCCGGGCCGCCGCCATCGGAAAGAACGGGTAGTAGCGGCGTACCTCCTGGACGAAGTGCTCGGTGGCCTCGTCGTCGTCACGGATCCGTTCCCGCCAGGCCGGATGGTCGTGCAGGGCGAGCGCGGCGAAGGTCATGTACTGGTCGACGGCGACCACCGGGCGCAGCACGTTGAGCAGCTCCACCGCCGCGATCCGCCGGGGAAGGAGGTTGCCGCGCCCGTCCCGGTGTTCGGCGATCACGGCCAGGGCGCTACCGGCCGGCGCCCGAGCGAAACCGACCCGGGTCCGTTCGACGAGGTCGGCGAGCCAGCGTTCGGCGCGGTACCGGGCCAGCCGTCCCCGCCAGTGCCGGGGTCCCAGCACGGCCGGCGCCTCGATCATGGCGTGCAGCTCGACGGTGCGGCGCTCGACCTGCGACGCGGGCAGCGGCACCCCGGCCCAGGCGCAGATCACCCGGGTCAGCATTCGGCCCAGCTCGTCGTAGAGCGACACCGGGCCGGCGGCCTCCCAGGCGGCGGCCCGGGTCCGCCACTCGTCGTCGAAGAGTCGACCGAGCCGCTGGATCGCCGCCGGTGTCATGATCGACATGAACATGGCCTTGCGGTCGGAGTGCTCCGGCCCGTCCAGCCCCTGCACCCCGCGCCGCCCGGTCAGGGTTCGCTGCACGCGCAGCGGCATCGCTGTGGCGCGTTGGAAGCGGTCGGTGTCGTAGAACAGCTCCGCCGCCGGCCGGCCGCGCAGGCAGATGGTCGGGGCCAGCAGGATCCGGGTCTTGAAGACGTCGCTGCCGTACCGCTCGCAGCGCTCGCCGATGAACCGGTAACCGGCGCGGAGCAGCGCGAGGGTGCTGTCCGGGCTGCGGTCGGCCGGCATGCTCGCCATCGGGTCTCCTCACGCACAGGTGCGGCTGGTCGCCGTTTGTCAGCGCGCATACCCCCGTCGACGCCGCTGAACCCCGCCCGGCTGGCCCCTCCCAGGGGCGGCGGAACCTGGTTTGCTGCTGGTGGGACGAGCACGGGGAGGGCGGATGCGCGACAACACATCGCCGCACTGGCGGCAGCGGCGAGCGGCCGGGGCACTCGGCGGAGGCCGCGACGGGCGGTCACTGATCGGGCCGCCGAGGCGGCCCACCCGTCCGCACCGGTTCTTCACAGTGCACCTGGGCTTCACCGCGCCCGGCCCGGCTGAGGCCCGCGAGCTGGCCGTGGCGTACGCGGAGGCGCTGAGCCTGCTCCGCTCGGAGGTGGCAATCGGAGCGGCGGCTCTGTCACCGGCGGACGCCTGGCAGCGGGCCGAGCGGCTGTTCTGCGGCGCGGTCGGCCCGGACGGCGAACGCTGCGTCGACGTGGCCGACCATCCGGGCTTCCACCACGCCCCTGGCCCGGGTGGCCTCGGCTGGGGCGACGGCGATGTTCCCGGCGATGGTTGACCCCCAGCCCTGGATGGCCGATCCGGGGGTGTGTCGGCCGACCCGCCAGCGTGGCCGTGCCGGTGTCCCGACCACGGGCACCGGCACGGCGATCGACCGCCGACGGGTCGGCGGGCACTGTCAGTCCAGGTCGAACTCGCCGTCCTGCGCGCCGGCCACGAAGGCGTCCCACTCGGCCTGGGTGAAGACCAGCACCGGCCCGTTCGGCTCGGCCGAGTTGCGCATCCCGATCAGGTCGTCGACGAAGGCAACCTCGACGGCGCTGTCGGAGGTGTCCCCCTCGGCCCGCTGCCAGACCGCCCGAGAGAGGTCGAAGTCGCCCTTGGGGTGCTGCGCCATGGTTCTTTCCTCCAGTGCCGAGGGTCGTGTGGTGACCGGGTGCCGATCCCCATCGGGCAGGATAAGCGGATGCCGAGCCTGACCCGTGTAGAGGCGACCGCGCGTGGCGCGGCGATTACTGTCGAGTCCTATCAGGTGGACCTCGACCTGACCGGTGACGGCGACCTGTTCCGTTCCCGCGTCGAGATCCGGTTCCGGGCCACCACCGGCGCCGCGACCTTCGTCGAGGTCAAGCCCGCCAAACTGCGCGGTGTACGCCTCAACGACCGCGACCTGGACCCCGCCCTGCTCGCCGACAACCGGCTGCCGCTCGACGACCTGGCCGAGGAGAACACGCTCATCGTCGAGGCCGAGATGGCGTACTCCAAAACGGGGGAGGGGATGCACCGCTTCGTCGACCCGGCCGACGGCGAGACCTACCTCTACGCCGAGTCCTTCCTCGACAACGCGCCGCGCATCTTCGCCGCCTTCGACCAGCCCGACCTCAAGGCGCCGTTCACCCTCTCGGTCACCGCACCGCCGCAGTGGATCGTCGCCGGCAACGCCGAGCTGGCCGCCAACCCGGCCCCCGGGCGCTGGGAGTTCGCCCAGAGCGAGCCCCTGGCCACGTACTTCTTCTCGCTGATCGCCGGGCCGTACCACGTCCGGCGGGCCGAGCACGACGGCATACCGCTGGGCATCTACTGCCGTCGGTCACTCGCCGAGCACCTGGACGCCGACGCCGAGGAGATCTTCACCATCACCCGGCAGTGCCTGGACCGGTTCCACAAGCTCTTCACCGAACGCTACCCGTTCGGCAAGTACGACCAGGCGTTCGTGCCCGAGTTCAACGCCGGCGCGATGGAGAACCCGGGCCTGGTCACCTTCCGCGACGACTACGTGTTCCGCTCGGCCGTCACCGACACCCAGCGCGAGCTGCGGGCCGGCACCATCGCTCACGAGATGGCCCACATGTGGTTCGGCGACCTGGTCACCATGAGCTGGTGGGACGACCTGTGGTTGAACGAGTCCTTCGCCGAGTACCTCGGCACCCGGGTCACCGCCGAGGCGACCCGCTTCGACCAGGCCTGGACCACCTTCGCCATGCGGCGCAAGGCCTGGGGCTACGCCGCCGACCAGCGGCCCTCCACCCACCCGATCGCCCCACAGGAGGTCGTCGACGCCGAGGCGGGCCTGCTCAACTTCGACGGCATCTCGTACGCCAAGGGCGCCAGCGTGCTGCGGCAGCTTGTCGCGTGGCTCGGCGACGAGGCGTTCCTCGCCGGCCTGAACGCGCACTTCGCCGCCCACCGCTTCGGCAACGCCACCCTCGCCGACCTGTTGGCCAGCCTCTCCGCCAGCAGCGGGCGGGACCTGTCCGACTGGGCCGAGCTGTGGCTGCGCCGCCCGCAGGTCAACACGCTGCGGGCCGAGGTCGCCGTGGACGCCGACGGTCGCTACACCGAGGTGGCAGTGGTGCAGACCGCGCCCGAGTCGTACCCGGTGCTGCGCCCTCACCGGATCGGCGTGGGCCGCTACTCGATGGACGGCACCGCGAGACGCGACGAGGTGGACATCGACCCGAACGCCGACGAAGGCCGCACCGTGCTCGGTGCGTTGACCGGCGAGCCGGCGGCCCGGTTGTTGCTGCTCAACGACGGTGACCTCACCTTCGCGAAGGTACGCCTCGACCCGGCGTCGGCGGACGCCGTCCCGCAGGTGCTGCCCGGTCTGTCCGATCCGCTGGCCCGGGCGATGCTCTGGCGCGAGGCACTGGACGCGGCGACCGACGGCGAGCGGCCGGTCACCGGCCTGGTCGATCTGATGGCTGCCGCGCTGCCCGCCGAAACGGAGGTGATCATCGCGGAGGACGTGCTGACACTCAGCCGGTCCCTTGTCGACCGCTACCTCGACCCGCTGACCCGCTCCACGGCGCTGGCCAGGGTCGCCGGGACGTGCCAGCGGCTGCTCGACGGCGCGCCGGCCGGGGAGTCGTTGCAGCTCGCCGCCGCACGGGGTTGGATCGCCGCGACCACCGACGCTGACCTGCTCGTCGGTTGGCTCGCCGGCCGGGACGTGCCGGCCGGTTTGAAGATCGACGCGGAGTTGCGCTGGGCGGTGCTGCGTCGCCTGGTGGTGCTGGGCGCCGCCGGCGAGGCGGAGATCGCCATCGAGGCCGCCGCCGACAACAGCTCCACGGGCGCGGAACGGGCCGCCTACTGCCGGGCGGCGCTGCCCGACCCGGTGGCGAAGCAGGCGACCTGGGAGATCATCGTGCGGGACACCGAGCTGTCCGGTCGGCTGCTGGAGGCGATCACCGAGGGGTTCTGGCAACCCGAACAGGCCGACCTGACCGCCGCGTACGTCGATCGGTACTTCGCGGAGATGCCGGCCGCCGCGCACCGGCGTACCCCCTGGACGGCCGACCGGGTGGCCGCCCTGGCGTTCCCCCGCTACGCCGTGGCGCAGCCCACCCGGGAGGCGGCCGCGGCGCTGCTGGCCCGCGACGACCTGACCCCCGGCCTGCGCCGGGTGGTGACCGACGCCGACGACGACCTGCGTCGCGCGCTGGTCGCCCGGACGGCGGTGGCCGCCGCCTCGGCCTGAACGCTGCCCGCGTGGGCTGACGCCGTCGGGTGCCCGGCGCGGGCGGGCCCGGCGCGGGCTGGCCGCTGCGGGGTGGCTGGCCAGCCACCCCGCAGCCACCGCTCAGCGCAGGGCGGGCTCCGCCGTGACCGGCGCGTCCCAGTCGATGACGTAGCGCTGCTCGTCGGCGACGGTCTTCTCCGGGTCCAGCACCGTGCGCACCATCAGCGGCATCAGCAGCGGCATCAGCGTCCGCGCGACCGCACCGGGCGCCTTCGCGTGGTTGATGCGGGCCGCGCGGGCCGCGACCCTCTCCACCCGGGTACGACGCAACCGCACGTACGCGGCGAACGCCGCCTGAACGTCCGGCAGGTCGCGCAGGCAGCGGGCGAGTTGCACAGCGCTCTCGATGGCCAACGACGCGCCCTGCCCCGAACTGTTCGACGGCGCGTGCGCCGCGTCGCCGACCAGCACCATCCGGCCCCGATGCCAATGCGGCACGGGCGGCATGATCTGCAACGACCCGACCACCTGGAGGTCGTCGGCGTTGCTGGTCGCGACCAACTCCCGGCCCGGGTCGTCGTCGCCGTAGGTGGCGCGCAGCGTGTCCAGCCACTGCTCCGCCGGCACCGCCCGGGCCTCGACGAGGCTCATCGGCCGCCGCTGCGGCAGGTTGGCCCCCCACCGGGTGCCGCCGCCAGGCTCCGGCCAGTACAGGTAGTAGCCGCGTCGGCCGAACGCGAACGTCATAGTGCCGGGCTCGGCGTCCACCTCGTGCCGGGCGACCGCCTCGAAGCCGAGCAGCCCGGTGAACCGGGGGCCGGGCGCGGACGGGTCGATGAGACCCCGGACCGTGGAGCGGATCCCGTCCGCGCCGACGAGGATGTCGGCGGTCGCGGTGCTGCCATCCTCGAAGCGTGCGGTCACGCCGTCGCCGGTCTGCTCGGCGTGGACCAGCCGCTTGCCGTACGCGAACGGCACACCTTCGACGAATGCCTGGTCGTGCAGCACCTGGTACAGCTCAGCCCGGTGCACCACGTGCAGCGGCGGCACCCCGGTCAGCGTGGGCATGGCGATGCGGCGGCGGCCGACGGCCAGAGCGCTGCTGTCGATCGGTGTGGCGATCGCCGTCACCGCCTCGTGCGCGCCGACCGTACGCAGAGCCGCCACGCCGTTGGGCGCGAGGGCGAGGGTGCCGCCGATGCCGCTGGCCGTGGTCGGGTAAGCCTCGTAGACGGTTGCGGTGATGCCGGCGCGGCGCAGCGCGAGCGCTGTCACCGGCCCGGCGATGCCAGCGCCGATGACGATCGCGGTTCGTACCGTGGTCATGCTCTCTCCCTGGTTGTGGTCGTTGGCGCGCGGGCGCGGACCTGGTGTGGTCGGTGCGCGGGCGCGCGGACCTGGGAGGGAGCCCGGTTATCCTCGTGGTTGCCGCTTCGGGCCGGGTGCCTTCCCAGGCGTCGGTTCGGGGTCAGGGCCCCGGTGAGGTGTTGGCGCACCTCGCCGGGGCCGCTCTTCAGCCGGTGGTGTCGGCTCCCCGGCTGCTGCTGTCGGGGCGTTCGGCGCTGTCGGGGCTGGCCTCCTGGGTGTGGGTGGTCGGGGTGTCGGGGTTGGCCTTCGGGGCGTGTGTCTTCTCGGCCAACTCGGTCAGTTCGGCAGGCATCTCGCCGGTCTCGTGGAAGGCCCGCCAGGTGTCCAACCCGGGGTAGCTGCCCGAGGTCAGCTCGGCGAGCAGTGCCCGCAGCCAGGCGGCCTCCGCGTTGCGGATGGCGAGGTCGTACTCCGACTCCACCAGGAACAGCCGCGGGATCTCTCGCAGGTGCGCGTCGAGGGTCTCGCGGTCCTGGTGGACCGCGGCCTCCAACAGGTCGAGTCGCTGCCGCAGCAGGCCGGTGGCCTCGTCGGGGTGCAGCGCGGCGAGCACTGACAACCCGGCCCGGAAGCGGGGATGCTCCGCCATCGGGGTGGAGACCAGCTCGCGGGCCCAGTCGACCAGCTCCGCCCGCCCCGCGTCGGTGATCCGGTAGACGGTGCGTTCCGGGCGTCGGCCCTCGCGCACACTCTCCACCGCCTCGATGAGGTGGTGTTTGTCCAGGTTGCCGATCACCGTGTAGAAGGACCCCCACTTGAACTCCATGTCCTGGTCCTTGCCCCAGGCACGCAGTGCGGTGGCGATCTCGTACGGGTGCATCGGCCGCTGGACCAGCGCGGACAGCACGGCCAGCGCCAGCAGGTTGCCGACCTTGCGCCGCTTCGGCACGATGACCCCCTCGCTCGTCGACGGTTACTCGCCGACGAATATACGCCGACGGTCAGAATGCTACGACCCCCTACGTGCGGTGCCCTCGGTGGATTGACTCGGTTTTCATGAACTCGCGGTGTCCGGGTCTCCCAGATGGGCCGACTCTCAGGAAGTCGAGTTGATCACGGTGCCGGGCCGGGACGGTCGGCCACGACGCTCGGCCTACGATCATTGGGTGGAGGAAGATATCCGGCGGATCGGGATCATGGGTGGCACCTTCGACCCGATCCACCACGGGCACCTCGTCGCGGCCAGCGAGGTGGCGGACCGGTTCGGCCTGGACGAGGTGGTCTTCGTGCCCACCGGTCAGCCGTGGCAGAAGGCCGACGAGCCGGTCAGCCCGGCCGAGGACCGGTACCTGATGACAGTGATCGCCACCGCCTCCAACCCCCGCTTCCAGGTCAGTCGGGTCGACATCGACCGTAGTGGCCCTACCTACACGGTCGACACGCTGCGTGACCTTCAGGCCGAGTACGGCCCGAAGGTGCAGTTGTTCTTCATCACTGGCGCGGACGCCCTGCAACGCATTCTGTCTTGGAAGGACCTGGATGAGATCTTCGAGCTGGCCCATTTCATCGGCGTGACCCGGCCCGGTTTTCCGCTGAGCGACAAGCACCTCCCGGCGGACACCGTCAGCCTGATCCAGGTGCCCGCTATGTCCATCTCGTCGACCGACTGTCGCGCTCGGGTAGCCCGAGGCGAGCCGGTCTGGTACCTGGTGCCAGACGGTGTGGTGCAGTACATCGCCAAGCGGAGCCTCTATCAGCGCTGAGTGCACCCGTTATGCCCAGTTTCGTGCCGTTAACCGACCAGAACTGGACGATCGGGGTGCCGCCGGGTATGAGACGCTTGGAGGATCGCACGCTTGATCGAAGGAGAACGGTGACGATTTCCGAACGCGCTCACGAGCTGGCTATCGCGGCCGCCCAGGCCGCCGCCGACAAGAAGGCGCAGGACATCACGATCATCGACGTCGGCGACCAGCTCGCCATCACCGACGCGTTCGTGCTCGCTGCTGCCCCCAACGAGCGTCAGGTGCTGGCCATCGTCGACGCCATCGAGGAGAGCCTGCTCGAGCTGCCGGACAAGGCGAAGCCGGTGCGGCGCGAGGGCGAGCGTGGTGGCCGCTGGGTGCTGCTCGACTACGTCGACATCGTGGTGCACGTCCAGCACACCGAGGAGCGCGAGTTCTACGGGCTCGACCGCCTCTGGAAGGACTGCCCCACCATCCCGTTCGTCGATCGCGACCTGGTCGAGGCCGACGCCAGCGGGTCCGCCGCGGCCGAATGACCCGACTGATCGTCTGGCGGCACGGCAACACCGACTGGAACGCCGCCAACCGCGTCCAGGGGCAGACCGACGTACCCCTC
This sequence comes from Micromonospora sp. NPDC048842, assembly GCF_040649935.1. Lineage (NCBI taxonomy): Bacteria > Bacillati > Actinomycetota > Actinomycetes > Micromonosporales > Micromonosporaceae > Micromonospora > Micromonospora sp. NPDC048842. The sequence goes on along the minus strand of NZ_JBEZGK010000039.1, from coordinate 2,376 downwards.
AACGAGCTTGGCCGCGACCAGGCCCGCGCCGCCGCCCCGCTGCTCGCGGGGCTGCGGCCCGACGCCATCGTGGCCAGCGACCTGAGCCGCGCCGCCGACACCGCCGCCGCGCTCGCCGCGCTGACGGGCCTACCGGTACGCACCGACGCCCGGCTGCGCGAGCGGCACTTCGGCCAGTGGCAGGGTCTGCACCTCACCGAGGTCGCCGAGCGATTCCCCGACGAGTACGCGCGCTGGCGGGCCGGTGACCCGGACCCGGGCGCGGATCTGGAGCCCCTGCACGACCTCGGTGAGCGGGTCGGTGCCGCGCTGCGGGAGGCTGCCGAGGCGGCAGCCGGCGGCACTGTGGTGGTCGCCACCCACGGTGGCGGTTCCCGGCAGGGCATGGGTCATCTGCTCGGCTGGGACACTGGTGTGCTGCGCTCCATCGGCTCATTGGCCAACTGCCATTGGAGTGAGCTACGGCACGACGACCGTGCGCCGGCCATCGGGCGTCCGCAGGACGTCAGTGGCTGGCAGTTGCGGGCGCACAACGTCGGCCTGATCACCGCCCCGGTCGCCGTCGACGCGGTCTGAGCATTCGCGCCTCGGCGTTCGGGGCCTCGATCGGCTAGCGTGCCGGGCATGCCCGTCGCGGTTGTCATCGACTCCACCGCCTACCTTCCGTCCGAGCTGGTGCAGGCGCACCGGCTGACCGTCGTGCCGTTGACCGTCGTGCTCAACGGCGCGGAAGGGCTGGAGGGGGTGGAGACCCAGCCGGCCGACGCCACAGTGGCGCTGAGTGCCCGCCGGGTCACAGCGACCACCTCGCGCCCGGCACCCGAACAGTTCGCCAGGACGTACCGTCGACTGCTCGACGCCGGCGCCGACGGGATCGTCTCGGTGCACATCTCCGCCGCGCTGTCCGGCACTGTGGAGGCCGCCCGGCTCGCCGCCGCCGACCTGGACGGCCGGGTCGAGGTAGTGGACAGCCGCTCGGCGGGCATGGGGCTGGGCTTTCCGGCCATCGCCGCCGCCACCGCCGCCGAGGCTGGCGCGGACAGTGCCGCTGTACGCGACGCGGCGCTCGGCGCCATCGCCCGCACCACCGTCTGGTTCTACGTCGACACGCTGGAGTTCCTCCGCCGAGGCGGCCGGATCAACGCGGCCGAGGCGTTGGTTGGCACCGCGCTGTCCGTCAAGCCGATCATGCACATGCCGGACGGGGCGATAGTGCTGCGGGAGAAGGTCCGCACCGCCAGCCGGGGAGTGGCCCGTCTCGTGGACCTGGCCTTCGAGACGGCCGACGGCGACGACGTGGATCTCGGGGTGCACCACCTGGCCGCGCCGCAACGCGCCGAAGCGCTGCGCGCCGCGCTGACCGAGCGGTTCGGTGACCGGCTGCACGACACGTACGTCTCCGAGGCGGGTGCGGTGGTCGCCGCGCACGCCGGGCCTGGCCTGGCCTGCGTGGTCGTCCACCGCCGACCGCAGGGCTGAGCCGTGCCCACGTCGTGCGTGGTGACCGGAGGCGGTCGCGGTGTCGGCCGGGCGGTGGTGGAACGGCTGCTGGCGACCGGCGCAACCATCGTCGTACTGGAACGCGACGCCGACGCTGTCGACTGGTTGGCCGACCATCCGGCCGCCGATCGGCTCGTCGCAGTCATCGGCGACGCCGCCGACGAGCAGGTGGCCGAGCGCGCCGCCGAGCTGGCCGACCGCGCCGCGCCGCTGACCGGCTGGGTGAACAATGCTGCGGTGTTCCGCGACGCCACGCTGCACACCGCGTCGGCCGACACGGTACTGGACCTGATCGGGTTGAACCTGCGCCCAGCCGTTGTGGGCGCCGCTGTCGCCGTCCGGCGCTTCCTGGCCCGCGCCGCAGGCGGCGCGATCGTCAACGTCTCGTCGCACCAGGCCCGTCGACCGGTGTCCGGTGCCCTGCCGTACGCGACGGCGAAGGCCGCAGTGGAAGGGCTGACCCGGGCGCTGGCCGTCGAGTACGGGCGGCACGGCATCCGCGCCAACGCGGTGGCGCTCGGCTCGATCGCCACCGAGCGGCACGCCGAATTCCTCGCCACGCAGGAGCCCACCCAGGCCCAGTGGATCGACGCCGAGCTGACCCGCCTGCACCCGGTGGGCCGCATCGGGCGGGCCGACGAGGTGGCCGAGGCGGTCGCGTACCTGCTGTCGCCCGCGGCGAGCTTCGTCAACGGGGTGACGCTGCCGGTGGACGGCGGACGGGCCGTGCTCGGCCTCGACCCGGAGGCCCGCTGACCGCCAAGATCGCTCGGCTTCTAGCTGCAACGCCGTTCAGTTAAGTGGTTGGTGTGGTCGTCAAGGGTCGGGGATGACGATGTCGATACTGGTGGTGGCTTGGTAGCTGCGCCGGTCGAT
>NZ_JBEZGK010000038.1:0-45623 GCF_040649935.1 Micromonospora sp. NPDC048842 | reverse complement strand
CATCGACCGGCGCAGCTACCAAGCCACCACCAGTATCGACATCGTCATCCCCGACCCTTGACGACCACACCAACCACTTAACTGAACGGCGTTGCGTCTAGTACTGCAACGGCAGTTGGTCAGGGGTAGCCGGCGTCGTCGGCGCCATCGTGACCAGGCCCAGACGTGCTCGGGTGGGTGAGTTGATCGCACTACGAGGGCGGTGAGCAGTCCTCGGACCGCGTCCCACCCCATGCTCGACATGCCTCGTAGCTGACTCGCTGCGAGAGCCGACGAACGCAGGGATCCAAATGGCGGGACGCCGGGTTACGTCGTAGAGGTCTCAGTCGAGGTTCCAGAAGCAAGGTATTTCTCTACGCGGCTGGCCTACGCCGCCAGCGCCGCGTCAATCGCGCTGATGAGGATCTGCTCTGCTCCGTCGGGAGATTGAGCGGTCGGTTTTCCTTTGAGGTGCCCCAACCAGCCGTAGACAGTCATCGAACCGCCGGCGATGCCCGGGAAGTCGCTGTCGATCCCGCCGGCGTACGTCGAAGCTCTCCGCAACAGTTCATCACTGGGGAGGTACGCGCTCACCTCGTTCGCGTAGCCGGCGAACAGCAGTCGGCTCGACGTGCCGTATCGCGCCCGGAAGTAGACGGCGTATCCGGACACGATCTCGCCGCCGGCCAGCAGGAGCCGAAGGTCTGGGCTGCCGGTGAACCTCCACGACTGGACGGGCACCGGGATCGACGTCGCAAACGTGCCGGCCTCGACCTGCGAGATCATCTGTTGCGCGTGCCGTCGGTAGTAGCCCGGCAGGCCCGCGTTGGTCGATCGCGCGGTGTAACAGGCGATCACCCGCCGGAGGTTATCCGCGGTTGGCGTCACGTCCAGTGGCAGGTTCACCTCCCGGTAGTGGGTCCTCGTCGGGCCGGCGACCGACCGGCCCGGCCGCAGCATCGCCGTCGTGACGGCCTGCGCGAGCTCGGCGCCCCGCATGCTCCGCTGGGCCCAACCCCGCGCGCCGGCAGGGTTCTGGTCACCGGCTGGCCCGAGAAGGAACTGGGCGAAGGCGCCGGTCGCCTGCTCGACCCGGGTGACCGCGTCCCCCGGGTAGTCCGGGTCGAACAAGGTCTGCGACCCCGCCACCACCGGGTGACACCCGTAGCTGAACAGCACGGCCAGCGGCTCACCACCCGGCGTACGAGCCGTCAGGACAGGCACGTCCGACTCGACGTACGGCAGACTTTCCCGGTTGTACGAGAAGTGCTGGTCGACGACCTGGTAGTCGAGGACGCACGCCGTGCGGGGGCCGTCGAGCGTGTTCCGGACCAGCTGCACGATCTTCGTGGCCAACTGGTCGCCGTAGGCACGCACCTGTGCTTGCTGGGCCGAGTCCATCGAGTACGAGATGAACGGGTCGAGTTTGTCGGGGAGCACGGGACCGTTGTGCGTGTGCGTGGCCGTCAGCGCGAAGCTCTCCGACGCCAGCCCAAGAGCGACCACCTGGCTGCGGATCGACAGGTGCAGGCCACGCGCGAAACCGAGGACGTCGACGGTGACGATGGCGTGGGGCACACCCGCGTGCCACAGGATCGTGCACCGCGCGAACAGCGGGGCAGCGGTCCCGGTCGCCTTGCGGGGCACGTCGACGCCGTAACCGGCCAGGTACGTGCCCGCCGGTGGAGTGATTTCCACCTTCCCGACTGACAGCTCGGTGCCCGCCGCACCCCGTGCGGCGCTTCCCACGAGGCCCTGGCCTACCAGCGATGCGGCTGCGATGGACCCGCCGACGAGCAGCCGGCGACGACCGACGGTCAGCCGCCGATCATTCGGTGTGTCGTCCTCGGCCGCCTGCACCCGGATTTCCGACGTGGTGGCAGCCCTGATCCTGGACATGGTCATTCGGCAACGATCTCCCCCGTGAGACGCCGACGCGCGACCACCGCCTCGCATCAGCATTGGATGTGCGAGCGACGGCCATCAGTATCAAGTTGAGAGAGATCATGGCGCGCGCCAGGACCGCGGTCAATCCCTGGTTGTCCGTAGTCGCGGATTTGCGGCATGGACGTTGAGGAACTGATCGTGCCCGCAGGTCGGGACCTCCGTTGTCGGAGCGAAAAACCGCACCTGTACGTCGTGATCGGCGGCGTCGGCGGGCAGCACGAAGGCCGTTTCAGAGTTGTTCAGCTCCCACGCCACTGCGAGTAGTTGCCGAACGGCTCGGGCGCCTCGGCCGTCGCCACTGATTCAAGAAACATCATGGCCGCCGATCGCGGTGTCCTCCGCAAGCCGAACCAGGGTGCGGACCGCGCACCCGGTGCCGCCGTTGGGGGTGTAACCGTAGGGCTCACCCTCGTGGAAGGCCGGTCCGGCGATGTCCAGGTGCGCCCAGGGGGTGCCGGCCGGCACGAACTCCTGGAGGAACAGGCCGGCCACCAGGCCACCGCCCATCCGCTCGCCGACGTTGGCGATGTCGGCCACCCGGGAGTTCAGGCTTCTGCGCAGCTCAGCCGGCAGCGGCATCGGCCAGGCCCGCTCGCCGGTCCGGCTGGCGGCGGCCAGGACCCGGTCACGGAAGGCGTCGTCGTTGGACATCACCCCGAAGAGATGGTTACCCAGGCCGAATCGCATGGCGGCGGTCAGGGTGGCCACGTCCACGATCGCGTCGGGCCGCTCCTCGCCCGCGCGCACCAGCGCGTCGGCAAGCACCAGGCGTCCCTCGGCGTCGGTGTTGAGCACCTCGACGGTCCGGCCGCCGTACATCCGCAGCACGTCGCCGGGACGGACGGCGGAGCCGGACGGCATGTTCTCGGCCAGCGCAAGCCAGCCGGTGACGTTGACCCGGAGGCCGAGCCGGGCGACGGCCAGCACCGCGGCGAACACGGCCGCCGCGCCGGACATGTCGCGCTTCATGATCTCGTTGGCACCAACCGGCTTCAACGAGATGCCGCCCGAATCGTACGTGATGCCCTTGCCGATGAAGGCGAGACTCACCTCCGCCTCGGGGTGGGTGTGGGCGATCCGCACCAGCCGCGGCGGTCGCGCCGAGCCCTGCCCGACGCCGAGGATGCCGCCGAAGGCGCCCGCCGCGAGCGCGTCATCGTCGAGCACCTCGACCGCCAGCCCATGCTCCCGGCCGGCCGTAACCACGGCGGCGGCGAAGCTCTCAGGATGCAGGTCGTTGGCCGGCGTGTTGACCAGGTCACGGGCCCGGTTCAGCTCCTGGCCGAGCACGCCGGCGCGTCGCACGGCGGCCTCGGCGTCCGTCCGGCCGTCAGGGTTCACGAGAATCACCAGCTCGCGGACCGGGGCCGCGGCGTGATCGGTGGTGCGGTAGGCGGTGAAGGCGTACGCGCCGAGTAAGCCACCCACGGCCACCGCCTCCACGGCCTCGACGGTCCCGGCCGGCAGCGCCAGTGCGACCGTCCCGGCGCCGGCCAGAACCCGAGTGGCCACCCCGGCGGCCCGGCGCAGCGCCTCGGCGTCGCACTCGGTGTCGTTGTCGGCGGCGTCGCCGAGGCCGACCGCGAGGACCAGTCTGGCCTCGATGCCGGTGGGCGCGGGGAGTTTGACCGCCTCGCCCTCGGCACCAGTCACGCCGAGGATGCCGAGGAGTTCTGCCAGCGTGCCGTCGAACGCGTCGGTCACCGCCGCCGCGCCGGGCGCCAGCATCGGCCCCTTGGGACTTTTCGCGACACCGATCACGATGCAGTCCGCGGGCAGCGATGCAGCGGGGGTCGCGCTTACCGTCAGTGCGGTCACTTACGTACGTCCTGTTCTCTTCCCGGAAGGTTGGTCAGGTTCTCGGCGTGGCCAGCGCGGCCGGGGTTACCGCCGGCGGCGGCTTGTGCCGGCGGGTCAGGCCGACCCCGACGAGCACGACCACCATCCCAGCGGCGATCCGGAGGCTGAAACCCTCGTCGAGCACGATGGTCCCCAGCGCCACTGAGACCGCCGGCAGCAGATAGCCGACCGTCGCAGCGTTTGTGGCGCCCTCAGTGGCGATGATCCGGTAGGTGAGGTGGAACGTGATCCCGGTGGCGACGATCCCGAGGATCAGTACGGCGATCGCCGTTGGCGGGTCGATGTCGATCGGTGTGAGGCCGCCCGCCGGCAGGGTCAGCGCGGTCATGCCGGTCGCGGCGATCAGCTGCGCGGCGGACAAAGAGATGGTGGGGATGCCCTTCCCGACCAGGTGGCGGCCCATATATGCGAAACCCACGGCATAGCTCGCCGCAGCGGCAACGATCGCGAGCGCGCCCCAGCCAACCGGCCCGGTCATCTGCCAGGGAGCGAAGATCAGTACGACGCCGGCGAATCCGAGCAGGAGCCCGGCCAGCCGGGTCGGACGCAGTCCGCGCTCGGAGCCGAGGGCGAGGCCGACCAGCAGGGTCCACAGCGGTGTAGTCGCGTTCAGGACGCCTGCAATCCCCGAGTCGATCGTCTGCTGGCCGACGCTGAACAGTGCGAACGGCAGGGCGTTGCAGAAGAACGCGGCCACGGTGATGTGACCCCAGGTCGCCCGGTGATGGGGCAGCCGCCGGCCGGTAGCGAGGCAGGCGATCAGCAGGGTGGCGGCTCCGAACACGCATCGACTGAGGGTGACCTGCACCGGTGTCAGCGCGGTCAGGGCCAGCTCGATCCAGAGGAACGTCGATCCCCACAGCAGGGCGAGCACCCCGACGCGTGCCCACGTCCAGCCCTTGCCTGCGACACCGTTCACTTGACCTCCTCGGTCGGTTCTCGCCTGAACGGTGCCCTGGGTGATCGTGAAGGACAAGCAAAAGATTCTGCATATCTGTTAAGTTCATCTACATGCTCGATGTGAGGCGGATGCAGGTACTGCGGGCGGTGGCGGCCAGCGGGTCGGTGACCGCGGCGGCGGCGCACCTCGGCTACACCCCCTCCGCCGTCAGCCAGCAGGTAGCGGCACTGGAAAAGGAAACCGGGGTTGAGCTGCTCGAACGCGTCGGCCGGGGCGTACAGCCCACAGCGGCGGGCCAGCTGCTCATCGGGCACGCGGCAATCATCAGCCAGCACGTCGCCGAGGCCGAGACCGCGCTGGCCGACCTGCGCGCCGGGCGTACGGGCCGCCTGACGATCCACTATTTCGCCTCGGTCGGCCCGACCCTGCTGGCGCCCGCCATCGCCCGGCTCCGACGCGAGCATCCCGGCGTGACGGTCGACCCCAAGCTGACCGACCCGCAGGAATCCCTGCCGGACGTCGAGCAGGGCAACGGCGACCTGGCCATCGTCGTTCGCCGGCCGACCGGCGAGAGCCGCCCGGGAATTCGACTGGTACGCCTGCTCGACGACCCGTACCAGGTCGTGTTGCCCACCGGGCATCCGCTCGCCACACAGCAGGTGGTGACCCTGGCCGACCTCGCCGGCGAACCTTGGGTCGGCAGCGAACCGCCCGGCCCCTGCCTGGAGCCAATAGTCGACGCCTGCGCCGCAGCGGGCTTCACCCCTGACATCGTGGCCAAGTCGGAGGACTACGCGACGGCTCAGGGATTCGTCGCCGCAGGCCTCGGAGTCAGCCTCATCCCCCGCCTGGCGCTGGGCACACGCCACCCGGGGATCGTCGTCCGGCAGGTCCGCCATCCGGAGCCGATCCGCACGATCTATGCGGCCGCTCGGGAAATTTCACTGACACAGCCCGCGGTGCGTGCGCTGATCGACGCCCTCACGAACGCCACGAAGGAGTGAACCCAAGCGTCCCCAGTAGCGGTCGCGACATGGCTGATCCGGCCGCAGCCTCTCGGCAGAGACATCGCCAGGCACTCATCACCCTTGTCACCCTTCGTCGACGCTGGGCGGGTTTTCGGGGAGTCGCCTGACAGCGGGTCACCGCGCCGGATCAGCCGGGAGCCGATGCCGGCGGATCAGCCGCTGCCCGATGAAGGTTCGCCAGACCCGGTCCGCGACAGTCGGTTCGACGATCCAGAGCCGACGCTGCGCCTCGGCGAGGGTGAGCGGCGCGCTGAAGAGATCCAGGAAAAGCCGGCTGCTGCGGTTGAGTGCGAACACCTGACCGTCGATCCGGCGGAACAGGTGCCGGTCCGCCGGCAGGTCGCCGGGGACGCCTTCCTGCTCGTCGGATCGGATTCGCCGGTACGCCTCCCAGACCTGCTCGTCGTCGCGATCCACGAAGGCGCCGTTGGCGAGGAACTCGGTCTGGTCGTCGGTGTCGTGGCGTACCCGGTCGTGGGCGAGGACGCCGCGTACCGCAGTGCCGTACCGGTCGTGGTAGAAGAACGTGTGCGGGGTGTCGGTGGCGCCCAGCCACGGACGGTGGTAGTGACCGGGGTTGAGGCCGGCCTTGGCCAGGGCGACCTCGGCCTGCGCGGCCTCGGTGACCGGCTCGTCGTACTTGAGCATCCGGACGATGTCCGATCCCTCCACCGGCCGCACGTTGGTGATGCCGAACCGGTCCGGCTCCTTGGCGACGATGGCGCCCGGCGTCAGCATGAAGTCGCCGAGCCCGCCGAGGGTCCACAGGTCCGGGTTGTCACGCAGGAAATTGACGCTGTCCAGTGCCTCTTCGCGGGTCTCGGTGGGGAACCCGGTGAAGCCCATCATCTGCACACCAATGTTCGCCTTGGTCATCGCCATCATGGTGCGTCGTGCCTGCTCCGGCTTCGTGCCCTTGTCGATCAGATCGAGGACGCGCTGGTTACCGGACTCGAAGCCGACTGAGATGGCCACGCAGCCGCTGCGCCTCAGTAGGTCGCAGCGCTCGTCCGACCAGTACTTCTCCAGCCGGATCTCGGCACCCCAGCGGAAGTCCAGCCCTCGCTCGACGACCTGCTCGGCGAAGCGCAGGATGGTCGCGGGAGCGAGCACATCGACCGAGAAATAGATGAACTTGGCGAACTTCGACAGTTCGGTGACGTCCGCGATCATGGTGCTCACCGTGTCCTGCCGCCATGGGCTGGTGGGACCGTCGGTATTCAGTCCGTAGTCGCAGAACGTGCACTTGTTCCAGTAGCAGCCTCGGGTCGGCGAATAGTAGACGAACCGCTCCGGGCTGAGGTAGAGGTCCCAGGGCAGGCCGGAGAAGTCCGGGACCGGCACCTGCGCCAGGCGTTCATAACGCAGGGGCAGTTGACGCTGGCGGCCGTACTTGGGGTGTAGCCGGACGTTGGGGTGCCCGGCTGGCAGCGTGCCCGCCGCCACCGCGTCCAGGATCTCCGTGTACGCGCTCTCCCCCTCCCCGACCACGATCGCGTCAAAGTCGGCCAGCACCTGGAAGACGTACTCGGGTTTGCTGGCGCACTTCCAGACGTCGGAGATCTCCGTGCCGCCCGCGATGAGGAAGACGTCCGGGCAGGCCTGCCGGACGAGTCGGGCGATCCAGAGCGCGAACGGCAACTGCCACTGGTAGGTGGCGCTGATGCCGATCACCTGGTGCCCGCCGGCGGCCAGCCGCGGGATCAGCACGTCCTCGTAGTACGGCAGGAAAGGTCGGTTGAGCCGAGCGAGCAGCGCCTCGTCCGTCAGTGCGGCCACCGAGCCGATCGAGATCATCGGCGGTGGGTGGAGCCGGAAGCCGGCGTGGAACTGCCCGGGGAACCCGACCGTGCCGAGGGCGTCCATCCAGGAGATCACGCCCTCGACGGCGTCCTGGTAGTGCCGGTAGTCGTAGAACAGGGTCGGATCCTGTAGCACCCCGATCGACCGGCGCAGCCGCTCCGGATCGGGGTCGGGCAGGCCGAGCTGGTTCGCCCGGGCCATCAGCGCGTCCGGGCCGCTGAGGTCGTCGATCGAGAGCCGGGACAGCTCCCGCCGAAGCCAGTCGTACGCCGACGGGGTGTACGAGTGGTGGAACGCCTCGATGTTGGCGTCGATGATCTCCGCCGGCTGGTGCCCCTGTGCCCGGGCGTACGAATCGAGGTAGTTCAGGGAGTGGTATCCCGAGGTGGGATCGGTCAGCGGGGGGTAGATCAATGCTGCCTTCACCGTGCCGCTCATCGATTCCTCCTCAGCCGACCCGGGCCGCGGAACCGGCCAGGGTGTCCTCCTGGGCGCGCATGCCCACCGCAGGCAGTCGCGGGGTACCGAACGCCTTGACGTACGCGACAAGCGGTTCGGCGGCGTACCGGAACGCCGCAAGGTCGACGAAGCCCCGGTCCCACGCCGCCGCTTCCAGCCCGTCGGCGGCACAGCCCCACAGCCTCGCGAAGCACGCATCGACGATCTCAGTGCGGAAGTGCAGCCGAGCACCCGGGCGGCGATGCCCCGTCGTACGCGGGACGAGCGTCTCGTTCAGCGACGCTGCGGTCGCCGCGACCTGCCGTGCCGCGGTGAGTAACGCGGGGGTACGCAGCGGCGGCGCGAGCATCCACAGAGCCAGGCTGCGGTGCGGCGTGGTGCCGAACGCCCGCACCAACACCCGCAACACCGCCTCGCGGTCGTCGAGACCCCGTTCCCGGTCGGTCAGCCAGTCCCACCCGCTCGGCGGCGCACCGGTCAGCCCTCGCCGGCGGGCCACCTCGCTGGCGCGCTCCTCGACCATCGGGTCGTCGATGTCCACCTCGGCCAGCCCGGCCAGCACCCCCCGCCGGTGCCAGGCCGCCGACTCGGGATGCAGCAGCATCAGCACCGCGGCGGCCTCCCGGTCGCTGGCCCAGTGCCCGCCGACCGACTTCCCGGCGAACCGTGCGCGCCAACTGTCGAGGAAGCGGGTGTGCAGGTTGTCGAGCGGCTGGTCGCCGGCGTTCGCCGGGCACAGCTCGGGCGCGTTGTCCGCAGCCATTGACAGCAGCATCCGCGCGTCGGCGCCCTTGGTGTCGCAGGGGTCCCGCCGGTGCCACGTCAGGAACCGGCCCACCACAGCCGCCGCCTCGGGTGGCGCGCTGCGCTCCAGCGCCTGGTACGACCGCCGCCGGAAGGGCAGGTCCCGGCCGATGTCCAGCAGCAGCACCGCCTCGGCGTCGCTGAGTACGCCGGCCGCGACGGCGCGACGCAGCGCGACCCGGATGTTCACCAGTGGGACGCTCAAGGCGCGGTGGCCATCCTCGGCAGGTCCGTGCACGACGGCCACCTCGTCGTCGCCCGTGACGACCCCGTCGCGGTAGAGCTGGAACACCTCGCCCACGCCACGCATGCCGAACGGCCACAGCTCGGCGGCGCGCAGCGCGCCCATGCTGGCGGCGCCGGCCACGGTCACGCCACGGTCGAGCAGGTCGAGGATCTCCCGGTGGCGGACCGGCGGGTGTTGCAGGAAGAACCCGTCGATGATGAGGACCCGGTCGCCGCGGGCGACGTCCAGGCGCAGCAGGTCGCCGTGCGCGACGGGCGGCAGCACCACCGCGTCGGGCAGCAGCCGACCGACCTCGTCGGCCGGCAGGCTCGGACCGATGAAGACGACGTCAGTCACGGGGCACTCCCGGTCGGGTACTCAGGGCCCGCTCGTCGAACATCCGCAGGCCGGGGGCGAACACCTTGCTCACCGCAATGCCGATGTCGTCGTGCGTCAGGTCGACGCTGAACGGCTCGACGCCGGTGACCCGCTGCACCCGCGATGCCAGCTCGCGCAGCACCTGGGTCACGTCCCCCACCGGCGGGGCATTCCGGCGGACCGGTCGGACGGGCCGGTCGACTGTGGGAGGCGGCACCGGCGGTGCGCCGACATCGTGGTAGGCGGTGGCGTCGATGTCATCACGGGCTCCGGAGACCATGACCAGCCGTGATTGCGCTGCCTCCGCCATGGCCCGACCGACGGCGATCTCCGGGTCGACGTGGCAGCCGAAGCCGCCGAAGGTGACCGGCAGGTCCTCCGACCAGATCGAGGCGGCGTAGCAGGGTACGTCGACCGCGTTGGTGATGTCGCAGACCTCCACCCAGCAACCGGCCCGCACCAGCGCCTCGTGCACCGTGCGGGTCATCACGTTGGTGGCGGTGCCCGGGTCGGCGTAGGTGCGCTCGGCCAACGGTGAGGTGCAGTACGGGGCGATGCAGTCGCGTTCGACGACCTCCAGCAGAGCGTGCAGGCTGGCCTCGGCGAAGGTGTTCCCGGTGGCCAGCCCGTTGCTGCTGGGTGTGAACAGGGCACGGTCCCAGCCCCGCCGGATGGTGAAGTCGAGTTCGATGGTGGCGCGGGGCACCAGGCAATCCGCACCGGTCACCAGCCCGCGGCCGGCCACCCAGTCGAGTTCGACGGCGGGGGTCAGTGGTGACCGTTCCGCCAGGTGCAGCCACCGGACGTCGTACGGCAGGTCGAGCGCCTCCGCCGGGGACCGGACGACGGTCCCCGGCCGGAGGTTCTCAGCATGCCAGGACTCGATGCTCTCCATGACCGCGCTGACCCGGGCCTGCGTCGTCGTGGCGCCGGTGCCGACGCTCACCGCCATGGTGGCTCCGACCGGCCGGTAGGCGACGTGCACCGGAAGGCCGATCTCGTCGAGCCGGGTGATGTCGGCGACCCGGGTGATCCGGAACCGGTCGAGCAGGCCCCCGATCCGTTCCCAGGTCTGCTCCACGGTGGCCGTCCGGTAGGTGCCGGATCGGAACGCGATGGTCTCGGTCGTGTCAGTCATCGAGGCTCCCGGCGAGGGGTGGGGAACTCAGAGGATGAGGACGGCGATGATGTTGACGTTGTTGTCGGCGATCGGGGCCACGCCGCCGGCGACCGTCTCCAACTCGGCCTCGGTCAGCTCGTTGAGGTCGACCAGCGGCACCTCGGGCACGTGCAGCACGTGCAGGCCGGGCGTGCCGGCCCAGTCGGCGACGATCTGGTCCTTGGTGTAGAGCGTGGCGGGCTGGGCGCGGTCGACCTCGACCCGGGAGCCGGCGGCGACGGGCAGGCCGGCCGCCGTCGCGTAGCCGGTCGGGTCGGCGAGCAGGCGCTGCAGTTCATCGTCGCTGCGCCATACGGCGGTGACCAGTTCCGAGTACTTGGTCACGAACCTCGCGCCATATTCCTGTTCGTCGTTGCTCATCGTTCGGTCCTTTCCTCGGGATCGCTGCGAGACGGGCGGTTGATCGGTGTGGCGAGAACGCTACGAAGATCGAGCTTCGACAATCAATGATTCCGTGTGACTGCCATCAGAATCTGCCGCGCGAGCTCATGGGCGGCCAACTTCGGTGTCAGGTGCAGCAGCACGGGCAGCAGCAGGCACAGCTGGGGTCCAGGCCGGCGACGACGCTGTCCAGTTCGTCCTCGGCCAGTTCCGCCTGAGCCACCGGCAGCAGCGACGGCACGAAGAGCACGAAGGCGCCGCTGGCGGCCGCCTGCTGCCAGGACTCGACCTGCACCTCTAGATCCGGGTCGGCGTCGGCGACGTCCCGGACCACCCGGACCTGCACATCCTCGGACAGTTGGAGCCCGTAGCCGGCGAGGAACCCCCGCGGGTCCCGGTCGAGCGCCTGCTCCTTGACCGGGTCGGCCCAGACGTCGGCGACCAGCCGGCTGTACGCGGCCACGAAGACCGCTCGATCGACAGGTGTCACACCCTGCTCCCTTCGATGGTCGGCCGCCGGTGGCGGCGACAGGCAGCGCGGGATGTTCCGGGCCGCCGGTTTCGCTTCATCGTGGGTCACCTGTGGATGCGATCCGTCCGGAGAGCGGCAATTTCATCGAATGTGGCCGCGAAAAGGTCGCGCTGCGGCGAAAGCCGGGTAATTGGGAATCAGCGACTTACGGCGGACGGCGATCTTAATCAATGTCACCACTGTGGGCAAGTAGTAATTCCTCGCCTTTTACCCGCCCGGCGCCCACACCTACGCTGCGATCGGCGGACCGCACAGCGTGACAGCGGTTCGACGGGGTTGCCGTGTTCCGTCACCGAGTGCTGCCGGAGGCCACCGTGACCATCGACGAGGTGACGACGACGCCGGGCGGGCCGGTCGGGTACAGCGTGGACGAGCTCGCCCGCAAGGTGGGGATGTCGCCGCGCAACATCCGAGCGCACCAGGCCCGACGGCTGCTGCCCCCGCCGGTGCGGCGCGGTCGGGCCGCGCTCTACGACGACTCCCACGTCCGCCGACTGGACGCGATCCTCGCCCTGCAACGTCAGGGCTTCAACCTGGTGTCCATCGAGGCGATGCTCGGGGTCCGGGCCAGTGACGAGGCGCCCGACGGGCTCACCGCGATGCTGCAACGCCTGACCGCCGACCGTCCCGCGCTGGCCCACGCGCTGACCCGGCACGGCGTGATCGGCCGGACCACCGACGGCACCGTCCGCACCGTCCGGCCACGCCCGCTGCGCGCCGCCCTGGACCTGCATCGGGTACGAGTGGGCACGGTGCCGGCACTGCAGACCCTCAGCGAGGTGCTGGACAGCCTCCGACCGGTGGCTGACGAGCTGGTCGCCGCCGTCACCGCCCGGCTGCTGACCCTCGCCCCGGAACTGGTCCACAGCGACGCCCGGTCGTCCTGGGCCGAACTCGACCGGGAAACCCTGTTACTGACCCAGGGCGTGGTCAACGTGCTCACCGAGGCGTTCCGGCTCGCCGTGGAGAACCAGTCGGAGGCGCACATCGCCGAACTGCTGGAGAACCACCTCGACGCGGACGTGTGCCTGGAGGACAGCACTGTCATCGACAACGGCTGACCGGGTCGTCAGCTTGTCGCGGGCTGCCCGTCCGCCTCTCGGCTCTCCGGCACTGTGTCAGACCGTTCCGGTTCAGTGAGCAGTTGCCGCCGCGCCAACCGGTGGAACAGCCCTGCAGGGTGCTCCATCAACTCGTCAAAACTGCCCCGCTGGACGATCCGTCCCGCTTCGAGGACCACGATGGTGTCCGCAGCACGGACCGTGGACAACCGGTGGGCGATGACCACCCGGGTCGCGGCCAGGGCCGCGGTGCTCCGGCTGACCACCTCCTGGGTCCGGTTGTCCAGAGCGCTCGTCGCCTCGTCGAGGAAGATGATCCGGGGTAGCGGGGCCAGCGCGCGGGCGATCAGCACCCTCTGACGCTGCCCGACGGAGAGCGTCCCGCCGCCGAACGGCACCATCGTGCTCATCCCCATCGGCAGCGCCTCCAGGTCATCGGCGAGGCCGGCCATCCGCGCCGCCTCCCAGACCTGGTCGAGCGGGAAGCTGCCGGCGCCGCAGATGTTGTCGCGTACCGAGCCGGCGAAGAGCTGACCGTCCTGCAGGACCACTCCGCACTGCCTGCGGACCGCGTGGACGTCGAGTTCGGAGAGATCCTGGCCGTCGTAGAGCACTGCGCCCTGCTGCTGGCGTTCAAAGCCGAGCAGCAACCGGAGCAGTGTGGACTTCCCGCAACCACTCGGTCCGACGATGGCGACGAACTCACCCGGGCGGACGTGCAGGTCGATGTCGATGAGCACCGGTGGCTCGTCCGGCTGGTAGGCGAAGGTGAGACGGTGCAGCGCGATCTCGCCGCGCAACTCGCCCGGGTCCACCCGGTCCGGCCGCGCCTCGGGATCGGCGCGCAGGATCTCCCGCAGGCTCCCCAGCCGGGGCACTGCCGCGATCACTTCGACCCCGGCCGACACCAGCACCAGCAGCGCGCCGAGCAGCATCGCGAACCCGACGTTGAGGATGAAGAAGTCGGCCGGCGTAACCCGGCCGGCCAGCGGCCCCATCAGCACGGCGAACAGGACCAGTTGGCCGGCGACCGGCAGCACGGTGCCGAAGGCGACCAGGCCCGCCTGACTCTGCCGGACCCGTTGCAGCGCCGCTCGAGCCGTCGCGGCGACCTCCGACCAACGTGCGTGAGCGCGGGTTTCGGCCGCCGCCAACTTGATCTTGACGATGCCGCCGAGCAGTTGGTTGGTCATCGCCGCCGCCCGGTGCTCGGCCGGCAGCGCGGACCGTTGCTGACGGACGATCAGCACGGCGAACGCGCCGAAGGTCAGCATGGTGACAGCGACGATCCCCGCTCCCCACAGCCCGAGCACGGGCTCGACCACCAGGAGCATGCCGAGGGTCACCGCGACGGTCGCGGCCGCCGCGACGAGCTGCGGCAGCAGCGCGCTCAGCGCCTCACCGACGAACGAGATCCCCAACATCGAGTTGGCGATCTCACCGCTGCTGCGACCGGCGAAGAACCGGGCCGGTAGCCGCATCAGCCGGTCCCAGATCGCCAGCTGCGCGCCGGACTGCATCCGGCCGTCCAACCGCAGCAGGCGCAGGTTCTGCACCACACCCACCAGCCCCGCGACCACCGCAGCGCTGAGCATCAGCGCGAGGAAACCGCCAAGGCCGTTCACCTCGCCCTGCCGGGCCAGTTGGCCGAGCACCTCGCCGGTGGCCAGCGGCACGCCCAGGCCCAGCAGTGCCACGCAGGCGGCGGCGAACAGCAGACCCCGCACATCGCGGGACGCACCGACCAGCCCGGCCCGCAGCAGGTGGCGCATCCGAGCGGTCGGCGGCAGCGGCGCCTGCACCTCGGTCGCCTCGGCAGCGAACGTCGCGGCCACTGTCGCGTCGATCGGACCGTACGCGCGGGTGTCCGGGTCGACGTGGTGGTAGCGACCCCGGCGGAACACCAGCGGCACCGCGATGGCGCGCTCCGGGGCATCGCCGGCCCGCCACCCCACCAGTGGCCCCAGGTCCCGCCGCCACCATCGGTCCGGCAGCCGCACCTCACGCAAGAACAGGCTGGACGCTCGGGTCACCGCGTGCACCGCCGTCCGGTCGTCCAGCGGCGCCCGGCTGCGGTCGGCCGGCTCGTTGATCGGGCTGCTCATCCCCTCGGTGACCACCCGGAGCACCGAGGCCGCCCGCCCATACCGGTCGAAGCCGGCCTCGTCGTCGGGAACCGGAACCGCACCGCCCGCGCCGATCACCCCGATCGACCGGCGGGCCGCCGCGGCGAGCACCGCCGCGTCGGTCTCCCGGCGCCGCTGCACGGCACTCAGCAACGCCGCGTCGGCCTCCTCGATCCGGGTCTCCACCATCCGCAGCAGCCGGGCCACATGCTGGTCGACGGCCGGCCGGAGCTGACCGTTGACCAGCAGGTCCCAGCTGCCGTGACTCTCCACCGCGCACGGCGACTCGGCCACCACCCAGTCCCGCTCGGCGACCAGCAGCAGCTCCCGCTCTCCCGACATCTCCGCCGGGCCACCGTCGTTGCGTCGCAGTTGCCCACCAGCGCTGCGCAGCCACCACGCGCCGCCGGTCGAGGTGAGGGCACTACCCTCCGACAGCGAGATGATCTCGCGGCCAGAGAGCGTGGACGCCTCCCGAGGGGCCTGCCCGCGGCGCAGCGCGTCGGCAACGGTGACCAGCACCAGGTCAACCGCCGCGACCAGCTCCGTCGCGGCGGTCCGCGCCCGCAGCGACGCCCCCTCGTCCGCCACCCGGCCGAGCCGAACATGCCGCTCCAGCAGGGACAGGTGACGCCGGGACAACCCACGCAACTCCGTGCCGGGCAGCGGCACCAGGATCAACCGCCACGCACCGATCGCGGTGGACGTCGGCACCAGGCCACCCGCGGGCAGCCGGGCCACATGGTGACGACGCGAGGGGCTCACTCCGGCCCGACGCACCGCGAACAGGTCGGCCTCGCCCCCGGTCACCAGCCAGCCGGCCGCCGGGCCGTCCAGGCGGCAGACCTGGCGTACGCCGTCCGAGCAGAAGCCGATCAGGCCGCCGGCCGGGGGATCCTCCACCGCGCCACTCATCAGCGTCTCCTCGGATCGTCGTGGTCAGTGGTCCCGGACCAGGCGCGCGTACGCCCCGTCCTGGGCAACCAGCTGCTCGTGGGTGCCGCGCTCCACCTCCCGGCCGCCGTCGAGCACGACGATCAGGTCGCAGTCGCGGACGGTGGACAGGCGGTGGGCCACGATCAGGCAGGTCGCCCCCCGCCGGCGCAGGTGCATGTCGATCCGACGTTCGGTCTCGGCGTCCAACGCGCTGGTGGCCTCGTCCAGCACCAGCACCCGGGGATTGCGCACGAGCGCTCGGGCGATCTCCAGCCGCTGCCGCTGCCCACCGGAGAAGTTGCGGGCGTTCTCCCGCACCGGACTGCCGAGGCCACCCGGACGGGCCGCGACCTCGTCGTACAGGCACGCGTCGGTCAGCGCGCTGACGACGTCCTCATCGGCGACCGTGAGGTCCCACATGGTGACGTTGTCCCGGACCGTCCCCTCGAACAGCCGTTGGTCCTGGTCCACCATGGCGACGCTGGCTGCCCAGAGCCCGTCGTCGGCCGCGGCCCGCTCAAGTCCGTCCACGGTGACCTGTCCGGCCCAGGGACGGTAGAGCCCGGCGACCAGCCGGCCGACCGTCGACTTGCCACTGCCCGAGCGCCCGACGAGCGCTACCCGGGCGCCCGGCGGCAAGTCGAGGCTGAAGTTCTCCAGCAGTGGACGACCCAACGGGTTGTAGCCGAAGGTGACCTCCTCGATGCGCAGGTGCCCCTCCATCGGCGTCATCGGTCGGGCGGATCGGTCCGGGGCCGACGGCAGTGGGTACCGCTCCACGTCACGCAGCCGGTTGAGGTCGGCGCTCATGTCCTGCAACCGCGAGCCCAGCGCGGTCAGGTTGCCCAGCGGGCGGTTCATCGCGGCGGCCAGGCTCTGCATGCCGACCAGCACGCCGACGCTCATCGCCTCCGCCACTACCTGCCGGCTGCCCAACCCCAGCAGCACCGCGGTGGTCCCCGAGGCGAGCAACGCCGGCAGCACGGAGAGTACCGCGGTGGGCACGCCCAGCCGCTGCTGACGGTTGGCGACGGTGGCGTGGCGCGCCGCGAACCGGGCCACGGCGCGTTCCTCCTCGCCGCCGGCCTTCACCGTCTCGATCATCTGGACGGTGGTGTACACCGTTGTCACCAGCTTGCTGCGGTCCGCCTGAAGACCGGCGACGGCGGTGGACCGGGTCGAGGCGACATAGCGCAGCACGCTGACGTTCAGCCCGGCGAGGACCACCGCACACAGTCCGAGCAGCAGGTCGTAATGGCAGAGCAGAGCCCCATACGCCAGCACCAGGCCGGTGTCCACCACAGTGGTGGCAGTCCGGCGGGTGAGCACCTCGGCGACCACCTCGTTGCCGCGGACCCGCTGGCTGAGGTCGGCGGCCTGCCGCTGGTCGAAGAAGGTCGGCGGCAGCCGCAGCAGATGTCGGAAGAACCGGGCGGCGCTGGCGAGGGCGAGCGCCGTCTCCGCGCGTACGGTAAGGCGTTGCTGAAGCAGGCTGGCCAGGAAGGTCAGCACGGTGGCCACCGCCACCGCCGCCACCAGACCGGCGAACGCGGCTCGATCCTCCTGCAACAGCACCCGGTCGACGAAGACCTTGGCCATCACCGGGATGGTCAGACCGACCACGGCGATCAGCAGGCCGAGCAGCAGCATCTGCGCGATCGCCGAGCCCGGGCCGCGCCACCGCTCGGCCAGCGCCCGCACCAGCCGGTAGCGGGTGCCGCCGGGCCGGAACTGCGGGCCGGGCTCCATGGTGAGCACGATGCCGGTGAAGGCGCCGTCGAACTCCTCCCAGCTCACCGCACGGGGACCGGTGGCCGGATCGTTGATGAAGACCTTGCGGCCGAGCCCTTCCAGCACCACGAAGTGCTCGAACCGCCAGAACAGCACCGCCGGCAACGCCACGGTGGCCAGGCCGGCCAGGTCCATCTGGAAACCCTTGGCCACCATGCCGTAGCGGCGGGCGCCCTTGAGCACTGTGGCCGCGGTGGAGCCGTCCCGGCTCACTCCGCACACCCGGCGCAACTCCTCCAGGGGCACGTGCCGACCGTGGTGCGCGAGCAGGATCCCCAGCGCGGCAGCACCGCACTCCACCGCCTCCATCTGGATCAGGGTGGGCGTACGGACCCGTCGACGCCGGATCCTGGGCAGCTCCGGCGTGCCGCTGACGGCGGTCGTCGGCGCGCTCATCGCCGAAGCAACCAATCGATCGGGTGTTCCCGGTCCACTGTGAACCAGGCGGTGACCTCGCTGGCCGAGTTGAGCTGGAACGGCGGCGGAGACTTCGTCCAGCGCAGGCCGCCCGGGGCGGCCGGGTCGGGCTCCAGGGCGACAGTCACCCGCACCACGCTGCCGCGGGCGAGCAGTCGCCGGACGTCCGGCCCGGTGCCCAGGAAGGCGCGCAGCGATGCCTCGGTCTCCGGGAAGGCGCCGACCGTGGTCACCTGGCCGGCCAGGGTGCCGAACACGTTGCGCGGCGCGGCCGCGGCGGCTACCTCGACGGTCACACCGGGTTGCAGCAGCGGGGCGGCGACGGCGGGGGCGTAGACGACTGCCTGCAACGCGTCCCCGGCGGTGTCGAGCCGTTCCAGGTCGGCCAGGTGCGTGCCCGGGGTGACGATCTCGCCTTCCGAGACCAGCCAGGCGACGACGTACGCGTCACCCGGCGCGGTCTCCACCCGCACCTTGCCGTCCGCCGTGCGCAGGCTGTAGAGGGGCATGCCCTTCGGCACCCGCTGGTGCGGTGCCGCCCACACCTTGGTGACCTGGCCGCTGTCGAGCGCGTCGAGGGCCGAGATCCCGTTCGAGTGGATCAGCACCCCGGCCGCCTCGACGGTCCGGGGCACCACTGTGCGCACCGACCACACACCTGCGGCGACGACGACGATGACCAGCGCGGTGGTGGCCAGCCAATTCGGCACCGTGGTCAGCCGGACCGCCCGGTCCAATTGCTCGGGCGCCTCCAACTGGCGCAGAGCCTGCCGCCGGAACTTCATGGCCGGCCCTGTGCCGCGGCCGGGCCGGTGGCGCGGTGTGAGCCGAGCAGGAAGTCGGCCACGCTCGGCTCGACCAGCGGGTCGAGCCCGGACAACTCGGCGAAGGCCTGGGAGTCCCCGGCGCCGAGGGCGCACGGTGCCAGCCCCATGGCGGTGGCGACGAGATACATCTGCTGGGTCAGCACACCCGCGTCCTTGAGAATCATGGCGTAGCTCATCCCTTCGTACTTCCACATGAGCCGCTGGACCCGGGCGGTGACCACCAGGACCGTCTGCGGCGGCCGAGGCAGGGCGCCGGACGCCCGGGCGTACGCCAGCAGCCGGTCCGCGGCCGGTCCCCAGCCGGCGACCGGCTCCAGCCGGTGCCCGACGGCGTCGTAGTGGTAGAGCCCGGGGTCGAGCCCTGCGCAGCGCGCGACCAGTGGGTAGATCTCCAGCTCGTAGACGCCGCCGCCGCCCGGGTAGGGCCGGTGGCCGATCTCCTGCCCGCCGGCCTCGCCGACGGCGCTGGTGTGCTGCGACCGGTGCAGGAACTCCGCCAGCCGCTCCAGCGGCAGCGGCGCCGCGTCGTCGTGTTCGCGCACGCTGCGCCGCTCGGCGACGACCTGACTGAACGCGGGATCCGCCTCGGCGATCGTCGCCAGGTCCGGCAGTGGCAGGTCCACCGCCCGGCCCCCGTCGTACGGGCGGCGCAGCGGCTGCGGGGCGAAGCTCCCCCGCATCCGGTAGGTGCCGCCCACCGGCAGCGCGTGTCGGCCGGCCCGGGATCGGTGGTGCAGCCGCAGCTCCTCCGGCGACCAGTAGGCCAGCGGCGCGTCGTCGCACTCCGCCTCGAACTCGGCGTCGGTGACCAGGATCCGGGCGGTGGCCAGCTCGTCGAGCACCCGTCCGGCGACGTCCGGCGGCACGCCGAGCGTGCGGGCCACCGTCTCGGGTCCGACGCCCGGCGCGGCGGCGGCCAGTACCGCGCCGAGGGCGGCGTCGGCGCAGCCGACAACGAGGGTGCTCAGCGGTGATGCGGCCACCAGCATGCCCCGTTCGTGCTGAAGGGCGGCGAAGCGGGAGAGCCGGTAGCGGACCCCGGGCGCGTGTGGGCGACTTTCCGGCAGACTGCCCCGGCCCAGGCCGGTGGGGACCAGGTCGAGCAGCGGCCGATCGTCGACCTGTACGCGGCGCTCCAGCCAGGAGTGGGCGAGCAGCCGGCGCAGCAGCATCTGCGCGGGCAACACCCGGTTCTCCCCCTCCAGGCCGCTGATCAGCCGGCCGACCTCGACGTCGTTGACCCAGTCGGCGGCGAGTCGCAGCAGCAGCGCCCGCCGGCCTATGCCCGGTTGCTCCAGGGTGAGCTGGAAGCGGGTCTGCCGCAGCGTCAGCGAGCCGTCCTCGCCGAGCCGCAGCTCAGCGTCCCGGCGCAGCCGGTACGACTCCTGAATCGGCGGACCGCCGACGGAGCCGCTCACGACGACCGCCGACCGACCGGGTCCACCACGGTGGTCATCCCCACATCCTTCCCACGGTCCCGGTGGCCCGGGAGCGCGGCTAGAAGAAGACGTTCAGCGGATTGGCCGATGTCTCGTCGACGGCCAGTGGGCCCCGACCGAGGCGGGCCGGCACGTCCCACAGCCGGCCGGGACCGAGCCGGCGCCAGAAGTGCCGCAGGCCCGGCACGACGACCTTCACCACCGCCAGGTCGACATCCGGACGAGACTGGTCGACGACGATCACCTCCAGGCCGGCCCGCTCCGCCCGGCGTACGCAACGACGCACGTCATCCCCGACGTCGCCGGTGGTCAGCGTCGGGTGGTCCGCCGCGGTGCGCGACGGCCGGGTGGGATCCGGGGTCAGCCAGGGCTGGTCGGCCACCCGCACGGTGCCGAACCAACGCGCGGTGTCCGGGTCGTCGACGCCGTAGCGGTTGCGGGCGGAAGTGGGACCGGCGACGGCGGGCAGGAACTGGTTCACCTCGGTGAGCGCCCGGGTCAGCGCGACCCGCGCGTCCAGGTGCGCGCCGAAGCCGACCAGGACGTCCTCCGGCCCTCGGTCGACCCGCCGGGACACCGCTGCGAACGTGGGTACGCCGAGGTCGGCGGTCAGGTCGAGGGCCCACAGTTCGCGGCCCAGTGCGGTGGCGTGATGGTCGAGGCAGGCGGCCGTCCACGGGTCGCCGAACGAGGCGAGGTCCACCCCGGGCATCCGGGATCGGTGGTACCACCACAGGGCCACGCTGTCCCGCTCCACGAGTTCGCAGATGCCCTGCAGGATTGCCTCGGACAGGTTGCCGCCGGCCGCGCAGCCGTTCGAGTCGGCCGAGCACACCCCCAACCCGGTCAGCTCCGGATGCCCGTACCAGCAGTGCGCGGCGGGCAGCTCGCGCGGTGTCTGCCGGGTCAGCGACCAGCCCGTGGTCCAGTCCAGCTCCACCTCGTCGGGCAGCGGGCGGGGAATGCGGTGCAGGTGGCCCAGGTCGCGGTTGAGCCGGTGCCGGTCGGCGTACTGGCGTTCCGAGAAGAGCAGCAGCTCCCGCAGGTGTACCGCGCGGTCCGGACCGAGCTGCCGGTAGGTCGCCCGGTGCACCGGGCGGTCGCCGCGCCACACCCCGCAGTAGCGTTCCACCGCCTCCCCGACCGCGCTCATCCGGGCCTGCAGGTCGGTCCGGCCCTTGCCGCCGCTCTGCCCGCGCAGATTCCGGCGCAGCGCGGCGAGCTGGCGGGGCTGGGCGAAGTTGTGCCCGGCCGAGTAGGTGTGGGTGACGCCGTTGTCGGTCGTCTCCAGCGGAGTCAGCCGGCTCACCACGCCCAGATACCGGCTGACGTGGTGGACGAGCGCGGCGTACGCCTCGGCGGGTTCGCGGACACGGGAGTCCCCGGCCCGACTGGGCTGGGCGCCACTAGGTGGCAGGTCGATCCGTGGCTCGGCCTTGCGGACGAGGTCCGGGTCACCGCAGGCGGGGCACTGCGGCTGGCGTACCAGTTGGTGGCTCTCCGTGCTCAGGTCCCGGGTGTCGAGGGCGACCATCCGGCCGGTGAGACGGGGCGACGCGCCCCGGACGGCGAGCACGGCGAGCTCCGCAGCGAGCAGCCCGGCCGCCATGGTGGCCAGTCCGGGCAGGACCGCTCGGCCGGGCTGCGGCAGCGGACCGGCCAGATCCTGCCCGTCGAGGAAGGCGTTCACCTGTTCGTTCTCCTGCCAGCGTTGGCGCAGGCAGGCCCAGCAGCCGGTACGGCCCGGCACGAGGTGCGGGCCGAGGAAGACGACGTTGCCGTGTGGCCGGGCCAGCGTCCACGCGCGACCGGCGGCCAGGTGGCGGTCGTTGATCAGCGCCAGCCGGGGGTCGAGCATCGACGACGGCAGCACCAGCACCTGTGCGTCTCCCGGACCAGGGTCCGGTGCGTCCGGCCCGACCACTGTCGGGGCGAGGCCCAGGGCACGCAGCGCGTCGGCGGTCTCGGCCACCCGGGGCGCCCCGAGGTCGACGATGGTGACCCTTCCGCCGGCCATCCACCGCCGCCCGACGTCGGGCGGCACACCCCGGGCGTCCCAGCCGGCGGCCTCGGCTGCCGAGGTGTGCGCCGGACCGGACACCAGGAGGCCGTGGTCGCGCAGCCGGGCGAGGGCTGCGGCGACGGCGGCGACCGGGTGTCGGGTGGCCAGCCGGGCCACCACGTCGGCCAACGGGGCGGCACCGTCGAGCTGGTCGGCCAGGTCCGCGGCGACCGGGTCGTCGATGAGTAGGCTGCGGGTCTCCCCCAGCACCACGAGCGGACCGTCGGGCAGCCGCACCGGCACGTAGTCCGATCGGAAGCGCGGACGCCACATGGGTTCCTCCCGAGCTTCGTGGCCGGACCGCGGCACCGGCGGCCCCGCCGGCGATCACGGCTGCTGTCATCGTCGCGGTCCGGTGGCGTCCAATCCGAGTGATGCCACCGGTTTCTGCCGTCGCCGACGCCGTGGACGCTCGGCGGCAGGGTCAGTCGGCGGTGACTGTCAACGCGGTGTCGTTGAGCCCCAGCACCGATGTGCCGACGGTCTGTGCCGGCACCAGCAGCACGAAGGTCTCCACCCGGGTGACCCGGATCGACTTTCCGCTGATCGCCTTGAGGTGACCGGTGGCGATCAGATCCGGGCTCTGCGGTTCCAATCGGACGGTGGCCGGACCGCCGGGCGCCGGGCGCAGCGTGTCGGTGGCGTGGATCGTCAAGAAGGTGAGCGTGCCGGTCGGCACCGCGACCGCGCAGTCGGACCACTCGGCCCGGTCCATCGTCCGCTGCACCGCCCCGCCGACACCGGCGAGCTGCTGCCCGTAGACCTCCCAACCGCCGGCGAACTGGCCGTCGAGCAGCGGGCTCGACACGACGAGGGACCGGTTGCCCGTCGTGGACCCGATGCTGCGGGCGAACACCTCGGCGGTGAGGGCCCGACGGCTGGTCTCGTCCAGGGCGGCGCCGCCCGCGGTGGCCGGCCGGCCGTCGATGCTCCGGGCGACCACCAGCGAAGGTTGGGTGACCTGAACGTTGTGACTGAGCTTCCACTGGCCGTCAGCACCGAGCACGAACTGGCTGACGTCCGTGGGCGCCAGCTCCGAGCCGGTCAGCCGGAGAGTCGCCGTGGCGAGGAAACAGGCCGGGTCGGCGGGTGGCACCGCGAAGACCGGGTTGATGTGCTGGAAGGACGGTTGCGCACGCTGGTTGTACGCGGCCCGACGTACTGCGGCGATGCTGATGTCCAGCGAGGGCGAAACCTCCTGCGCCCGCAGCGCCTCGACGTCACCGGCCACCGAGGCGGCCGAGTCGGCCTGGTCGAAGACGGTGAGCACGAGCGCGGCCCGGTCCCGACCGAAAGTGGCCGAACCGTGAGGTGCCGGGGTCGCCGCGTCCACTGGCTCACCAGCACAGCCGGTCAGCACGAGCAACGCCACCGTGGCGGCGGCGAACGGCATCACCCGCACCGGCGCGGCGAGGGTACGCGGGCTCCTGACGGATCTTCTGCCCAGCATCTCGTCCTCCATCCACCACCGGTGCACGGGAATCGCGTCCGATGCAGTCGAGTATGTGAGCGGCTGTCCGGCCACGACGGTGGCGGCGCGGCCTCGTGCTGCCCGGCCTGTCGACGTTGCACCGAACGACGTCATCCGGCCTGGAATGCGGTCACCGATCGGTGTCATCGAGACGAGCGACCCAGGCGGCCAGGCCCGACCGGGAAGCGACGCCCGTCTTGCGGTAGAGGCGGGTCAGGTGCGCCTCAACCGTGCGGGGGCTGATGTTCAGCTGCCGCCCGATCAGTCGGCTGGTGGCCCCGGTCGCCGCCAGCCGCGCGATGTGCCACTCCCTGTCGGTCAGGGCGGCGACCTCGCGCGGGCCGACCGGACGGGCCAGTCGCAGGCCGACCCGTTCCGTTCCGCACCACCCGGCCAGTTCCAGCGCCCGGCGGCGGGCCCGCGCCGCCAGGCCGGCCTGGTCGGCGGCTTCGGCTGCCCGGACCAGGGAGGCCAGGGCGAGGCTGCGCCGTAGCACCATCCCGCCGGCGCGGAACAGGTCAGCCGCGGTCTCCAGGTGCAGCAACGCCGCCCGGACCTCGCCGCGGGCGAGCAGCACCTCGCCGTACGCCGACTCGGCGAAGCCCCGCTGCCCGGGCAGACCGACCTGATCCGCCTCGGCCAATGCCAGCCGCGCCTGCCGCTCGGCGTCTGCCACGTCGCCCGCGGCGAGCGCGGCGGCGCAGAGCAGCTCGTACCACCTGGGCCGGAGGGACGTCTGGAGACGGCTCAGCCGGCTGTCGCCGCCGGCTGAGCGCACCAGTTCGGCACAGGTCGCCGGATCACCCGCCAGCAGCGCCGCGGTCGCCAGCGCCGTCGCGGCGGTACGACCGCACCAGGTGGCGAGGTCGGTGGCGATTCCGGCGGCGCTGCGGGCCAGCGCCACCGCCCGGTCGTCGTCCCGAAGGCCACCACGCCACGCCGTCGCCTCCGCCTCGAACGCCAGGGCGAAGCTCAACAGGTCGCGACTGCCGATGCGCCGGGCAACGATGCCCGCCTCGGTAGCCAATCCGATGGCGGCGCTCAGCTGCCCGCCGTGGTAGGCCACTTGACTACGACCGAGCAGCAGCTGGCACAGTCCGTCGTCGCGGTGCGAGGCGCGGACGAGTGTCAGCCCTCGGTCGAGGTGCCGCACCGCGTCGGCCTGCCGTTCGAGATACAACTCGCTCAGGCCGAGTGCGGTGAAGCAGTCGGGGTGGTCCCGCACGTCCCGGTCCGGCAGCGAGTCGACGATCCCGGCGCCGGCATCGAGCAAGCCCTGGGCGGCGTCGAGTGCGCCGTCGAGGTTGGCGGCCAGACTACGCACCGCCAGCAGGCTGGCCCGGTCCGCGCCGGAGCCGCCGAGATCTCCGCTGAGCACGTCGGGCAGCCCGGTCACGGGGCGGCCGGCCAGGATGCCGGCGACGCCGATCTCGGTGGCGAGGCGGTAGCTGTCGCTAGGTCCGGCATCGGCTGGCAGGGCGGACAGCTCCCGCCGGCTGATGGCCACCGCCTCCGCGTAGTTGCCGAGCAGACGTTCCACGCGCGCCCAGAGAGCTACTGCCTGCGCCCGCCGTCCCTCCGGGTCGGCGGAGAACAGCGGCACGATCTCCTGGAGCAGGGCCCTGCTCTCGGCCAGGTTCCCCGCCTCCCCGGTGATCTCGGCCAGCGCGAGCGACACGTCCTGGCGACGTCGCGTCAGACCGGCCGTCGGCCGCAGCGCACGCAGCGCCAGTCGCAGCCAGCGGATGGCCAGGTCCGGCGTCTCGCGCCGGACCTCCTGCGCGGCCCGGCAGAGCACGTTGACGCAGCGGTCGGCCCAGCCACCGTTCGGCAGGGCGAGCAGGCGCTCCGCGTAGCGGGCCCGATCCGCGGGTGGCGCGCCCAGATCGACCAGCGCGGTGAGCGCCCGCGCACACGCCTCCACCTGCCACTGCGTGTCGGTGTCCTGAGCGACCGCCATCCGCAGCACCGGGTGCCGGGAGGCGAACCGTCCGGTGCCGGGGACGCGGCGGATCAGGTCAAGCCGGGCCAGCCGCCAGCAGGCCTCGACCGCCAGTGACGTCGGGACCTGCGCAACCTCGGCGAGCAGGTCCGCGGTGAAGGGCGCGTCGACGATCGCCCCGGCCCGCAGACAGGCCAGCTCGACGGGGGGTAGGTCCGTCCACTCGCGGCGCAGCACGGCCACCGCCGCGTCGGACAGCCGGCCACCCTGTGCTTCACGGACCGGGTCCGCGCTGTTCGAGGTGGGGTCGCTCGGCAGCACCGCCAGGTAACCGGGGTTGCCGTCGGTCAGGTCGTACCGGGCGCGCAGCTCCACGTGGTCGATGTGGGGGTGCAGGAGCGCGACCTCGGCGAGGCTGAGAGGGCGAAGTTCGATCCGATCGCGTGACGTCGGTTCCACATCGGCGTGCTTGTCGGGATCCGGTAGCCCGAACGGCATCGGGGTCGCCATCTGCCGCGGGCGGTAGACGAGCACGAGCAGCAGCGGGGCGGGCACCGGATACCGCAGTAGGTGGGTGATCAGACCGGTGGAGGAGGCATCCGCCCAGTGCAGGTCGTCGAGGACCAGCACCAGACCGTCCCGTGCCGCCAGGCCGATCAGCCGGCGGGCCAGCTGGTAAGTCCGGAACCGCCGGGCGTCCGATGCCCGCGCCGGCGACGCCGGCACCGCGGCGACGGACTCCGCCCAGCTCTCCCCAGTGGGCCGTCCAGCACGCACCCCGCGTCGGAGTGACTGCCCCTCCGTAAAGGCATGTCGAAACACATGGAAGGGGACTCCTCGCTCATCCGGCGAACAGGTCCCGACGGCCGAGGGGACTGTGGAGTCGCACCGCTCCAGGGCCTCGCGGACGAACCGGGTCTTGCCGATGCCCGGCTCTCCGACCACCTCGCAGACCATTTGCCAGCCACGGCTCAGCACGGCGGCCTGGGCTCTCCCGATACGTGCCAACTGTGGTCGTCGCCCGACGAAGCGCGGGCTCGATGATGCGCTTTCCAGCCCAGGTGTCATCACGCAGACCAGACGCCTTCCGGCACACTCAATGGGAATTGGTCGCACTATACCGGAGCACCGCCAATTGTCGAAACAAACCGCGGCGGTCAACCCCTATTGAACAGGTGGCGGCGAGATGCAGTTCTTCCCGGCATCGCACCACAACCGGCAGAAAAGGACCGGTAGTCAGAAGCGTGGAATGATGTCCATGAAACCCAATAAATCACCTGTCGTCTACTACGCCCGGGCTATCGCCAACGAACCCCAGGTCACTACCGGGCTCCGGGGCTACGACCAGCCCACCTGGACAATCATCGGAGGGCCGCGCCCAATCTGATATCACCACGATAATGGCCGTCCATATTGAATCGCCCGAAGCGGCCATATTTCCACCTTTACTCCTCAGTCGTGACGCTCATCCCACACTATGAGCCGACGGCAAAGGATTCCCAGACCGCAATTGACTGGAATCCCACTGCCAGAACCGGCCCCCTGCCGCCAATTTTCAACATGCGAACAGCAACATGCAGACGCAACAAGCACATACGAGACGAGCACAGAAAAGCCGCAGGCATCCAGCCGACGGGAATCGGGCCGAGCGGCCTGCTCCCTGCGCTAGCCGGCGCCAAGTGCCCGTGACGAACCAGACCCTGGACAACACCCTCCTGCGTTGTCGTCACCCTGTGTCTGCGCCCCGCCGGCTTCCAGCCGGCGAGCCGGTGCGGTGGCCAACCGCAAAAACTTGAGCCGCTGCTTGCTGTCAGGGGTGATCCGGAGCCGCACAGGCCCGATCAAGCGTTGATCACCTCTTGTCACTGACCGTCAACCACGGACGGGATTTTCGGGGGGGGTAACGGGGGACCGACAAAACCTTGCGAAGATCCCACCGCGCTGACCGGACGGCCGGATTCGTACCGACGCCCCCTTGGCCCCCAGGCAACGATCAGAACCCGTCAAGCTCCCTCAACGCACGCCTTGGGCTGGCGTCAGCGTCCATCGTCGTCCGCCAACGTCCAGCCGTGTACTCCGTGATCGTCATCCAGTTAGTCACTCAGGCCGGTAGGCATCGTGCTCGGCGTAGTAGACCATCGCTTCGTTGGATCGTGGAGGAGTCGTTCCAGGCCGGAAAGGGTCAGGTCGGTCTTGACCAGCACCAAGTCCGCCGCTGGACCTCGTGGCACCGGCTCACCACCCTCGCCCTGGCCGCCCTCGCCGTCCTTGCGATCTGCGCCACGGATGCCCGAGCAGCAGACCGCCACGCTCAGCCCGACATGATCGGGCTGACCGTCAACGAGATCGGCCGTCTGATCAACGTCCTGCTCGCCCGACCGACCCGTAGCATCGCCCACCGTTTGCGCTGGTCACAGTGGCGACGCCGCCACCTGGAAGGCCGACATCCGATCCGTATCTGGCCCCGACGGTCGTCTGCACCGCTGCATAAGGCTCCGCGTGTGGGGTTCAGGAAAGAACGGCCGTGTCCTACAAGTCGACTTGACCGAGCTGCCCTCCTCGGAACCCACCGTTGCCTCTGGCTATCGGTACGTCGAGACCGACGTGCATGGCAGTGGGGAAACGTATCCGTTCCCGACAGCTGCGAACGTACGCGTTCTTGTCTGTTACGGGCTGAGTGCTGGTTGGACGCCGGAGGCGTCGGGTGGGACGTTCCAAGTCACCCCGGCGGCTGAACTTGAGCTACCGGAATTTGCCATTACCGATCTTCTGTGGACCGCCGACCAGCATCGATAGTGCTGGGCACAGACCGACGCCGAAGCCCAGCTTCGGATCGGACGCGAGCACCTGCCCGACGAACGGCAGGGGGCACCACCTCGTACTCGGTCTTCAAGGCGAGTCCCCGGGCCAGGTTGGACAGCTTCTCGTACGCGGCCAGCATTTTTCGGCGGAGACGACCGCGTAAGGGGTTGTTCTGCCCGCCTCGAAATTGCCGCCGACCGCGTCGGTGAGTGGGCCACTGCCCAGCATCGCTCGTTCCGGTCGGGGTCCAGACGATGGGAGCTGTCCAACGCGGGCGCGTGTCATGCCGACGACTTGAGCGATCTGCGGGTGCGTCATTCCCTGCGACACCAACGTCGACCTCGCCGGCAAGCCGGCCAACGATCCCCCGGTGCCGCCATCCATTCAGGTCTGGCGCTCGGTCCGCGCCGATGGAGACACCAAGACCAAGGAAGTCGCGTCGTACCCTGGCTCTGCCGGCCCGCTGCGTCACCGCGCTCACCACCCACCGCGAGTGCCAAGGCCAGCCTGTCCCTCACCACCTCGTCTTCGCCTCTACCGCCGGCACGGCCCTCGACCGGCACAACATGCTTCGGGCCTTCCGCCCCGTCGTCGCCAAAGCGGGCCTCGACCCGCGCGACTGGACACCCCGGGCACAGCTTCGTGTCCCTACTGTCGGACAGCGGCATGAGCCTCGAACAGATCGCGGACCTCTGCGGCCACTCAGGCACGGCGGTCACCGAGAGCGTCTACCGGCACCAACTACGGCCGGTGCTCCTGGGCGACGCAGTCGCCATGGATCGGATCTTCGACGGTGAAGCGTAGTCACTCAGTCAGTCACCAGGCACGACAGAGGGGCCTTCTCGATCTTCCGACAAGAAACGCCGATGGCGCGTGGCCCATGCCGCAGCGACCCCCTCCGGGTGCTTCGCCGTCTCACCCGAGGCGAAACCGCCACCCGCCAACAATGCCGCACGTTCAGCACACCCGACTGACAGGCCTGAAGTCGCTGAGCAGCGACCAGCAGGCCGCCGTGCACGATGCGCTGCGCCGGCGCGTGCCGATCGGACCGGACGGCGGCATCCAACACACCGTGCGGGCCTGGACGGTACGGCACCCCGATGTGAGGCATCGCGCCCCCGGTCAGGCGCGTCGGGCCTCGATCTCATAAAGTTCCGTCCCGGCCAGCGCGGGATCCTGATCGACGCTGATGCGGAAGCCCTGCGCCCGCAACAGCTCGCAACAGGCGTCGAGGCGGCCACACTCGTCGTGCACCTCGGCCACGACCTCACCGATACGGGGCCAGTCGGCGGCCTCCACACCTCGCAGCACCTCCAGCTCGGCGCGCTCGACATCGACCTTGAGCAGCGCGATGTCGCCGTACGGGCGCTCGCGCAGCAGCGTGGAGACCGTCAGCGTCGGCACCTCGAGGCTCACACCGTCGTGCAGCCCCTCGAGCACCATCTCGATGAACTCCTCCTCCACACCGGAGTTCTCCAGGTAGCGGCGGGTCAGCGCGTCATCGGTCACCGGGTCGGCGTGTAGCCCGGAGTTGCTCGGGGCGTTCGGGTAATAGACGAACCTGCTGTGACCCACGTGGTCGGTGATCGCAGCCCTCACGGCCCGTGAGCCGGGGACGTGCGCGGCGAGATTGGCCTGCAGGCAGGCGTACAGGTCGGGGGCGGGCTCGACGGCGACGGTCGTGATCCCCGGCTGGACATCGTGGAAGAACACCGAGGCCAGCCCGATGTTCGCGCCGATGTCGAGTACGCGGTCGCCCGGGCGCAGACGGGCGGCGGCGCGGCCGTACATGCCGTCCGGGGTCATCTCGCGCCACACTGACATGGTCTCGGCCGAGCCCACGCCCCAGACGGGAGCGTGACCCGGCAGACGCACCTCGACCGGTTCGAACGGGCGCGGGCTCGGGGCCGGGCGTGTCCCTGTGTCCATGGCTGAACCGTCCCTTCCAGGAGCGCGAAGTCACGCCAGCGTGGGGGTGGTCGCTATACGGCATCTATATCGCGGGACCCGCCCGAACCCTGGCCCCGCTGCGGAGGCGCGGCGCAAGGCGGACTTGCGCTGCGGCCAGGATCCGATCCCAGGCGCCGTCCGCGGTCCAGCGGCGTAGCTGTTCGTGGCAGGTCTTCCACGGCCCGAACCGTTCCGGCAGGTCACGCCACGTCGAGGGCACCCACTCCGGCCGGAGCGGTTCAGCTCCGGCCGCAGCCGTTCGATCCGGCCAGAGCGGTTCAGACCCGGCCGGAGCTGATCCAGCCCCGTTCGGCAGCGCGGACGCCGGCCTGGAAGCGGCTGCTGGCGCGCAACCGCTTCATCAGGAACGCCACGATGCGCCTGGCCGTGCGGACCGAAACGCCGAGCTTGCGGGCCACCACCTCGTCCGTGTAGCCCGCGGCGAGAAGTTCCGTGATCACTCGCTCCTGCCGGGTCAGTTCCTCGTCCGGTGTCTGCTCGCCCTTGCCGAGCGGGCTCGCCTGCCGCCAGACGTTCTCGAACAGCGCGTGCAGTGCGGCGACGGGTGCGGCGCCGGTCAGGACCAGGGCGCCGCTGCCGGGGCATTCGGGGTCCAGGTCGAGGATGGCGGTCGCCCGGTCGTAGATGGTCATGCGGGGCGGCAGGTAGGGCGCCGTGCGGATCTGGGCGCCCGCGTCGATCAGGGTGCAGGCGCGGGAGGTGGATTCGGCGTCGTTCACGATGCTGTCCAGGAAAATGCATCGTGCAGTGACATCCCGGGACAGCAGGCGCGTGTCGACCGTTTCCAAGACCCGTCCTTCCGGGCCGCGGAAGACGCTCGGGGCGACGACGGCCACCTCGCTGACGACGGTTTGTGATAGTCGCTCGCTGCAGGCGTAAATGGAATCCAGGTCGGTCAGTGCTTGTACGCTGACCCGGTCCGAATGCGGACGGGTCTCGCCGTATTCGACGACCATTTGGCTGATCGCGGCGCGCGTGTCGACCATTGCTCGCTGGCGTTCCAGCAGGTCAGCCTCCCGACGTTGAAGCAACATGCCGAGGCCGATCTCCGGATGGATGAGCCGCAGCGCGTCCGGCGCCTCCAGCGACGGGCGCACGAGGGAGAGCCTTGCCAATTCCTCGAGGGCGGCGTGCACCCGTTGTGACGACCATTTCAATTGTCGAGATATATCAACTGCGGTCGCTACCGAATGTTTCAGCAATTGCTGATAGACAGCCTCAGCATCCGTTCCCAAGCCGAGATCGGCCAGCATCCTGCTCCTCCCCCATGACCACCGAACCGCACCACCCGCGGCGGAGCGCGACGGACGGTGGGAATTCTGCACGAAACAACGTCGCCAACCCAAGGCCCTTAAACCCGGCGAACCCCATCGAAGGTGGTGAACGAGGCGCGCAAGTTAGGTTTCAGTCCTGTTTGGAGGCGGTGGCAGAAAGTTGCCATGGCCGGAAGATGCCATCGATCCCCGGGCTCGGCCCGCGCCGGGCACCGAACGCGGCGAGCCCGGGCGGAGGGCGAGGATCCGCAGGTCAGGGCTCAGGATCGCAGGAAAGTGAGCACCGCGAGCACGCGCCGGTGGTTCTCCTCGGTCTGCGGGAGGTCGAGCTTGTAGAGGATGTTGCGGATGTGCTTGGCCACTGCCGCCTCGGTGACCACCAGCTTCGCGGCGATCGCGGCGTTGGACCGGCCCTCGGCGACCAGAGCCAGCACCTCGCGCTCACGGTTGGTCAGCGCTTCGAGGGGATTGCGGCGCCGGCGCAGCATCTGTCGCACGACCTCGGGATCCACCACTGTGCCACCCGCCACGACCCGGTCAAGGGCGTCGAGGAATTCCTCCACCTGCCCGATCCGGTCCTTGAGCAGGTAGCCGACGCCCGTTCCGTCGCCGGCGTTCAGCAATTCCGTCGCGTACATCGTCTCGACGTACTGGCTCAGCACGAGGATGGGCAGGGCCGGGTGTGTGCGGCGCAATTCCACCGCGGCGCGCAGCCCTTCGTTCTTGAATCCCGGCGGCATGCGCACATCGGTCACGACCACGTCGGGGTCGTGCGTCTCGACCGCTTCTCGCAGGCCGTCGGCATCGGAAACCGCGGCGACGACCCGGTGACCGAACCGCGCCATCAGCCCGATCAGGCCCTCCCGCAGCAGAACGCCGTCCTCGGCGAGGACTATTCGGAGTTCGGAAGCGGCTGGCAAGGAATCTCCACAACTATTCGGGTGGGTCCGCCCGGTGGGCTGGACAGCGTCAGTCTGCCATCGACGACGGAGACCCGGTCACCGAGGCCGAGCAGGCCGGTCCCTGCGTCGATGTCGACGCCGCCACGACCGTTGTCGCAGATGCTCACCGTCAGGCGGCCTTGCGCATATCCGCCGGAGATCTCCCCGCGGTCGGCGCCGGAATGTTTGGCCATGTTCGACAGCGCTTCCGAGACGACGAAATAGACCGTCGACTCGATCGGCCGGGAGAATCGTTGCGGCACCGTCAGGGAAACGTCGATCGGGATCGCCGAGCGGGCCGCGAGATCATCCACCGCCTCCGCCAGGCCGAAATCGGTGAGGACCGGCGGGTGAATGCCGCGGATCAGTTCCCGCAGCTCCACCAGAACCATTCCGGCCTCGTCGTGCGCGCGGGTCAGCTGCTCCGCCAGCGGTCCGGCCGGCGCGTCGAGCCGGGCCACCCCGAGCATCATCGTGAGGGTGACGAGCCGTTGCTGGGCGCCGTCGTGCAGGTCCCGCTCGATACGGCCGCGCTCGGCCTCGAATGCGTCGACCAGGCGTACCCGGGAGCGGGTCAGCTCGGTGATCCGCTCCCCCAGCTGGCTGCCGGTCGAGGTGATGAGGACCCGGGCCAGCGCCCCGCGCGAGCCGGCGAGCAGGCCCAGCCCGTACGCGCAGGCGACCAGCGCGAGGACCCCCACGGCGCAGGCGGCGAACGCGCCCGACCAGGTGGTGACCGCGTACGCCTTCAGCACGTTGACCTGCTCGCCCTCGCCGACGGTGGCGAGCAGCAGCGGGGTGGCGAGCAGCGCGAGCGGCACGGTCACCCCCAGGGTCACGGCGAGCAGGTCGATGGGCCAGAGCACCAGCATGAGCAGCGCCGCGTAGCCGAGCTCGCGCCACGTGACCGGCTCGGTGAAGCGGGTCCGCAGCCACGAGGTGAGCCCCGGGCGCGGCGGGATGCGGTGGGCGTCGGGCACCGGCCGGGCGTCGATCATCCGCAGCGACCAGCGCTCGACGACCGCCACGGGCAGGCCGAGCAGGGCGATCGCGCCCAGCAGCGGGATGCCGACGACCACGACCGCGAGCAGTCCGCCGGCCGAGAGCAGAAGCACCGCGACGACCAGCGTCAGCAATCCCGTCAGAGCATTGGCGATCAGATATCCGATCGAGCGCAAAGGCCACCCGGACAGCAGGAAAGCCGGCCGGGCCAGGGCCTGCCATACGTTTTGCGCGCTCACCTGGACAACCGTAGACGGCCGGTGATCGCGTTTCCAGCCAGCAGGTGCGACCGGCGGAGGTAGTGCCTGCGTTACCAACAAGACTCACTTCCGGAGGCGTGTGTCGGGCCCACAAATCCTGTTCTCTTGATGAAGTGCATCCGCACCGCAACGACCACCCCACTGAAGGGTGAGCACCCCATGACCGATTGGCTGGCCGGCAACGTCATGATGCTGGGACTGTGGGGCACATTGCTGGTGGTCCTGCTGCTTCCCGCGCTCGAGGCGGCAGTTCCCTTCATCGGCATTCTGGTGCCGGGACAGAGCGCGGTGGTCGTGGGCGGGATACTCGCCTCGCACCGGGTCGTCCCGCTACCCGCGACCATCGCCGCCGCTCTGCTCGGCGCCGTGCTCGGCAACTTGATCGGATATTGGGCCGGTAAGCGGTGGAAGGCGGCGGCGTCCACCGCGGCGAGGGGTGACGGGCTGCGCCGCCGGCACACCGCGAAGGCGCTCGAACTGGTCGAGGGGCGGGGCAGCGCGGCCGTCCTCATCGGACGGTTTCTGCCCGGGTTGCGCACGCTCGTGCCCACACTGTGCGGCATGGTACGGACCCCCTGGCGCGCGTATCTGACCTGGTCGGTGGCGGGAAGCGTGGTGTGGGCGGTGACCTGGACGCTCATCGGCGTCCTCGTCGCCCGCGGGGCAGGCAGTGTCACCAGCCTCGTTACGTGAGCGAATACTCGTAAGACTTCCATATTTGTCGCCCCATTGCGGGATTCGCACGTGGCAACCTGCTGCCATCGCAGCCTCCTGACGCCGTAGGGACGCCCGGGTGAAGGTTGGGACCCCGGAGGATTACTCCGGGTTGATCGCCCATGACCGGTGGGCACCCAACACGGTTCGGCAGCGGGGGATACATGGAATTCAGGATTCTCGGTCCGGTGGAGGCGACCCGCGACGACATGACCCGGGTGACCCTTTCGGGCACGAAGGTCACGACCGTCCTGGCGGCGCTGCTGCTCGCCCGGGGACGGGTGGTCTCGGACGGCCGGCTGGCGGACCTGCTGTGGGGTTGGTCGCCACCGGTCACGATGGGCGCCCAGATCTACACGTACGTCTCGCGGCTGCGCAAGCAGCTCGGCGGCGGCGCGGAGATCGAGCGCCGACTTCCGGGGTACGTGATCCGCACCGGCGGCGCTCAGGTGGACCTCGTGCGCTTCGAGGACCTCGCCGAACAGGGCCGCCAGTCGCTGCAGGACGGACGGTACGAACGGGCCAGCGACTGCCTCTGGGAGGCACTCGAGCTGTGGCCCGGCCACGCGCTGTCCAACGTCACGGAGCACATGGCCGCGGTGGAGCTGCCTCGCCTGGAGGAGCTGCGGACCGCCGCGGTGGAGAACAGGGTGGAGGCCGATCTCATGCTCGGCCGGCACCGTGAGCTCGTCGCCGAGCTGACCGGGCTCGTCGCCGACCACCCGCTGCGGGAGCGGATGCGCGCCCAGCTGATGACGGCGTTGTGCCGCAACGGACGGCAGGCGGAGGCGCTGCAGATCTTCCACGAGGGGCGCCGC
The DNA here is from genome assembly GCF_040649935.1 of Micromonospora sp. NPDC048842. Lineage (NCBI taxonomy): Bacteria > Bacillati > Actinomycetota > Actinomycetes > Micromonosporales > Micromonosporaceae > Micromonospora > Micromonospora sp. NPDC048842. The sequence goes on along the minus strand of NZ_JBEZGK010000038.1, from coordinate 10,291 downwards.
CGGCTCGCCGACGAGCTCGGCGTGGATCCGGGAGCGCACATCACCCGCACCTATCAGGCCGTGCTCAACAGTGAGCTCGAGCGCACGCCGGCCCTGAGCCGGGAGTCCGCGCTCGTCACGGTCTGACCGTTCCACCCGGGAAGGGGCACCGGCGTCTCCCGACGCCGGTGCCCCTTCCCGGTATCGCTAGCACTACCCCAAAGATTCGCTCCCGCGAGGCTGTGCAAAGCCTCGCCGTACACCAAGGTTGAACCATGACCCGTGACGCGATCCGGCTCCGCAACGTCACCCGCACCTATGGCGCGGGCGACGGAGCGGTGACCGCATTGAACGACCTCTCCCTGTCCTTCACCGAGGGCACCTTCACCGCCGTCATGGGCCCCTCCGGATCGGGCAAGTCGACGCTGCTGCAGTGCGCGGCCGGCCTCGACCGGCCGACCTCCGGCTCGGTGCTGCTCGGCGAGACGGACCTGACGACGCTCAACGAGACGAAACTGACCCTGCTGCGCCGCGAGCGCATCGGCTTCGTGTTCCAGTCCTTCAACCTCCTGCCGGCGCTGACCGCCGAGCAGAACGTGGCGCTTCCGTTGCGGCTGGCCGGGCGCCGGCCCGGCCGCTCGCAGGTGCAGGACGTGCTGGCCCAGGTCGGGCTCGCGGGTCGGGCCAAGCACCGGCCGGGCGAGATGTCCGGCGGCCAGCAGCAGCGCGTCGCGATCGCCCGGGCGCTGATCACCCAGCCCGAGGTGCTCTTCGGCGACGAGCCCACCGGCGCGCTGGACTCCACCACCAGCCGCGAGGTCCTGACGATGCTGCGGGCCATGGTGGACGAGCAGCGGCAGACGATCGTGATGGTCACCCACGACCCGGTCGCCGCGTCGTACGCCGACCGCGTCGTCTTCCTCGCCGACGGCCACCTCAACGGCGAGCTCGAGGCGCCCACGGCCGAGGCCGTCGCCGCCCGGATGACCCAGATGGAGATCGTCGCGTGCTGACCGTGACCCTCAGCACCCTGCGGACCCGCTGGGTGACGCTCGTCGGCACGTTCGTCGCGCTGGCGCTGGGCGTGGCGCTGATCGCCACGATGGGCCTCGGGCTCGCGTCGACCCTCGACGCCCCCGACCAGAAGCCCGAGCGCTTCGCCGGCGCGCCGGTCGTGGTGCGCGGCGCCGACGAGCTGCGGGTGCCCTCGCCGATCGGTGACCGCACCCAGCCCCTCGCCCAGCCGCGCGGCGTCGCGCCCGAGGTCGCCAAGGCGCTCGCCGCGAAGGCCCCCACGGTCGCCGACCGGTCGTTCCCCGTACGCGTGGTCGGACCCGGCGGCGACGACGGCCTGGTCGGGCACCCGTGGTCGATCGCCGCGTTCGGCGGATACCGGCTGACCGCCGGGCACGAGCCCCGCATGCCCACCGAGGTGGTGCTCCCCGGCGACGCGTCCCTGGTCGGCAAGGCGCTGTCGGTACGCACGCCGGCAGGGCTGAGCACGCGTACGGTCGCCGGCGTGGTCGCGCCGGCCCGCTTCGAGGAGCCCATCTTCTTCGCCGACGCGGAGGCCACCAAACTTTCGCCGCGCATCGACAACCTGGTCGTGCAGGCGGCGCCCGAGATGGTGCGTACGGTGGTCGGCGCCGGCTCGGACGTCCAGGTGCTCACCGGCAGCGACCGGCACAAGGCCGACCCGGAGCCCAACCGCGACCGCGACGCCCTCATCGCCATGAACGCCCTGCTGGGCACGGCGGGCGGCGTCACCACGTTCGTGTCAGTCTTCGTGGTGGCGTCCACCTTCGCCTTCGCCGTCGCCCAGCGGCGCCGCGAGATCGGGCTGATGCGCACCGCCGGCGCCACCCCGCGGCAGGTGCGTTCGATGATGTTCATGGAGGCGGTGGTGGTGGGCGTGCTCGCCTCGGTCGCCGGGTGTGTGCTGGGCTCGTACGGCGCCCCGTGGCTCGCGAGCCTGCTCGTCGACGAACAGCTCGCGCCCCCGTGGTTCACCATCGGGGCGTACACCTGGCCGTACCACGTGGCGTTCTGGACCGGGCTGCTCGTCGCGCTCGGCGGGGTCACTGTCGCCACGGTGCGGGCGGGGCGCATCCGTCCCGTCGAGGCGCTGCGGGAGGCCTCGGTGGACACCAGGGCCATGACGCTGGGGCGCTGGATCTTCGGTGCCGGCCTGCTCGCTACCGGGCTCGGCATGCTCGTCTGGCGGCTGATCGCCGACCCGGGCGAGGCGCTGCACCGCAAGACATACACCACCCAGCCGATGCTGCTGATCACCGCGGTGGCGCTGCTCGCGCCGATCCTCGTGCGGCCGCTGACCCGGCTGCTCGCGTGGCTCCCGGCCCAACTGCCCGGCGCCACCGGCATGCTGGTGCGCGAGAACGCGGCCGCCGGCGTGCGGCGCACCGCGGCGATCGCGGCGCCCGTGCTGGTGACCGTGGCGCTGGCCGGCTCGCTGCTGGGTGCGACGGCGACCATCAACGAGGCGAAGGCGAACGAGATCCGGGAGCAGACCCGCGCCGACCTGATCGTGCAGGCCGACGACGCCGCCGGGGGTTTCGCCGCCCAGACGGTGGCGCAGGTCCGCCAGGTGCCCGGAGCCACGGTGATGGCCAGCGCCGCCACCGCCGTCTACACCCTCGAGGAGGGCACGGCGCTGATCCGCTCGGACGCGCAGGCCGTCGACCCGGGCGAGCTCACCGCAGCGCGCAAGCTGCCGGTGCAGGCCGGCGACATCGCCGACCTCGACGACAGCAGCATCGTCGTCAACGAGGAGTGGGCGCAGCACACCGTCGGCGAGCAGGTCGACGTGTGGCTCGGCGACGGCACCAAGAAGTCGCTGCGGATCGCGGCCGTGATCGCCGCCGGCACCGGCAACAACGGCGTCTACCTGACCCCGCGCAACGCTCCCGGGGTCACGCCGGATCGGCTGGAGGTCACCTGGGCCGCAGGCGCCGACGCGAGCGCCGGGACCGCGGCGGTCCGGGCCGCCCTGCAGCCCACCGGCGCGGATGTGCAGACCCGGGCGGAGTGGATCCAGTCGGAGTACCCGAGCAACAGCCGCCAGACCCGCGTCGGCTACCTGGTGGTGCTCGGCATCGCGCTGATCTACACCGGCATCGCGCTGGGCAACACCATGGTGATGGCCACCTCCGACCGGGTACGCGACCTCGCGGTGCTGCGCCTCGCCGGTGCGACGAAGCGGCAGATCCTCATCCTGGTCGCCGTGGAGGCGATGACCGTCGTGGTCGTCGGCGCGGTGCTGGGCACGATCGTGACGGTGGTCAACATCCTGGGCATCTGGGGCTCGCTGGCCGCCCTGTCGGTCTGGTCCAGCGTGGTGCTGCCCTGGCAGACGCTCGCGGCGACGCTGGGGGCGTGCGTGGTGGTCGCCGTGGTCGCCTCCGTGCTGCCCGCCGCCGGCGCGCTGCGCACCCGCCCGGTGGAGCTGGCCGGCGCCCGCGAGTGAGCGCCGCCCGGCCCTGACAGCGCCGGGCACCGACCGCTTCGGGTCGGTCCCGCCGGGAGCCCGTTTCCCCCATTGCGGGCTCCCGGCGACCCGAAGGACCAGTGCCCCCAGACAGTCCCGCCGGGTGCGGCCGGGATGTCTGGGGGCACGACTTGTCGCGCAGTTGCCGCGCAACGGCTCAGGCGGACGGCTCCGCCATCGCCACCGCGATCCGGCGGGGCCCGGTGAAAGGCTCCCGCGCGTGGGCGGCCAGCATGTTGTCCACGACCAGGACGTCGTCGCGCTCCCAGTCGAAACGGGACGACGCGGCCCGGTACGTGGCGCGCAGGTGGTCCATAACGTCGTCCGGGATGCGCCCGCCGTCGCCGTAGTACGTGTTGGTCGGTAGATCCTCCTCCTCGAAGATCGCCAGCATCCCCTCCCGAACGTCCTCCGCGAGCGTGGTCACGTGGAAGAACGTGGCGTGGTTGAACCAAACCCGCTCGCCCGTCACCGGGTGGGTGTGCACCGCGGAGCGCACCGCCACGGTCCGCAGGCCACCGTCCGGGCGCCAGTGCGGGGTCAGGCCCTTGTCGCGGCAGTATGCCTCCACTGTGGACCGGTCGTCGGTACCGAAGGTCTGCTGCCACGGCACACCGAAGTCGGCGTGGAAGTTGCGGATCACCCGCCAGCCGCGCCGCTCGAACTCCTCGCGTACGGCCGGGTCGAGGTTGCGGTAGACCTCGCGGATGTCCGCGAGCGGGGTCGCGCCCCGCGTGTGCGCCGGCTCGATGCAGTAGAAGTACAACGTCTGCGGCCAAACGGCCTGGTAGGAGTTCTCGTTGTGCAGGAAGATCTCCTCCTCGGCGGGGTAGTCCGTCGAGGTGTAGACCTGCCCCTGGATGGTGCTGCGCGGCGAAGACCGCTCCGCGTACGTGAGCGGGGCCGAGCCGGAGAACGCCCGGACCACACCGTCGAAGCCCTCGACCCCGCCGACCGGGAAGCCGCGCAGCAGCACGGCTCCCCGGTCCCTGAGGTTCGCGCGCAGGTCCTCGCGGTTGTCCCGGATGTAGTCGTGGACATCGGTGCCGGGGTGCGGGGCCCGCCGGACCGCGGCCACCGTCTGCCTGATGCTGCTCGTCATGTCGGCGTGCTCCCTTCGTTGCCGTCGGCCGCGACTCAGTCGGACATCGCGACGAGGACCCGGCGGCCGCCGGTGAACGGCCGGCGGCCATGCGCGAGCGCCATGTTGTCGATGACCATGAGGTCGCCGGCCCGCCAGTCGACGTCGACGGCGTTGTCCAGCCCTCGGTCGCGGATCTGCAGGATGTACTCGGCGGGGATGGGCGAGCCGTCCGCGTAGGTGACGTGCTGCGGCAGGTCCTCCTCCGGCATGATCTGGGCCAGGGCGGCCGCGGTGTCGTCGCCGAGTCCGGCGGTGTGCCACTGATCGGCCTGGTTGAACCACACCTCCACGCCGGTCACCGGGTGCCGGATGGTGGAGGGGCGCACCGAGCAGATCCGGACGCTGCCGTCGCGCTTCCACTCCCACGTGGCACCCGCGTCGGCGAGGAACGCTTCGACCTGCGCCCGGTCGGTGGTCTCGAACGTGTCCTGCCAGCTCTTGCCGAAGCCGTACCCGTCGTGCAGGTTCTGCACGTAGCGCACGCCGCCGGCGAAGGCCTCGCGGACCTCCGGGTCGAGCGAGTTCAGCCACAGGGCCGCGTCCAGCACGGGCGTGGCGCCCCCGCCGCCCGGCTGCACCTGGCAGTAGAAGGCCAGCCGGGTCGGCCAGGCGTGCGCGTAGCTCATCTCGTTGTGCATCGAGATGGTGAACTCCTGCGGATACTCCGTGGAGGTGTAGACGTTGCTGCCGACCTTGGTTCGCGGAGAGTTGCCGTGCACGTACGCGAGCCGGTTGGGCAGCAGGTGGTCGAAGACCGGGTCCAGCGTCTCCGGCGTGATGCCGAAGCCCCGGAACACGAGCGCCTTGTGCTCGGTGAGCAGGTCGCCCAGCTCGGTGCCCAGGTCGCCCAGGCGTGCGACGATCCCCTGCGGCCCGCTGCGGCCGACCGCAGGGATCTCCAGCGGGGACCAGACCTTGGTGTGCTCCGTCTGCGTCACTGACTTACCCTCTCGTTCACGACAGCCGCCTCGTGATGTGCGAGACGAGCTCGGCCTGGCGCGGTGCCAGGTAGAAGTGGTCACCCGGAAAGCTGTGCAGCTCGAACCGCCCGGGCGCGGTGAGATCGGACCAGCCGCGGACGCGCTCCGGCGCGCATCCGGGGTCACGGTCGCCGACGTACGCGGTGATCGGAGCGCGCACCGGGGCCGGAGCCGCCGGCCGGTAGCCCTCGATGAGGGCGTAGTCCGCGCGCAGTGCCGGTAGCAGGAGCTCGCGCAGCTCGGCGTTGTCGTACGCCGCCGAACCGAGATCGCCCAGCCTTCGGACGCCCGCGACGAGCGCGTCGTCGCCCAGCTCGTGCAGCCCCGTCCGCTGGGCCTGGTGCGGGGCCGCGCGGGCCGAGACGAAGAGCCTGCGCACCGGGATGCCGGCAGCCTCCAGGCGGAGCGTGACCTCGTATGCGACCGAGGAGCCCATGCTGTGCCCGAACAACGCGACGCTGCGCGGCGGACACCGGCTCAGCGCCGCAGTGATGTCGTCGGCGAGCTCGGCCATGTCGGTCGCGCACGGCTCGGCGAGCCGGTCCTGCCGGCCCGGGTAGCGCACCGCGAGCACTTCCACGTCCGCCGGCAGCAGCGCGGACCAGCCGTGGAAGAGCTGGGCGTTGCCGCCGGCGTGCGGGAAGCAGACGAGGCGTACGCGGGGCTCGACGACCCGGCGGTACGCGCGGAACCAGTCCTCGGGCCGGGCCTGCCGGCGGATGTCGGTCATCGTTGTCCGCTCTGCTCGGATCGGGAGACACCCACGGCACGGTCCTCGGCGCGCAGTGCCGGGCTCAGCGCACACGCGAGGGCCAGCACGGCCATCGCGGCGCCGATGGTGTGCAGGGTCGCTCCCCCGCCCCAGGCCGCGAGCAGCACGCCGCCGACAAGTGCGCCGAGCGCGTTGGTGCCGGAGCCGACGATGTTCATCGCCGCCGCGACCCGGCCCTGCAGCGCGTCGGGTGTGACCCGTACCTGGTAGACCGCGGCGGTCACGTTGAAGATCGCGCCGACGAAGCCGGTCGCGGCGAACAGCACGCCGAGCACGACGGGGTTGCGGGTGAAGGCCATGGCGCTCATCAGCACCGCCCAGGCGCTCGCGCCGCCGAGCAGGGTCGCGCGCTGGGTGAGGCGGCGCAGCCACCAGCCGCCGGTGAGGGCGCCCGCGACGCCGCCGATCCCGCCGATGCCGACGATCACGGCCAGCGTCGCCGGGCTGCGGTTCTCCTCCTTGACCACGACGATCAGGGTCAGGGCGAGCACCTGGAACAGGATGTTGCTGAGCGCCACGAAAACCAGCGCTCCGCGCAGGAACCGCTGCCGCCACAGCCACCGAAGCCCGTCGAGCACCTCGGCGGTGAGCTTGCGGCGAGGCGCCCGTTCGCCCTGGAACTCCTTCTTGATGAGCAGGAGGGCGACCAGGGAGATCAACGAGGCGAGCGCCGAGAACGAGAACGGGGCCCAGCGCGCCGCGGTATGCAGCAGCACCCCGCCGGGCTGACCGATCAGGCCGGCGGCCCGGCTGCGTGCCTCGTTCTGCGACAGGGCCTGCCCGAGGTGGGCGGGGTGCACGACGTTGCGTACTGCCCCGCGCTCGGCGAGCTTGTAGAAGACGGCGAGGCTGGTCTCCACGAACGCCGCCGCCGCGAGGTGGGCGACCGACACGAAGCCGAGCGCCAGCGCCACGGCGACGCTGCCGAGCACGAGCGCACGGCCCGCCTCGCAGGTGATCATCAGCCGGCGGCGGTCCCACCGGTCCGTGAGCGCCCCGGCCGGCAACTGCACGAGCAGCACCGGCAGCAGCGCCGCGAACGAGACCGCGGACATCGCCAGCGGCGAGTTGGTGTGCCACAGGACGATCAGCGGGTAGGCGACGGCGCTGACCCGGGCGCCGACGAAGGAGACGCCGGCGCCCGACCAGAGCAGCAGGAAGTCGCGGTTGCGGCGCAGCGGCGGCGGCGCGTCCCTGCCGGGCGGAGCCTGGCCGACGGCGGTCACCGCGGCGAGCCGTCCGCGGGCCGGCACCACTCCAGCACAGCCATGGCGCTGTGCATCTTGTTCTCCGCCTGGTCGAACGCGATGCTGGCCGGACCGTCGAGCACCTCGGCGCTCACCTCGTCGCCTCGGTTGGCCGGCAGGTCGTGCATGAACACGGCCTTCGGGCTGGCCTGCCAGAGCCCGGCGTCCACTGTGAATGGTGCGAAGACCTCCCGCCATCGCGGGTCGGGCTTGACCGTGCCGGTGGTCTCCCAGCGGGTCGTGTAGACGACGTCGAGGTTGGCGGGCAGGTCGTCCATGTCGTGGCGCTCGGCGAACGAGCAGCCGTACCGCGCCGCCTGCTCGGTCGCCCCGAGCCGGTACGCAGGCGGCAGCCCGTACCCGGGCGGGGTGCGCATCTCCAGCGTCACGCCTTGGAAGCGGGTGAGAGCCAGGGCCAGGGCCGTGGCGGTGTTGTTGCCCTCGCCGACGTAGAGCACCCGCAGCCCGTCGATGTGGCCGAAGCGGCGCGTCATCGTGGTGAGGTCGGTCAGCGCCTGGGTCGGGTGCTCGTCGGCGCTCATCGCGTTGACGACCGCCATCCGGTCCTGCGCCGCCCACTCGCGCATCTCGGCCGGGTCAGCGGCGGTCCGCGCGACCAGCACGTCGAGCATCCGGGACATGACCCGGCCGGTGTCGGCGTTGGTCTCCCCCGTGTTCAGCTGCAGGTCGGCGGGACCGAACGCGATGATCTGCGCGCCCAGCCGCAGCGCACCCGCGGAGAAGGCCGTACGGGTGCGAGTGGAGGTCCTGCTGAAGTAGATGCCGGCCACCCGCCCGGCGAGCGGGCGGGTGTGAGCCGCCCGTCCGCTGGTGCCGTCGCCGGCGGCCGCCGAGAATTCCACGCCCCGCGCGACGATGGCCCGCAGGTCGTCGTCGGTAAGGTCGTCGATGGAGATCAGATGGCGTACGCGTTGCTGGGTCATGTCCGCTCCCTGGCTGCGCGCCGGATCAGGCACGCTCGTCGTCGGTGATCACGGGCCGCAGCACGGCCGCCGCGGCGCCCGCGTCGGGGCCGGCGGTGCCCGCCCAGCCGGCCGCGAGAGTGCCGCGGCCGAAGGATGCGTCGCGCTCGGCGAGCGCGGCGGTCAGGTGCCGCACGACGTCCTTGCCGCCGTCGGCGTTGGTGAGGGCGACGAAGCCGGAGCCACCGGTGACCCGGCTGATCGCCATGTTCCAGTAGCCGGCGGGTTCGCCGCCGTGGCCCAACTCGAGGTCCGCGCCGGTGTCGTCGACGATCGTGCCGAGCCCGTAGAAGCTGCCCGGTTCGGCGCCGACGAGCTGCTGCGCGTACGGCTGGGCGAGCAGCGCCCCCGGCTCCCCGAGCAGGCAGCGGCGCACCTGCGCGGCGAAGGTGGCGAGGTCGCCCGCGGTTGACCACAACCCGGCCGCCGCGAGGTGCCCGCGCTCACGCCAGCCGCCGTCCAGCACCGTCCCCCGCCGGTCGTGCCCGAGCGCGACGCTGCGCCCCGCCGTACGCGGGAAGTCCTGCGCGAAGCTGCTGCTGGTCATCGCGAGCGGGTCGAGCACGAGCCGGCGCATGAGCGGCTCGAAGGCTTCGCTGGTGACGTCCTCGAGGACCTGCTGCACGACCCAGTAGTGGGTGCTGGACTTGCGGAACGCCGACCCGGGCACCAGCTCGCGCCGGACCTCCGGGTTGACCGCGGGCGGCCGTCCGGTGAGCAGGTCCAGCAGCGTGGGCACCGGCTCGCCAGGGCGGAAGCCGACGCTGCGGTGCCGGGCCAGTCCGGCGCGGTGGCCGAGCAGGTGCCGCAGGGTGAGCGGGCCCGGCGCGTTCGCGTCGGCCGCGGGCCGCCAGGAGGTGAGGTACGCGTCGACGTCCAGGTCCAGGTCCAGCACCCCGTCCGCGACGAGCCGCAGAGCGGCGAACGCGGTCAGGTGCTTGCTGATCGACCCGGTCTGGAAGATCGTGCCCGGCTCGACGGCCGGGTCGGCCTCCGCGCCGAGCACACCGAGGCCGAGCGTCTCCGCCACCTCGCCGTCGCGCAGCAGCGCGATGCTCGCGCCCGGCACGTGGTTCTCCGCCATGACAGCGCGGAGGCCGTCGGCGAGATCCGGCAGGACGGCCCGGGACGCCGCCGCGCGGGCGCGGTCCACCAGGGCCGCGGCCACGGCGAACTTCGGGTCCTGCGCCCCGGGTGCCTCGCCGGCCCGCCAGAGCAGGTCGGCCAGGAGCTCGGCCGACACCGTCACCTGGGGTTCGGGGGCGGCGGCCTGCGTGGCCTCCTCGGCTGCCTCGGCTTCGTCGGCGTCGACGGCCGCGGCGAGTGCGTGCAGGGTCTCGTGCTGGTACATGCGCCAGATAGAGACGGTCAGCCCGGCCTGCCTGGCCGCAGCCAGCACCTTGATCATCAGCAGCGAGTGGCCGCCGAGGTCGGCGAAGCGGTCGTGCACGCCGATCTGGTCGACGCCGAGGACCTCGGACCAGATGCCGGCCAGGAGCCGTTCGGTGGGCGTCTCCGGCGCGACGAACTCGTCAGCGGTGTCCATCGTGGCGCGGTCGGGCGCCGGTAGGGCCCGCCGGTCGACTTTGCCGTTGGCGTTGAGTGGGATGACGTCGAGACCGACGAACGCGGACGGGACCATGTACTCCGGCAACCGCACCCGGCACCACTGACCCAACTC
>NZ_JBEZGK010000037.1:0-55249 GCF_040649935.1 Micromonospora sp. NPDC048842 | reverse complement strand
GCCACCCACGGCCCCGCCCCGCCCCGCCCCCCCCCGCCCCGCCCCGCCCCGCCCCGCCCCGCCCCGCCCCGCCCCGCCCCGCCCCGCCCCTGGGGAGTGTGCCCCTGCTCCTTTGGAGCTGATGTCGTAAACGAATCAGGGCGCGGTTGACCCGAGCCGAGCCGAGCCGGACCGAGCCGGACCGAGCCGGACCGGGCCGGGCCGGGCCGACCCGAGCCGGGCCGCGCGATTCGTTCACGACATCAACTCGATAGCGTGCCGGCCCTCTATGCCACCCCTACGCCAGGCCGACCCCGCCCCCGTCGATCATGGCGTTCTGGTGGGCGCAATAGACGTTTTCGCGCCTTCTGCCGCCCACCACAACTCCTTGATCGACGCGGGCGGGGCTTGGGTGGGGTGGGGCCGGGGTGGGGTTAGGGGGTGCGGACTGCTTCCAGGGCAAGTAGGGCTACGTGTAGGGAGAGGCTGGCCTCTACCGAATCCAGGTCCACGTCGAGGATGCGGGCGATGCGGGCCAGGCGTTCGTAGAAGGCCGGCCGGGACAGGTGGGCGGCGGCGGCACCGGCCGACTTGTTGCGCCCCTGCTCCAGGTAGGCGCGCAGGGTGTCGAGCAGCCGTTCCCGGGGGTGCCGGGCGTCGTACTCCAGCAGCGCGCCGAGTTCACGCTCGACGAACGTCTGGAGGCGGGGCTCGTCGCGCAGCAGGTGCAGCAGCCCGGCCAGTCCGACGTGCGGCAGCCGGAAGATCGGCAGGTCACGCCGGTCACGCCGGGCCGCCTCGGCGATCTGCCGCGCCTCGACCAGCGACCGCCGGGCCTCCCGCAGGGTCCCCACCCCGGAGCCGGCGGCCACGATCACGGCACCCTGACCAGCACCCCGGAACGAGTCGACACCGACCCCCGACCGAGCGGCCTCGACACCGAACGCCGCGCGGGACGGATCTACGCCGAAGCCCGTGCGGGCCGCATCGGCGCCGACCGCCGCACGGGAAGCGTCGGATGCGGAGCGGGACACGTCAGCTGCGGGACGGGAGACGTCCACGCCGGAGGCGGCCCGCGCCGGTTCGACACCGGGCGCCGGTCGGCCGGTGCCGGCGTCGAGGCGTACCCGACGAAGGGCGCCGGCGAACGCGGACAGCGCGCGGTCCTCGGCGGCCGGGTCCGGCAGGGCCAGCAGCGCGCCCACCGAGTGGTCGTCGACGGCGCTGGTCAGCGCGGTCAGCTTCGCCTCCCGCAGTGCCTGGCCGACCGCCTCGGAGAGATCGCGTAGCCGGGCCTGGCCGGCCTCGGGGCCGACCTCTCCGGCGGGGTCGTCGGCGCGGTGCCGGACCATGACGCCGACCAGGTGTCGCCGGTCGAGCACCACGCCGAGCGCCTTGGCGCGCAGCCCCACCTCGTCCACCGGGCGGGAGTGGTCGAGCAGCGCGGTGAGCAGGGTGCGGTGGATCTGCCGTTCCAGGCCCTCGGCGTCGCGGCGGATCAGCCGGCCCAGCGCGAGGGTGGACGCGGCTCGCTCGATCAGGATGGTGAGCCGGGTGGGCGAGCCCGCTGTCGGTTCGACGGCCCGGGCGCTGGGCACGTCGCCGCTGGCCGGCCAGCGCAGCAGCAGCCGGCCCCAGTCCTGCCCCCGGGCGCCGACGGTGGTCACCAGCCAGCCGCTGTCCGGGTCGTACGCGGTCCGCCCGGCCGGGCGGATCCGCCTGGAGTGCTGCTCCCAGCCGTCCAGCAGCAGCTCGGCGCTCTCCCCCGCCGGGTCGTACCCGAGCACCTGCCGGGACAGGTTCTCCAGCACCACAGGGCAACCGGACAGCTCGGCGGCCTGTCGGATCACCTCGGCGGCGTCGGCGCCCTCCACGGACAGGTCGTTGAACCGCTGGTGGATCTCCTCGGTGGCGCGCAGCTCGGTGAGCTGCGCGTCGACGATCAGCGCGTGCACCGCCTCGGTGATCCGGACGAACGGGGTGGCCCGGCGCAGCTCCACCAGGGGCAGCCCGCGCCGTTCGGCGGCGGCGGTCATCACCCGGGGCACACCACTGACGTACCGGCGGCCCAACTCGACGACGAGTCCGGAGACTCCGACGTCGGCGAGGTCGCCGATGAACGCGCGCAGCCCGGCGTCGTCCCCGGGCAGGCCGATGCCGGTGGTGAGCACCAGTTCGCCACCGCCGAGCAGGGTGGCGATGTCCGGCACCTCGGCGACGTGCACCCAGCGGACGGGTCGGTCCAGCCCGGCGTCGCCGGCGACCACGCGTGGCGCGCCGTGGCGGACCGGGTCCAGGGCGAGGACCTCACGGACGGTAGGGAACACGGCCGCCACGCTACCGTCCGTGACGCCGGAACTCGACTTGCCACCGGCGCGAGGGGGTTAGTCGACGCCGAACTCCATCGCGGCGCGGTCGAGCATCTCGTCCTCGGGCGAGGCGACGCCCCGGGACGCGATGGCTTCCGCACCGCCCTCGGGCATCGCGCCGATCAATCCGGTGGAGGCGGCCTGCGCGGCCCCGATCATCCGCTGCGAGTTCCCGCCGCCGACCAGGCCGAGGGAGGCGTACTGCTCCAGCTTCGACCGCGAGTCGGCGATGTCCAGGTTGCGCATGGTGAGCTGGCCGATCCGGTCCGACGGGCCGAACGCCGAGTCCTCGGTGCGCTCCATCGACAGCTTGTCCGGGTGGTAGCTGAACGACGGGCCGGTGGTGTCCAGGATCGAGTAGTCCTCGCCCCGGCGCAGCCGCAACGTCACCTCACCGGTGACCGCCGTGCCGACCCACCGCTGCAACGACTCGCGCAGCATCAGCGCCTGCGGGTCCAGCCAGCGGCCCTCGTACATCAGCCGACCGAGGCGGCGACCCTCGTTGTGGTAGTTCGCCAGGGTGTCCTCGTTGTGGATGGCGTTGACCAGCCGCTCGTACGCGTAGTGCAGCAGCGCCATCCCCGGCGCCTCGTAGATGCCCCGGCTCTTGGCCTCGATGATCCGGTTCTCGATCTGGTCCGACATGCCCAGGCCGTGCCGGCCGCCGATGGCGTTGGCCTCCAGCACCAGGTCGACGGCGCTGCCGAACTCCTTGCCGTTGATCGTGACCGGGCGGCCCTGGTCGAAGCCGATGGTGACGTCCTCGGCCTGGATCTCCACTGACGGGTCCCAGAACCGCACGCCCATGATCGGGTTGACGGTCTCGATGCCGGTGTCGAGATGCTCCAGGGTCTTCGCCTCGTGCGTGGCGCCCCAGATGTTGGCGTCGGTCGAGTACGCCTTCTCGGTGCTGTCCCGGTAGGGCAGGCCGCGTTCGAGCAGCCACTCCGACATTTCCTTACGCCCACCCAGCTCGGTGACGAAGGCGGTGTCGAGCCACGGCTTGTAGATGCGCAGCATCGGGTTGGCCAGCAGGCCGTACCGGTAGAACCGCTCGATGTCGTTGCCCTTGAAGGTCGAGCCGTCGCCCCAGATCTGGACGTCGTCGGCGACCATCGCGCGCACCAACAGGGTGCCGGTGACGGCGCGGCCCAGCGGGGTGGTGTTGAAGTACGCCCGCCCGCCGGTGCGGATGTGGAAGGCGCCGCAGGTCAACGCGGCAAGGCCCTCCTCGACCAGAGCGGCGCGGCAGTCGACCAGACGGGCGACCTCGGCGCCGTAGCTGAGCGCGCGGCCGGGCACCGAGGCGATGTCGGGCTCGTCGTACTGGCCGATGTCGGCGGTGTAGGCGCAGGGAATGGCGCCCTTGTCGCGCATCCACGCGACCGCGACCGAGGTGTCGAGGCCGCCGGAGAAGGCGATGCCGACACGTTCGCCGGTGGGCAGGGAGGTGAGAACCTTGGACACGGGGAAAATTATGCAATAGAACGCATGGCCATGCAAGCCGAAGCGACCTACTCGCCGCCGAACGGCGGATCGTCGCGGCCCAGCTCCCAGAACGCCACCGCCGCCGCGGCGGCCACGTTCAACGAATCCACGCCGCGCCGCATCGGAAGAACCACCCGCACGTCGCTGGCGGCCTGGGCCGCAGCGGTGAGGCCGGGCCCCTCGGCGCCGAGCAGCAGCGCCGCCCGCTCCCGCTGCGCCGGGGTCAACCGCTGGATCGGTACGGCGTCCGGCGCGGGCGTCATGGCGAGCACGGTGAAGCCGGCCTCCCGTACCTGGTCCAGGCCCTCGGGCCAGCGGTCGAGCTTCGCGTACGGCATCGCGAAGACCTCACCCATGCTGACCCGGACACTGCGCCGGTACAGCGGGTCGGCGCAGGACGGCGACAGCAGCACCGCGTCGATGCCGAGCGCGGCGGCACCCCGGAAGACCGCACCGAGGTTGGTGTGGTTGTTCACGTCCTCCAGGAGCACGACCCGGCGCGCGGCGGCGAGCACCTCGGCCGCCGTCGGCAGCGGCCGGCGGTGGAACGACGCCAGCACCCCCCGGTGTACGTGGAAGCCGGTGGCCCGTTGCAGCACGTCCTGTGTCGCGGCGTAGACCGGCGCGTCGCCGGTGTCCAGGTCGGCGAGCTGGTCGACGCGCTTGGCGTCGACCAGGTACGACCGGGCCGGGTAGCCCGCGCGCAGCGCCCGGCGCAGCACCAGCTCCCCCTCGGCGATGAACAGGCCGTGCGGTGGTTCCCAGCGGGTGCGCAGCTCGACGTCGGTGAGCGCCCGGTAGTCGGCGATCCGGTCGTCGTCGGGGTCGGTGATCTGGTGGACGGGCACCCGACGATTCTGCCGGACGCGGAGCAGTGCGCTTCGACGCCCGTCCGGCGGGGTGTTTTGTCCGAAGAAGAAGGGGAATGACCGGCGGGCATCGGACGGAACGGGAAGGACCAGCCAGGTGAGCGCAGACGACACCACGGCGGGCGAAGCGGGCACTCTGCCCCGACGTCCGACCGTCGCCGACCACATCGTGTCGCGACTGTTCAGCTGGGGCGTACACCGCTACTTCGGCTATCCCGGCGACGGCATCAACGGCATGACCTCCGCGCTGCAACGCACCAACGGCCGCGCCCAGTTCATCCAGGTCCGCCACGAGGAGACCGCCGGCTTCGCCGCCTCCGCGCACGTCAAGTACGGCGGCGGGCCGCTGGGCTGCGCGCTGGTGACCAGCGGGCCGGGCGCCATCCACCTGCTCAACGGCCTGTACGACGCGAAGCTCGACCACCAACCGGTGGTCGCCCTGGTCGGGCACACAGCGACCACCGCCGAGGGCGGCGGTTACTACCAGGAGGTCGACCTGCTCGCCCTCTACAAGGACGTGGCAGCGGCGTTCCTGGCCCAGCTCGACCACCCGGCGCAGGTACGTCACCTGGTCGACCGGGCGTGCCGGACGGCGCTGGCCCGGCGTACGGTCACCGCCCTGATCCTGCCCCTGGACCTACAGGACGAGCCGGCCGTCCCGAACCCGCCGCACGCGCACGGCTACTACCAGACCAGCAACGCGCCGAGCAGCACGCCGACGGTGCCGCCCGAGGCGGACGTGCGCCGGGCGGCCGAGGTGCTGCGCGGTGGGCAGCGGGTGGCCATGCTGGTCGGCCAGGGTGCCCTCGGTGCGCGCGACGAGGTCCGCGAGATAGCTGATCGACTCGGCGCCGGCGTGGCCACAGCGCTGCTCGGCTTCACCGCCGTCGACCACCGCGAACCCTGGGTGACCGGCGCGATCGGGCTGCTCGGCACCCGACCGAGTTGGCAGCTGATGAGCGGCTGCGACCGGCTGCTGATCGTGGGCAGCAACATGCCGTACTCGGAGTTCTACCCGCAGCCCGGGCAGGCCCGCGCGGTGCAGATCGACCTGGACGGCACCCAGCTCGGGTTGCGCTACCCGACCGAGGTGAACCTGACCGGCGACGCCCGCCCCACGCTGCGGGCGTTGCTGGACGAGCTGGGCCCCGGCCCCGGGCCGACCGCCTGGCGGGCGGAGGTCACCGAGGCCACCTCGGCGTGGCGTCGGGTGCAGCACGACCTGGCCGAGCAGGCCGCCGACCCGGTCAACCCGCAGTTGCTCTACCACACACTGAACGAACGGCTGCCCGACGACGTGCTGCTCGCTGTCGACTGCGGCACCACCACCGCCTGGTACGCGCGACACATCCAGGTACGCCCCAGCATGCTGGCCAGCCTCTCCGGCACGCTGCTGTCCATGGGCGGCGCCATGCCGTACGCGTTGAGCGCCAAGTTCGCCCACCCGGACCGCCCGCTGGTCGCGCTGATCGGCGACGGCGCCATGCAGATGAACGGCGTCAACGAGCTGATCACCGTGGCGAAGTACTGGCGCAGCTGGACCGACCCGCGCTTCGTGGTGCTGGTGCTCAACAACCGGGATCTGGCGTTCGTCAGCTGGGAACAACGCTCCACCGAGGGGACGCCGATGTTCCCGGACAGCCAGCAGTTGCCGGACATCGCCTACCACCAGTGGGCGGAGGTGCTCGGGCTGCACGGCGAGTTGATCGACTCCCCGGATCAGGTGCGCGACGTCTGGGACCGGGCGCTCACCGCCGACCGGCCGGTGGTGATCAACGCTCTGGTCGACCCGGCGGAGCTGATGCTGCCACCGCACTTCACAGTCGAGCAGGCCCGCAAGACCGCCGCGGCGGTGCTACGTGGCGACACCGACTGGGCCGGGATCGTCCGACGCGGCCTGCCAGCGACCCTCGCCAGCTACCGTCCCCGACGCCGCGACCGCTAACCCCGCCCCGCCCCGGCCCCGGCCCCGGCCCCGGCCCCGGCCCCGGCCCCGGCCCCGGCCCCGGCCCCGCGATCTTGCACTTTCTGCGCCGACAAAAGGGGGCAAACGAGTGCTTGTCGACAACCGAAAGTGCAAGATCGCGGGGGTGAGGGCGGCAGGGCGGCAGGGCGGGAGGGCGGGAGGGCGGGGGGTTAGCCTCGGCGGTCGAGCCAGCGCTGGAGGGCTGAGCGGGGGTCGTCGGTGGTGGGGTCCTGCCGGCGTTCCGGGACCTTTGGGCGGTCCACCGGGCGGTGCGGGTCGCCGGCCAACTCGTGGCTCGGCGCGACGAACGTCTTCTCCGGTTGGCCCTTCACCGCGGTGGCGATGACCCGGGCGACCGCGTCGATCACCTTGGTCTGCACCGCCGAGCCCACCGAGTCCGCCGGGTCGTCCGGGTTGGCGGCGATACCGGCCACCGCGACCTGCGGGGTGAAACCGACAAACGTCTCTGTGGAGTTCTGCTCCGAGCTACCCGTCTTACCAGCCACCGGTCGGCCGTCGAGGATGTCGTTCACACCTGTGGCGGTGCCGCCGTTGCACTGCCCGAACGCCGACTGCTGACCCACCGGGCAGCGCGCCGCGTCGGTCGCGGCACGGGCGACGTCGGCGTCGAGAACCCGCTTGCAGGAGGGCTGCCCCACCGGCACCTTCGTGCCGTCCGCGCCGGTCACAGAGACCACCGGCACCGGCGTGCAGTAGGTGCCATCGGCGGCCACCGTGGCGTACGCGTTGGCCAGGTCCAGCGGGGTGGTGGCCGCCACACCCAGGGTGAACGAACCCCAGTTCGCGGCGTTGTTCTTGGCGAAGGCGGCGTCCGAGTCGGCGCGGAACGTGATGCCGAGCCGCTGCGCCATCTGGACCACCTTGTCCTGGCCGACCTGCTCGGCCAGCCAGACGAAGTAGGTGTTCACCGAGCGGCCGAAGCCGTCCCACATCATCCGGTACCCGTCCATCCAGTCCGGGTTGGCGTTCGCCGGGCACCAGTGGCCGTCACAGCTGCCCGGTCCCTCGGCGGCGTATCGGGTGGGCAGCTTGGCGGGCGCGTCGAAACCGGTGGAGAGGGTACGGCCCGACTCCAGCGCGGCGAGCATGGTGAACAGCTTGAACGTCGAACCCGCCTGGTACCCGTCGACGCTGGCTCCGCCGGAGATCAGCGGGTTGACGGTGTTCGGGTAGTTCGCCTGCCCGGCCGGGTTGTCGGCGAGGCTGTAGTGCCGGTTCACCGCCATCGCCAACACCCGCCCGGTCCCGGGCTGGACCGCCGCGATCGGCAGGGCGCGCTTGTTGTCGTACCCATAGACCTTCGTGGCCTGCTGCTGCGCGGTGGCCTGGATCTTCGGATCCAGCGAGGTGACCACCGTGTAGCCGCCCGAACGCAGTGCCTGCTCGCGCTCGGCCACTGTCGCCCCGAAGGCCGGCTGGGTCAGCCACCACTGGCGCAGGTAGTCGCAGAAGAAGCCCCAGTCGTCGTGGCCCTGGGAGACGGCGGTGCAGCCGTTGGGCTGGGCGGTGGGGTGCAGGCCCAGCGGCCCAGCCTTGGCCTGGGCTGCCTGAGCGGCGGTGATCGCGTTGGTGGCGACCATCGAGTCCAACACGTACGACCGGCGGGTCAGCGCCTCGTCCTTGTCACCGCTGATCGGGCTGTACGCGTCCGGGGACTGCACCAGACCGGCCAGCAGTGCCGACTCGGCGAGGGTCAACTGCGCGGGGGGCTTGCCGAAGTAGCGCTGGCTGGCCGCCGCGATCCCGTACGCGCCGGAGCCGAAGTAGGCGATGTTCAGGTACCGGTCGAGGATCTCGTCCTTGCCGAGGTTCTTGTCCAGCGCGCTCGCGTACCGGATCTCCTGGATCTTGCGGCCCACCGTGGGGTCGGTGGCGGCGGCGCGCTCCTCGGCGGTGCGGGTGGGGTCGGTCTTGAGCACGTTGCGGACGTACTGCATGGTCAGCGTCGAGCCGCCCTGCTCGGTGCCGCCACCCTTGACGTTGGCCACCAGCGCCCGGGCCAGACCGCGCAGGTCCGCGCCACCGTGGTCGTAGAAGCGCCGGTCCTCGGCCGCCACGATCGCCTGCCGCATCACCGGGGCGATCTCCGACAACGGGACGTCGGTGCGGTTCACGTCGTAGAACGTGGTGATCAGCGTCTTGCCGTCGTTGGCGTAGAGGTACGAGCGCTGCGGCGTGGCCGGGGTCTTCAGCGAGGCCGGCAATGCGGCGTACGACCCGAGCGCGGATCGGGCCGTGAGCCCGAGCAGCAGGTTGCCCGGCAGCGCGGCGACTGCCAGGACAAGCCCGGCCAACACGCCGGCGAGCAGCACTGTGAACAGCCGCGACAGCGGCGAGCGGGGGGCGGCCATGCTCCCCAGGATTGCCACGAATGCCGCCAACCGACCACCCCCGCCCCGCGATTGTCAGCAACTTCACGCCCACCCACCAGCCAACTCCCACCCCCGCGCCCTGCACCAGTTGCTCAGGGTGATCAAGAGGTTTGCGTCAGGAAAGGGCCTTCGGCTGACGCAAACCTCTTGATCACCGGCCAGTAGGCGAGGCTTAAGGCAGGTGGGTGGGTTAGGGGTTTGGGGTACTTAGGCTGGCGGTGGCGGCGTCTCTGGCCGTTTCGCGGGGCATCAGGCGGCCGGAGCGGTAGCCGATGCCGATGCCGGCGATCAGCACGAAGATCGCACCGAAGGTCTGCAACGAGCCGATCAGGGCGCCGCCGAGGCCGAGCAGGGGCGCGGCGATGATCAGCATGACGCCGTCGCCGAGGCTGAAGGTGCCCGAGCGGGCCACCGCCCACCCGGTGAGGAACCAGCCCGCGCTGTAGAACGTCGCCCCGAGCAGGACCAGCGACCGCGCGGTGGCGCCGAAGACCGGCGTCTGCTCCTCGAACCCGGCGAACGGCAGCATCAGCACGGTGCCGGCGATGCTGACCAGCAACCCGGCGGCGGCCACCCGGCGGCTGCGGGTCGCGGCCAGCAGCCCGGTGAGGGCCAGCAGCGCGAGCAGGCCGAGCCAGACCGCTGCCACCCAGCCGATCAGGTACACCGCCCGGCCGTCGGCCGGATAGGGGTCGTTGCCCACCCCTCCGTCGCTGGCCATCGCCACAGCGCCGTAGAGGATGGCGTACGCGGGCAGCAGCCAGACCGCCGCCCGTGCGAACCGACGTACCGAGAAGGCCCAACTGGCGTTCGTGGCGGGGGCGCCCGGGGTCGGCTCGCCGACGAAGGGCAGTACGCCGAACCCGCCACCGCTGCGCCGGGAGCCCAGCGGGGCTACCGGGTCGTGCGCGCCGGGCACCGGGGCCGAGGACCACATCCGATTCGCCGGATCCTTCATGCGTCACCTCGCTCGTCGTCGAGCGGTGCACCGACGCGCCGGGGCGCCCCGATTGCCTGGTCACCACCCGTCCTAGGACCGATCGTGGCAGGCGTCGGAGCGCCCCATGAGTCTTTCTCGTATTTAGCCGACCGGGCGGCCGGCGTACCGGATCAGCCGCGCTCGCGCTGGTCGGCCGGGTCCTCGGTCAGGCTGGCCGGAGACACCGGCTCCGGTGCGGGCAGCCCCTGCGGCTTGTTGCCGCCGGTGGCCTGCGCCTCGGCGACGCGTACCTCGTCGTGGATCTGCTGGGCGGCGTCCGCCGCGGCCTGCGCCGCCTCCGCGGCCTCGCGCTCCACCTGGCTCGCGTGTTCGGCCGCCTCCGGAGCGGGCAGGTCCCCCACCATCTGGCTCAGCCCACCGAGCGCGCCACCCATCCCCTCCAGGGCCTTGGTCAGCTCGGCCGGGACGATCCAGACCTTGTTGGCGCTGCCCTGGGCGATCTGCGGCAGAGCCTGGAGGTACTGGTAGGCGAGCACCTTTTGGCTCGGGTTGGCCTGGTGGATCGCGTCGAAGACCGTGCGGATCGCCTTCGCCTGACCCTCGGCCTGGAGGATCCGGGCCTGCCGGTCACCGTCGGCCCGCAGCACCGCCGACTGCTTGTCACCCTCGGCGGTGAGGATCACCGACTGCTTGTGCCCCTCGGCGGTCAGGATCGCCGCGCGACGGTCCCGCTCGGCGCGCATCTGCTTCTCCATGGAGTCGCGGATGCTGGCCGGCGGCTCGATCGCCTTGATCTCGACCCGGGTCACCTTGATGCCCCAGCGGCCGGTGGTCTCGTCCAGCACACCCGACAGGTGCCTGTTGATCTCGTCCCGGCTGGTCAGCGCCCGCTCCAGATCGAGCGAACCGATCACGTTACGCAACGTGGTGACGGTCAACTGCTCGATGGCCTGGAGGAAGCTGGAGATCTCGTAGGTCGCCCGGACCGAGTCGACCACCTTGAAGTAGAGGACCGTGTCGATCGAGACCACCAGGTTGTCCGAGGTGATCACCGGCTGCGGCGGGAAGCTGACCACCTGCTCCCGCATGTCGACCTTGGTACGGACCGCGTCGATGAACGGCACCAGCAGGTTGAGGCCGGGGCTGAGGGTGCGCTTGTACTTGCCGAGCCGTTCCACCACGTCCTGGCGCTGCTGCGGCACGATCCGCACCGCCTTGGCCAGCGTTATCACGGCGATCAACGCCACCGCGATCACCACCACCCCGATTAAGGTCATCCCGTTCACCCTCTCGATTCCGGCAACTCGCCGGCGGAAGAAACATCGTCCTGCCACACCAGGGCGGTAGCGCCCCGGACCTTTATCACCCGAACCCGTTGACCGGGGTCGTAGACCTGCGTCGTGTCGTACGACCGGGCGCTCCACAACTCACCGTCGATCTTGACGAGACCCTGCTCGGCGTCCACCCGTTCCAGCACCAGCGCCGTGGAGCCCTCGATCGCCTCCACGCCGAACGGCTGCTCGCCACTCTCCAACGCGGAGCGGCTGTGCCGCCGGATGACCGGTCGGACCACCACCAGGCTCAACGCCGACACCACAGCGAAGACCAGCGCCTGCACGGCGACCGGCGCGCCCAGGGCGGCCGCACCGGCGGCGGCGAACGCACCTGCCCCGAACATGATCAGAAATAGCGTCGTCGTGAAAATCTCGGCGACGGCCAGCAGCACACCCAAAACGATCCACACCACGGCGTCCACCCCCCGATCGTGACACGCAAATGCACGCGCGGCCTCCCCACGAAGATCAGTAGGCTCTGCGGGACCCTTTCCGGCCCGTCAAAACATCACGAATCGGCGGCCCGACCCGAGGAGATCCCGTTGACCCTGTTACCCGAGACCGCCCGACAGATCGACACCCGGGTCGCCCAGGCACAGGCCGACGGTCACACCCCGTCGCTGGTGCTGGGCGTGGTCCGCGACGGCACGCTGGCGCACGTGGCCGTCGCCGGCGAGAACCCCCGCCCGGAAGTCGACCTGCAGTACCGGGTGGGCTCGATCAGCAAGACGATGACCGCCACCCTGATCATGCAGTTGCGCGACGCCGGCCGACTGGCCCTGGACGACCGGCTGGAGCAGCACCTGCCGGGCGCCGGTGTGGGCGCGCTCACAGTGCGCCAACTGCTCGGGCACGTCAGCGGCATCCAACGCGAACCCAAGGGCGACTGGTGGGAGCGGGCAGCGGGCGTCGATCTCAACACCCTGCTCGCCGATGTCGACGCCGACAAGATCGCTTACCCGCCCCACCGCGCGTACCACTACTCCAACCTGGGGTACGGCCTGCTCGGCGGGTTGCTCGAACGGCTCACCGGGACACAGTGGGCCGACCTGCTCGACGAACGGATCCTCGCCCCGCTGGGCCTGCGCCGCACCACCTACGCGGCCACCGAGCCGTACGCCCGCGGCTACGTCGTCCACCCCTGGCACGGCACACTGCGCGAGGAACCCCGCACCGACACCGGCGCCATGGCCCCCGCCGGGCAACTCTGGTCGACGATCGAGGACCTGGGCCGCTGGGCCGCGTTCCTGGCCGACCCCGACCCGTCCGTGCTGGCCGCCGAGACCCTGACCGAGATGTGTGCCCCCGTGGTGATCAGCGACCTCGACTCCTGGACCGGCGGGCACGGCCTGGGGCTGGAGCTCTACCGCGACGGCGAGCGCGTGTACGTCGGGCACGGCGGCTCGATGCCCGGGTACGTCGCCGCCCTCGTGGTGCACCGGCCCACCCGCACCGCAGTGGTCGGCTTCGCCAACTCGTACGGCTTCCCGATCACCGGGCTCGGCCGTCAACTGCTGACCACGGTGCTGGACGCCGAGCCGGCGTTCCCGCACCCGTGGCGGCCGCCCACCGCCGCGCCGGATGCCGAGTTGGCCGAGCTGACCGGCCGCTGGTGGTGGATGGGCACTCCGCTGGACCTGAGCTGGGACGCGGGTGACCTGGTGGCCCACGTACGCGGCGAGCGGGTGAGCCGGTTCACCGCCGAGGGGACGGACCGCTGGCGGGGACGTTCCGGCCCGGAGAACGGCGAGATCCTGTCGGTCCTGCGCGACGACGACGGACGGGCGCGGGCGGTCGACATCGCCACGTTCGTCTTCACGCGCAGCCCGGACGAGGTTCCCTGAACCGAACCGCCGCTGGGCGGCCGGAGAACCAGGCGGTCAGGCCGGCTCGGTGACGAAGTCGATGAGGCGCTCCATGGCGTTGATCAGGGGGGTCTCCACGTCGGCGAAGCTGTTCACCCGGGACAGGATGTGCCGCCACATGGCGGCCGGCTCGGCCACCCCGAGGGCCGCGCAGACCCCCTCCTTCCACGGCCGCCCCGGGGGCACCACCGGCCAGGCCGCAATGCCCAACGCGGCAGGTTTGACCGCCTGCCACACGTCCACGTAGGGGTGCCCGGTCACCAGCACGTGCGGCGAGTTCACCCGGGCGACGATCCGGCTCTCCTTGCTGCCCGGCACCAGGTGGTCGACGAGCACGCCGAGTCGTCGGGTCGGGCCGGGGCCGAAGTCGCGTACCTCGGCGTCGAGGGCGTCGATGCCGTCCAAGGGCTCGACCACCACGCCCTCGATCCGTAGGTCGTCGCCCCAGATCCGCTCGACCAGCGCGGCGTCGTGGATGCCCTCCACCCAGATTCGGCTGGCCTTCGCCACCTGGGCCCGCACGTTGTCCAGGGCGACCGAACCGGACGCGGTCCGCCGACGGGCCGTCGGCACCGCCGCCCGGGTCGGGCGGCGCAGCGTCACCGGGCTGCCGTCGAGCAGGAACGCCGCCGGCAGCAGCGGGAAGTTGCGCCGTTTACCGTGCCGGTCCTCCAACACCACAGCTCCGGCCTCGAAGCCCACCACCGCTCCGCAGAACCCGGAGTCGGCATCCTCGACCACGAGATCCGGTTCGGCGTCCACCTCGGGGGTGACCTTGCGCCGTCGCCAGTCGCCCGCCAACACGTCCTCGCCGTATCGCCCCGCCATGTCGATCACGCTAAACCCAGCCCGCGCCCACCCCGGCCCCCGACACACCGCCCCGCCCCCTGACCGCCGACCAGAGGGGGCGGGGATTAGGGCGAACAGGGCAGTTGGGGGCAGGCCGGGCGACCGGAGCGGCAGCCGAGACAGGGCAGGTCGTGACCACGTACCCTTTCGGCATGTCCACCCCCGCAACGGGCGCGGCCACACTCGCGCCGCGCCGGTCCAGCCGGTTCGTTGCCTGGGTGCGCGCGTGGCGCGCCGGGTTGGTGCCCTACGACGAGGTCGCCGACGCCATCGCCGGCGACGAGGAACACCTCGTCGCGGACGCCCCGGGCACCTGGACCGACGTCCCGCTGGGCGCCGCGCTGCCCACCCTGGCCAAGCTCTCCCCGGACGAGATCCGCCTGGTGCTGCCCGCGCCGGGCGACCCGAGGGGTCTGCCCGGCCCCGGCGACTTCGCCGGTGCGGCGCTGGTCACTGGCGAGGCGGTGGTCGCCGGCGGGCTCGGGTTGATCCCCCAGGTGCGGCTGCACACCTCCGGCTCCGGGGACTGTTTCGAGACGGTGCTCTGGCGGGTCTACCCGCTGCCGGCCAACGCGGCCGCCGCGTCACTCTCGTTGCCCGGCGCCGCCGAGGCGGAGGCCGAGTTGGCAACCGCGCTGGCCGAGACGACCGCCGTGCTGACCCGCCTCGACGTCGCCCAGTGGCGGCCCGAGCTGGCCGGTGCGCTGGCCGCGCTCCGCCGCCCGGACGGCACCACCGACCTCCCACCGGGCTTCGACCCGCGGGCCCGCCGGCTCTTCGCCCGGGCCGCGGTGCTCGACCGGGTTCTGGCGTTGGCCGGGCACGCCGCCCCGGGCGGCGCGATCAACAACTACGAGGCGCAGCAACGGGACGCGGCACTACGGCCACTCACCGCAGCCTGCCGACAGGCGCTGGTGGCCGCCTGCAACGCCCCCCTGCGCCCCTGACGGAGGCAACCATGGCTGGCACCGCGCTGTTACTGCTGTTCGCCGCCGGTGAGGTGCTGTTCCTCGTCTGGATGATCATCGTGGTACGTCGCCAGCACCGAGGCATGGTGGCGGCCCGCCAAGGTCGATCGGTCAGATCTCGTCGAGCAGGTCCGCGACCGAGTTGATGATCCGGGACGGACGGTACGGGTAGCGCTCCGCCTCGGTGCGGCTGCTGATCCCGGTGAGCACCAGGATCGTCTCCAGCCCAGCCTCCAGGCCGCACAGGATGTCGGTGTCCATCCGGTCACCGATCATCGCGGTGCTCTCCGAGTGCGCGTTGATGGTGTTGAGCGCCGAGCGCATCATCATCGGGTTGGGCTTGCCGACGAAGTACGGCTCGACCCCGGTCGCCTTGGAGATCATGGCGGCGACCGAGCCGGCGGCGGGTAGCGCGCCCTCCACGGACGGGCCGGTCACGTCGGGGTTGGTGCAGATGAACCGGGCGCCATCGTTGATCAGGCGGACGGCCTTGGTGATCGCCTCGAAGCTGTAGGTGCGGGTTTCGCCGAGCACCACGTAGTCGGGGGCGAAGTCGGTCAGCACGTAGCCGACGGCGTGCAGCGCCGTGGTCAGCCCGGCCTCACCGATGACGTACGCGGTGCCACCTGGCCGCTGGTCGGCGAGGAACTGGCCGGTGGCCAGGGCGGAGGACCAGATCGACTCCTCCGGTACGTCCAGGCCCATCCGGCTGAGCCTGGCCGTCAGGTCGCGCGGGGTGTAGATCGAGTTGTTGGTCAGCACCAGGAACGGCTTGCCGGAGGCGCGCATCCGGTTGATGAACTCCGGCGCGCCGGGCACCGGTTGGCCCTCGTGCACCAGCACGCCGTCCATGTCGGTCAGCCAACTCTGCACGGGCTTACGGTCATGCATGATGATCCTCAGAGGTCAGGGGCGACGGGTCGGCACGCAACAGACGGTGGGGCAGCTGTCCCACATGGGCAGCTCGCCCAGGCGGCGGCGTAGCTGCGCGCCGTCCGGGTCGGTCCGCTCGGTGACCAGCTCACGCACCATTGTCACGAAGCGCGGGTCGGTGCCCGGCGTGCCGGCCCGGACGAAGTCCAGGCCGAGCTGCTTCGCCGTCTCCAGCGCTTCGGTGTCCAGGTCCCACACGACCTCCAGGTGATCGGAGACGAACCCGATCGGGCTGACCACCACAGCCGTGGTGCCGCCCTGCGCGAGGGCGGCCAGGTGGTCGTTGATGTCCGGTTCCAGCCACGGCACCTGCGGCGGGCCGGAGCGGCTCTGCCAGACCAGGTCGTACCCCAGGTCGGGTGCGGCGGCAGCGGCGACGAGCCGGGCGGTCTCGTGCAGCTGCGCCTCGTACCGGCCGCCGTGTGGGCCGGCGTTCGCCGCCATCGAGGTGGGGATGGAGTGGGCGGTGAAGACCAGTCGGGTGGTGTCCCGCTTCGCCGGGTCCAGCTGGCCCAGCGCCGCCCGGACCGCGTCGACGTGCGGCTCGACGAAGCCGGGGTGGTCCCAGAACTGGCGCAGCTTCTCGATCACCGGGGCGTCCGGGCCGACGGCGGCACGGGCGGCGGCGATGTCCTCCTGGTACTGCCGGCAGGACGAGTAGCCGCCGTACGCGCTGGTGACGAAGGCCAAGGCCCGGGTGACCCCGTCGTCGTGCATCCGGGTCACGGTGTCGGCGAGCATCGGGTCCCAATTGCGGTTGCCCCAGTAGATGGGGAGGTCGACACCGTGCGCGTCGAAGTCGGCGCGGACGGCGGCCAGCAGGTCCCGGCACTGCTGGTTGATCGGGGACACCCCACCGAAGTGCTGGTAGTGCTCGGCGACCTCGACCAGTCGTTCGGGAGGCACACCCCGGCCCCGGGTCACGTTCTGCAGAAACGGCATCACGTCCTCGGGCCGTTCGGGCCCGCCGAAGGACACCAGCACCACCGCGTCGTACGACATGGGGTCATTCTTGCCCCTCGGCCGGGACGTCCCGGCGACGCCCCCTGGTCCGGACGCGTAGATCACGCGGACGGTGACCAGGGAGCGTCACGGTGCAGCGTCAGGAACCGATGGCGTGGTAGCCGCCGTCGACGTGGACGATCTCGCCGGTGGTGGCCGGGAACCAGTCGGAGAGCAGCGCCAGGCAGGCCCGCGCGGCGGGCTCCTGGTCGGTGAGGCTCCAGCCCAGCGGGGCACGCTCGGCCCAGGCGTCCTCGAACTGGTCGAAGCCGGGGATCGACTTCGCGGCGATGGTGCGCAGCGGCCCGGCGGCGACCAGGTTGCTGCGGATGCCCTGCTTGCCCAGGTGCATGGCGAGGTAGCGGGACGCGGACTCCAGGCCGGCCTTGGCCACGCCCATCCAGTCGTAGACCGGCCACGCCTTCGTCGCGTCGAAGGTCAGGCCGACCACCGCGCCGCCGGGCAACATCAGCGGCAGCGCCGCCATCGCCAGCGACTTGTACGAGAA
Organism: Micromonospora sp. NPDC048842; assembly: GCF_040649935.1. Lineage (NCBI taxonomy): Bacteria > Bacillati > Actinomycetota > Actinomycetes > Micromonosporales > Micromonosporaceae > Micromonospora > Micromonospora sp. NPDC048842. The sequence goes on along the minus strand of NZ_JBEZGK010000037.1, from coordinate 37,786 downwards.
GGTGGAGACGTGCAGGGCGGTCGCCACGTCCTCCCAGGGCGCGTCGAGGAAGCCGCCGCCCAGGCAGCTCTGCGGGGCGAAGCCGATCGAGTGCACGACACCGTCGAGGCCGTCGACGTGCTCGCGTACCCGGTCGGCGAGGCCGGCCAGGTGCTCGGTGTTGGTGACGTCCACCTCGATGACCGGCGCCGGCTCGGGCAGCCGCTTGGCGATGCGCTCGACCAGGGAGAGCCGGCCGTAGCCGGTGAGCACGACCTGCGCGCCATTTTCCTGAGCGAGCTTCGCCACCGAGAAGGCGATCGAGGCGTCGGTGATGACACCGGTGACGAGCAGTCGCTTACCGGCGAGCAGTCCGGACATCGCTGATTTCCTCCGTAGTCAAAAGGGTTAGTGGCCCATGCCGAGGCCGCCGTCGACCGGGATGACGGCGCCGGAGACGTACCCGGCGCTGTCCGAGGCCAGCCAGGTGACCACGGCGGCGACCTCGTCCGGGCTGGCCATCCGGCCGGCCGGGATGGACTTGAGGATCTCCGCCTTGCGGTCGCCGGTGAGGCCGGCGGTCATGTCGGTGTCGATGAAGCCGGGCGCCACCACGTTCGCGGTGATGTTGCGGCTGCCCAGCTCCCGGGTGATCGAGCGGGCGACGCCGACGAGGCCGGCCTTGCTGGCGGCGTAGTTGACCTGCCCGGCGCCGCCGGCGAGGCCGACCACCGAGGAGATGAAGATCATGCGACCCCACTTGGCGCGGAGCATCTTGCCGGAGGCCCGCTTCGCGACCCGGAACGCACCGGTGAGGTTGGTGTCCACCACGTCGGTGAACTGCTCCTCGGACATCCGCAGCAGCAGCGTGTCGGCGGTCATGCCGGCGTTGGCGACCAGCACCTCGACCGGCCCCAGCTCGGCCTCGACGGCGGTGAACGCGGCGTCGATCGAGGCGGCGTCGGTGACGTCGGCGCGGACGCCGAACAGCCCGTCGGGCGCCTCGCCGCTGCGGTGGGTGATCGCCACCCGGTCGCCCTGCTTGGCGAAGGCCTGCGCGATGGCCAGGCCGATTCCCCGGTTACCCCCGGTCACCAGCACGGTACGGGCCACTGTTCCCCCTTGCGAATGGTCAGCACGGACGCGTCGGAGCCTAGGCGTTACCGGCAGGTAAGCGCTAACGGGAGTCGCGTCACACTGGGGTACGACACCGGGATCAACCCCTGGTGGCACGCCTGGTGGCGGGGTCGGCCCGTAGCCTCCGGGTGGTGAACCGGCATCCGATCGCGGTGGCAGCGCGGGCCCTGCGGCAGACAGTGTTCGGCCCCGACGACCGCCCCGAACGGTCGCTGCTGGCCCGTTGGCCCGGCCCGGCCCGCTACGCCGCGCCGGTCGGCCTGCTCGCCGCGCTCGGCCTCTTTTTGATCACGTTGACTGTGGAGAGCGACTGGGGCCTGCCGCCGCCGATCGCTCTCCTGTTCGCGGCGATGACAGTGGCGCCGCTGCTGGCGCTGCCCCGGCGTCCGCTGCTGGCCTGGCGGCTGACGGTGCTGGCCCTGCTGATCTGCACCTTCAACGCCCCGGACGACCAGGCCTGGCCGTGGACCCCGCCGCTGGCACTCGGGTCGATCGCGGTGCTGGCGGTGGTCGTCGCACGGGTCGACCGGCCGGTGCTGGCCTGGGTGGTGACGATCAGCACGGTGCCGGTGCTCACCCTGGTCCATCCCGACAACCGGGTTCCCGTCCTGCTGCTGCTCGGCGCGCTGGCGATCGTCGGCGACCTGATCCGGCGTAACCGGCTGTCCCGGCACGCCCTCGAGGCGCAGGCCGAGCTGAGCGAACGGGAGCAGGAACGCCGCGCGGTGCTGGAGGAACGCACCCGGATCGCCCGGGAGCTGCACGACGTGGTTGCCCACCACATGTCGCTGATCGCGGTGCAGGCGGAAACCGCCCCGTACCGGCTGACCGACGTGCCGGCCCCGGCAGCCGCGGAGTTCGTCGCCATCGCCGCGTCGGCCCGCGACGCGCTCACCGACATGCGGCGGCTGCTGGGGGTGCTGCGCAGCGAGACCGGCGGGCCGCAGACCGCGCCGCAACCGGACCTCACCGACCTGGACGCGATGGTGGACGCGGCACGCCGGGCCGGGCTGCCCGTGACCCTGGACGCCGAGCCGGTGGAGGACGACCGGGTGCCCGCGCCGGTCGGGCTGGCCGCGTACCGCATCGTGCAGGAGGGCCTGGCCAACGCGGCCCGCCACGCGGCCGGCGCCGCGGTGCGGGTCACCGTCCGCGCCGGCCGGTCCGGTCTGGTTGTACGCGTCGAAAACTCCCCTGCCGACGTCCGACCGACCGCCGACGGCGGCCCCGGGCACGGGCTGACCGGCATGCGGGAGCGGGCCACCTCGCTGGGCGGTACGTTCACCGCCGGGCCGCTGCCCGACGGGGGTTACGCGGTGGCGGCCGAGTTGCCGTACGACGCGGAGGGCGGGGAACGATGATCCGGGTGCTGATCGCCGACGACCAGGCGATGGTCCGGCAGGGTTTCGGCGCGCTGCTCGCCGCCCAACCGGACCTGCTGGTGGTGGGGGACGCCTCCGACGGCGAGCAGGCGGTGGCCGCCGCCCGCCACCTCGACCCGGACGTGGTGCTGATGGACGTGCGGATGCCGGTCATGGACGGGCTGGAGGCCACCCGCAAGCTGCTCGGTGACCGGTCGACGCAGCGACCCCGGGTGCTCATCCTCACCACCTTCGACCTGGACGACTACGTGTACGAGGCGCTGCGCGCCGGGGCCAGCGGATTCCTGCTCAAGGACGCCCCGGCGGCCGACCTGGTGCAGGCGGTGCGGGTGGTGGCGGCCGGCGACGCGCTGCTCGCCCCGGGGGTCACCCGCCGGCTGATCGCCGAGTTCGCGAACCGTCCGGACCGCCGCCGCCCGCGCCCCACCGACCTGGCCGGGCTCACCCCGCGCGAGACCGAGGTGCTGCGGTTGATCGCCCGGGGCCGCAACAACGCGGAGATCGCTGGTGACCTTGTGGTGGCCGAGCAGACGGTGAAGACGCACGTCGGGCGGATCCTGGCCAAGCTGGGGCTGCGCGACCGGGCCCAGGCAGTGGTGCTGGCGTACGAGACGGGTCTGGTGGCCGCCGGCGAGTAGCCCCGTGGAGCCAGCTCGGCAACGGCTCTGCGGGCTGACGACCGGGCCCCGCCCCTGAGCGCACTCTCCCTCCGGACGACATTCCGGAGGGAGAACGTGATGCGACGACGAGGTGCCAGCCGGGTGGCGATGGCCGCGCTGCTCGGCGTGAACCTGGTTCTGCCGACCCGACCCGAGCCGGCCACGGCGGCGGGGTTCGTCGAGGCGTACCCGGTGATGGCGGCGGCGATGCGCGCGGCCGGCCCCCCGTACGCGGACTGGGCTGCCGACGGACGCCGGTTCCTGCTGTTCGACGAGCGCGGTGACGGCCGCGCTGTCGAGGTTTTCGGCGACCTCGCCGACGCGGACCGGATCGCGGTGCTGGTGCCGGGGGTCGGCAGCACCCTCGCCGACTTCGACAGGGGGTTGGGCGGGGTGGCCCGGCGGGCGCCGGCGGTGCAGGCCGGGCAGCTCTACCGGGAGCTGCTGGCGACCGATCCGGCGGCGCGGGTCGCGGTGCTGGCCTGGCTCGGCTACGACCCGCCCGACGGGGTGTTGACCGCCGCCGGTGGCGTCAGCGCGCGGCGCGGCGCGGCCGGGCTGGCCGCACTGCTGAGGGAGTTGGCCGAGCGGCGTCCGGCGGCGACGATCACGCTGGTCGGGCACAGCTACGGGGCGCTGGTGGTGTCGCTGGCGGCGGCGGACGCCCCGGCCCAGGTCACCGACGTGGTCAGCCTCGGCGGCGTCGGCGCCGGGGTGCAGCGCGCCGACGACCTGCCCGGCGGGCGGCGGTTCTGGGCGGCCGAGGCGCCGTCCGACTGGATCCGTCGGGTACCGCCGGTGCGGCTGCCCGGCCTGGGTTTCGGCCGGCGGCCCGGCGATCCGGCGTTCGGCGCCCGAGCGCTGCCGGTGGGCGGGGTGGCGGGGCACGACGGCTACCTCGCGCCGGGCAGCGCCGCGCTGGTAGCGGTGGCGGCTGTCGTGCTGGGCGGCGTCGACACCGACCGGATCGGGGACGCCCGGTGAACCGGGACCGCGCGGTCGACGCGCTGCGGGCGTACGCCATCGGCGGTGTGGTGCTGGGGCACTGGCTGGTCACCGGCTTGGTGCTGACCGGCGACGGCGGGCTGCACCAGGCCAGCCCGCTGACCGCCCTGCCCGATCTGGCCCCGATGACCTGGGTGTTGCAGACGCTCGGGTTGTTCTTCTTCACCGCCGGGTTCGGCTCGACCCGGTCGCTGGCCCGCTACCCAGGCGGCGCGGGCGGTTGGCTCGCCGGGCGGCTTCGGCGGCTGCTGCTGCCCATGGTGGCGCTGCTCGGAGTGGGGGCCGCCGTGCTGCTCGCCGCCACAGTCGTCGGCACCTCCGACGACACGCTCGCCGTCGCGCTGCGGCTGGCGGTCAGCCCGCTGTGGTTCCTGCTGCCCCTGGTGATCCTGGTCGTGGTGACCGGCCCGCTGCGCGTCGCCGTACGCCGGTGGGGGGTGGCGCGGTGCGGGGCGCCGGCGGTGGCAGTGGTGGCCGCTGTCGACCTGGCCGTCCGGCTGCTGCCGGCCGGCACCGACCTGCCCCCGGTCACCGTCCTGGCGGCCTGGTCGGTGCCGTACCTGCTGGGCGTGGCGCACGCCGACGGGCGGCTGGACGGCCGGCGGGCGGGCGGCACGTTGGCCGCCGGTGGGGCGGTGGGGCTGGCGGCACTGCTGGCGCTGGGCTACCCGGTGAGCGCCGTCGGCGTGCCCGGGGCCGGGGTGTCCAACCTGAACCCGCCGTCGCTACTGGTCGTGGCGCTGGCGGTGACCCAGGTCGGGCTGGGGATGCTCGCCCGGCCGGCACTGCACCGGCTGCTGACCCGGCCGCTGCCGGGTCGAGCGGTGACCGATGTGAACCGGTCCGCCGTCCGGATCTACCTGTGGCACCAGCCGGTACTGGTGGCGGTGACAGCGCTCACCGCCCGCAGCGGGCTGGCACTGCCCGGTCTGCACACCGCCCCGGACGGCCCGGGGTGGGTGCTGGCGCGCTGCTGCTGGCTGCCGCTGCTCGCCATGGTGCTGGTCACGGTCGTGCGGGTGGGGCAGCCGCGCTCGTTCCGCCGAGGCGTACGCGCTGGTGGCGAGCGGCGTCGCCAACCGGGCGGTGGAGGGGTCGCCGGCCGGTCGGCCGAGTGCGTTCCGTCGGCACCGCAGGTGTACGATCATCGACGTTCCGGCCCGCCCGACTTGCAGGAGGTGATCGCTGTGCGAGATAGCGATCCTCCCAGTCGTGGCCGGGCCGATGGTCAGTCCCGCTGAGCCACGACTCAGTCTGGTGAGCTGACCCCGCTCCGCTCCCCACCACGTCGGCACCTGCCGAGGTGAGTGTGCCGCGCCGCCCGATCCCGGGCGGTCGCCGGGAGCCGCCCGGTCACGACTTCGTGTGCGCGTCCCCACCCCCTGCGGTCCGCCCCCGCACGCGGACCGTCCAGCCGCCACCCGGAGCCGTCATGAGCCGCTACGTCGCCCCGCTGGGCTTCACCCTCGCCGCCGTCTGGGTGGCCATCGTCTTCGTGCTCGCCGGTGGCGGTCACTGACCGCTCCGGGCCGGCTGTGTCGCCGACCGCTGGCTGACGCTGCCTCGTGCTGGTGCCGGCGGCGGCGGTCGTACACCGCCGCCGGCGCACCGGCTACAGCATCCGGGACGACCAGAGCAGACTGAACGCGCCCGCGCAGAGCGCCAGCAGCAACGCCACCCCGGCGTACCACTGGGTCACCTCACGCGGCTCGGTGCGGAACCCGATCGAGCTGCCCATGTCCTGGTAGACCTGCTTCAACTCGCTCACCGAGGCCGCCTCGTAGAAGTAACCCTCGGTGGTCTCGGCCAGCTCGGCGAGGGCCAACCGGTCCACCGGCACCCGCTGCAACTGCCCGCCGATGTCGACCTGACCGGTGTCGGTGCCGAAGGCGATGGTGGAGACCGGAACGTTGGCCGCCTGCGCGGCCGCCGCCGCCTCCTCCACCGCCCGACCGGAGGTCCGGAAGCCGTCGGAGAGCAGCACGATCCGTGCCGGCGGAATGCCCGCCGCGCCGTCGGTCGGCACCGACCGGATCGCCTCCAGGCAGGTGAACACCGCCTCGCCGGTCGCTGTCGCCTCGGCCAGCACCAGTCCGTCGATGGCGCTGGTCACCGCGTCCCGGTCCTTGCCCGGCGGCACCAGCACGTTGGCCGCCTTGGCGAACGACACGAGCCCCAGGTTGTAGCTCTCCGGCAGCTCACTGACGAACTGCTTGGCCGCCTCCTGGGCCGCCTCCAGTCGGTTCGGCGCCACATCGTCGGCCTGCATCGACAACGACACGTCGATGGCGAGCATCACTGTGGCCCGCTCCAGCGGCTCCTTGGTGTCCACAGCGGGACGGGCCAGCGCGGTGGCCAGCACCAGCAGGCAGAGCAGGAACGCGGTCGCCGGGACGTGCCGACGCCAGCCCAGGCCCTTCGGCGCGACAGTACGCAGCAGGTCCACATTGGTGAACCGCATCGCGTACGCCCGACGGTGCAGCTGCCGCCAGACGTAGAACGCGGCGAGGGCGAAGACCGGCAGCACAGCCAGCAGCCACCACGGTTGCAGAAAACGGATCATCGTGTCGTCCCCCGGGTACGCGCGTGCCGCTGCGCGGCCACGAATCGCACCATGTCCAGCAGCCAGTCTCGGTCGGTACGCAGACGCAGGTGGGCCGCACCGGCGCCACGCAGGGCGGCGGCGATGGCGGCTCGTTGGGCGGCGGCGGCCTCGGCGTAGCGCTGCCGCAGCCGCGGGTCGGCGGTCTGCACCTCGTGCAGCTCGCCGCTCTCCGGGTCGACCACCGGCAACACGCCCACGTCGGGCAGCTCCAGCTCACGCGGGTCGACCACCTCGATCGCCAGCACGTCGTGGCGGACGCGCAGCTTGCGCATCGGCCGCGCCCACTGCTCGGCCGGCGCGAGGAAGTCCGAGACCACCACCGCCACCCCGCGACGGCGGGGCGGACGGTTGAGCATCTCGATCAGCGCGCCAAGATCACCACGGCCGGGCTGGATGGCGGTGCCGGCGACGGCACGCAGCAGGCCCTGCGCCTCCTTGCGCCCGGAGCGGGCCGGCAGCCGGGTGAGCACCCCGGGCCCGGACGGCGGTGGCCCGCCCCGCCACCGTCGCGCCGGCGCGGAAACCCCGCCGCCGGTGCCGATCACGGCGCCGATCCGGTTACCCCCGCGCACTGTCAGGTGGGTGATGGCGGCCGCGGCAGCCACCACCACCTCCCGTTTGAGCCACTGCCCGGTCCCGAAGTCCAGGCTGGCGGAGAGGTCCAGCGCGAGCCAGGTCTCCAGCTCCCGATCGGCGACCGTACGCCGCACGTGCGGTGTGGTGGTCCGCGCCGTGACCGGCCAGTCCATCCGGCGCACGTCGTCACCGGCGCGGTACTCCCGGGACTCACCCGCCTCACTGCCCGGTCCGGGCAGCAGGCCGGCGTAGTCGCCCTGCAGCAGACCGTCGAGCTTGCGGGTGACGAGCAGCTGAAGCCGGGACAGCACGGCCTCGCTACGGTCGGCGAGGGGGGCCGGACGAGGGGTGGGTGAGGTCACGGGCGCTGCCCGGGCCAGCCAGCGCCCGGCGGCGGCGCGATCGACGGTGGGGTGGCCTGCTGCCGGGGAGCGACAGCCGGGAGCGGGATCGTCGACATCACCCGCTGCACGATGTGGTCGGCGGGTACGTCGTCGGCGAGCGCGTCGTAGCTGAGCACCAACCGGTGCCGCAGGATGTCCGGCGCGATGTCCTGCACGTCCTGCGGCAGCGCGTAGTCACGCCCACGCAGCAGCGCGAGGGCGCGGGTGGCCCGGACCAGACCCAGCGAGGCACGCGGGCTGGCCCCGTACTGGATCAGTTGCGCGACGTCGGGCATGCCGTGCTCGGCCGGGGCCCGGGTGGCCAGCACCAACCGGACCGCGTAGTCGACAAGGGCGTTGTGGACGAAGACCTGGTCCGCCTTACGTTGCAGGGCGATCAGCTCCGGGGTGTCGAACACCGCGGTCGGCTCGGGCGCGGCCACGCCCATCCGGTAGACGATCTCCCGTTCCTCCGCGTCGGTCGGGTAGCCCACCACGATCTTCATGAGGAACCGGTCCCGCTGTGCCTCCGGCAGCGGGTAGACGCCCTCCTGCTCGATCGGGTTCTGGGTGGCCATCACCAGGAACGGGTCCGGCACCCGGTGGCTCTCCCCACCGATGGACACCTGCCGCTCACTCATGACCTCCAGCAGCGCGGACTGCACCTTCGCCGGCGCCCGGTTGATCTCGTCGGCGAGCAGGAAGTTGACGAAGACCGGGCCCAACTCGACGTCGAACTTCTCGCTCGACTGCCGGTAGATCCGGGTGCCCATGATGTCGGCGGGCACCAGGTCCGGGGTGAACTGGACCCGGGCGAAGGACCCACCGACGACCTTGGCGAGGGTCTCCACCGCCAGGGTCTTCGCCACCCCGGGCACGCCTTCGAGCAGGCAGTGACCGCGGGCGAGCAGCGCGACGAACATCCGCTCCACCATCCGGTCCTGCCCGACGATCACACGTTTGATCTCGAACAGGCCCTTCTCCAGCAGGGTGGCGTCCTGCGCGGGTGTGGTCACCGGGGCAGGTGCCGCTCCGTTCGGCGTCGGGGCGTCGGGCATGGTCGGCTGGGCCACCGGTCCTCCACAGCGTTTGTCGGTCGTCGCGGCTCGTGCGGTATCAAGACTCGCACGCCTTGCTGAGTGTCGAGGTGGGGAGAAGCCGATTTTGACCGCGCCGTCCCCACCGGCCGAATCACGCATCGCGGGTGTGCACGGACCGGCCCGCCGCGTGTACGATTCACCCCGTCGCCGGGCGGCTCCCCCCGTGGTCGCCCGGCGCTCAAACTCTCCGTCCCGCCGCCCTAGACTGGCCGGGATGAGCATCCCCTCCCCCGCCGATGAGGCCCTGGTCTGTTCGGCCCGGGGCTGCCGGTCCACCGCCGTCTGGGCGCTGGAGTGGAACAATCCCCGTCTGCACGACGCCGATCGGCGCAAGACCTGGTTGGCCTGCGCCGCGCACCGGGGCAGCCTCGGTGACTTCCTCGACGCTCGAGGCTTCCTGCGTGCCGTCACTCCGGTGCCCGGATCGCCTACGCTCGACCTGTGAGCGGCGACCCTCCGGCTTCCCCCGGCCCCACCTCCCCGTCCTGGCCGCCCACCCCGGCCACCGCACCACCCGGCGTCGACCCGCCGCCCGGCGCGTTCCCGGCACCCGGCACGCTCGGCCCGGAGCCCACCGCGCCGGATGCCTCGACGCCCGCCCCGCTGCCACCGGGCGCGCTGCCACCCGGTCACCGGCCGGCACCAGCCGCCGACCAGCGCGCGCCCGACCTGCCGCCCCCGGGCCTCCTGCCGCCCGACCCCGGTGCGCTGCTGACGGCCGCGCCGGGTGGTCGGGGTCCGTTGGAGCCCTGGCCGGACACTGTCAACTGGCAGCCGATCTCCACCGACCTGATCTGGGTGGAGCTGATCCGGCTGGCGATCGTGGTCGCCATCGGGCTGGCGGTGACCGGTGTCGGCTGGGCGCTCAGCGGTCACTGGTTGTTCGGGCTCGCCGTGGCCGTCGTGCTGGTGCTCGGCGCGTGGCGGGCCGTCGCGATCGTCCGCGCGGTCCGGGCCTGGGGGTACGCCGAGCGGGAGAACGACCTGCTGGTCCGGCACGGGCTGCTGGTCCGCCGGCTCTCCATCGTGCCGTACTCGCGGATGCAGTTCGTCGACGTGAGCGCCGGGCCGTTGGAGCGCGCCTTCGACCTGGCCACCGTGCAGTTGCACACCGCGGCGGCGGCGAGCGACGCCCGGGTGCCCGGGCTGCGTCCGGCGGAGGCGTCCCGGCTGCGCGATCGACTCACAGCGCTCGGCGAGGACCGGGCGGAGGGGCTGTGAGCACCCGCGCGGGCAGCCGCCGACCGCACCGAGGGCCGCGCCGATGAGCGACGGGCCCGCCGAGCCGAGCACAGTGCCCCCCACCGGCCCGACGCCACCGGGGCCGGTGCTGCCCGTTGGCTCGGCAGCCGCTGGCTCGGCACCGCCTGGGCCGGTGCCGCCCGGCACGCCTGCGCCGTGGCCGGCGCCGCCGGCCGGCGGCGAGGGCGAACCCCGGCAGCGACTGCATCCGCTCAGCCCGGTGCTGCACGGCGCCAAGTCCCTGGTCGTGGTGATCGCCGGGCTGTCCTGGTCGACACTGTCCCGGGTGGGCTTCGGCTGGTTCGCCGCAATGGTGGCGGTGCTGGCGCTCGGCGCGACAGTGCTGTCGGTGATCAGCTGGTACAACACCGGCTACCACGTCGTCGGCCGGGAACTACGGGTGTACGAAGGGCTGCTCTGGCGGCGTACCCGGGCCATCCCGTTGGAGCGGTTGCAGGCGGTGGAGGTGGTCCGGCCACTGCTCGCCCAGCTCACCGGCCTGGCCGAGCTGCGCCTGGAGGTGGTCGGCGGAGGCAAGACCGAGGCGCCACTGGCGTACCTCGGGGTGGCCGACGCGGCAGTGCTGCGCGAGCGTCTGCTGGCGCTGGCCGGGCGGGTGGCGCAGCAGCCCGCGCCCGGCGACGCGGCGGCCCCGGTGGCACCGGGTGCGACGGCGCCACCGGCTGCCGTGCCGGGCCGGCCACTGCACGCGGTACGCAACCAGAACCTGCTGATCAGCCAACTGCTCACCCCGCAGGCGTTCCTGCTCCCGTTCGGTGTGGCCTTCGTCGTGGTGCAGTTCCTCACCGCCGGTTCGTGGTCGTTCGTCGCGGTGGCGAGCACCCTGACCGCGATGGCGGGTGTGCTGCTGCAACCGATCCGCCGGGTCCTCGACGACTGGAACTTCCGGCTGGCCCGCGACGGCGGCACGCTGCGGGTGCACAACGGCCTGCTGGAGACGCGGGCGCAGACCGTGCCCCTGGAGCGGGTGCAGACCGTGCGGGCCACCTGGCCGCTGCTGTGGCGGATGAAGGGCTGGCTGCGGCTACGGCTGGAGGTGGCCGGTTACTCCGTCACGGAGGCCGACGACCGCAACCGGCCCGACCGGCTGCTGCCGGTCGGCGACCTGCCGACGGCGACGATGATCGTCGCCGAGGTGCTTCCCGGGGTACGCCTCGACGCGCTCACGCTGAGCCCGCCGCCGCGCCGCACCCGCTGGCTGCACCCGCTGGGCCGTACCGCGTTCGGCGCGGGGCTGTTCGAGCGGGTGTTCGCCACCCGGTCCGGGCGGCTCACCCGGCAGTTGGTGATCGTGCCGTACGCCCGGATCCAGAGCGTACGAGTGGTCCAGGGGCCCCTCCAGCGCCGTCTCGGCTTGGCCACCGTCCACGCGGACACCGCTGGTGGCTCCGGCGCCACCGCCCAGGACCGCGACCTGGCAGAGGCCTGGGCCCTGGCAGCCGAACTGACCGAAAGAGCCCACCAAGCCCGAACCCAACCCTGACCCCCACCCAGCCAACCCGCCCGCCCGCCCGCGGGCGGTGATCATGGAGTTATTGCACTCCCGCACGGCGTGTCGGGGCAACTTCATGATCAACGGATCGCGGCCCGGCCGGACCGAGAGGGGCCTGGGGAGCCCCGGAGGGTGGGTCAGTGGTCGGCGGGGACTGCGGGGTGGGTGGTGGTGTCTGGTTCCCGTGGCGTTGGGGGCTCAGGTTGGCCGGGCGGGGGGTCGGTGGGCTGCTCCGTGGACCGTGCCGCCTTGGCGCTCGGGTGGCGGACCCGCCAGGCCGCCCAGCCGCGCTCCGCCAGACCGACCACCAGGAAGGTCAGCCCCACGTAGGCCCAGCCGACCAGCACGTCGATCACGTAGTGCTCACCCGAGTAGACCAGGGTGAAGGTCATCGCCAGCGGGTACGCGAGCAGCAGCGGCCACCAGCGACGACGGGTGGCGGTCAGGAAGAACAACACCACGAACAACGCCCACGCCGTGTGCAGCGACGGCATCGCGGCGACCGGGTTGGAGGCGATCTGACCGGCGTTGAGGACGTTGCCGGCGCCGTGCATGCCGAACGCCTTCCAACCCCGGGTCGAGATCCGGGCGACCTCGGTGAGCAGGCCGTTCTGCGCCGCCCACCAGGGCGGGGCGGCCGGGTAGATGAAGTAGGTCACCAGGCCGGCCGCGCAGAGGAAACCCCAGCGCCGCATGTACGCGGCCCAGCGGTGCCGGTCGCGCAGCCAGAGCACAGCGGCGGCGGCCAGCGCCACCACGAAGTGGGAGAAGTACACCCAGCTCGCCGCGACATCCCACCAGTGCACCTGCGGGTGGTAGAAGTGCTGCTGCAACCAGACGGTGGGCACCTCACCGCCGGTGGCCCAGCCGAACATGAACCGGTCGGCGACGATCAGCTCCATCGCGTGCGGCGTGGCCCCGTTGTCAGCGAATCCGCGCGAGAGGTTGTAGATCACGAACAGCAGCACCACCGGCACCCAGTCCCGGGCGAAGCGCAGGTGACTACGCCACGGCCGTTCGCTGTTCCAGGCGATGGTCGCGAGCCAGATCCAGACGAAGGCGTAGGCCGGGTCGGTGGGCAGCCCGATGGCCAGCCACGCGGCGACGAAGGCGACCGCCCAGACGGTCATGGCGACGACGCGCCGACGACCCCCGTCCGGGGACGCGGGCGGGTCGGTCCGGGCGGGGGGCTGGGGGTCAGTCACGACGGCCATCGGGGTCAAGGTTAACGACGGGTACGGCATCGACCGACGGGGACCACCCGTTGCACGTCGAGGGGTGGTCGGGCCCGGTTCGTCGGGCGCGTGCTCGACGCGTCCGGTGAGCACCTAGGCTGACGACCATGCAGGAGCAGCCCGAGCCGGCCTTCGCGCCGGGTCTGACGGCCCAGGTCGAGTTGACAGTCACCGACGCGGACACCGCCCAGGCGGTCGGTTCCGGGGACGTACCGGTGCTGGGCACTCCCCGGGTGCTGGCACTTGCCGAGGCGGCCACCGTCGCGGCGACGGCGACCGGGATGCCGCCCGGGTCGACGACAGTGGGCACCCGGGTCGAGTTGGAGCACCTGGCGCCGACAGTGGTCGGCCGGACGGTCCGCGCGCAGGCGCTGCTGGCGACCGTCGACGGACGCCGGCTGTCGTTCGAGGTCACTGTCAGCGACGGCGACCAGACGGTGGCCAGGGGCCGGGTGGACCGGATCCTGGTCGACCGGGGACGCTTCGTCGAACGGGCCGGGCGGGCGTCGTGAACGCCGGCTTCGTCGAGGTCGCCGACCGGGTGCACGTGCTGGCCGAACCGCTGCTGCGGGTCAACGTCACACTGGTCGTCGGCGACGACGAGGCGCTCCTGGTGGACACGCTCTCCTCGGCCGCCCAGGCCACCGAGCTGGCCGCTGCCGTCCGGGCGGTCACCGACCGTCCGTTGACGATTGTCAACACCCACCACCACTACGACCACTGCTTCGGCAACGCCGTCCTGGCCGGCGACCCACCCCGCCCGGTGTACGCGCACGAACTGGCCGCCGCCGCCCTGCGCGAGGAGCCGGAGCGGCTGCGCCGGGAGGCGTACGAGGAGTTGCGCACTGAGCACCCGGCGCTCGCCGCCGAGCTGGCCGACACCCCGCTGCTCGCTCCCACGCACACAGTGCACGTCGAGACGGTCCTCGACCTGGGCGGTCGACGGGTGCTGCTGCGCCACCCGGGGCGGGGGCACACCGAGGCCGACCTGGTGGTGCACGTGCCGGACGCCGACGTGTTGGTCGCCGGGGACCTGGTGGAGCAGAGCGGCCCGCCCGCCTTCGAGGACTCGTACCCCTTGCAGTGGCCGGACGCGGTCGCGGACCTGCTGCGGCTGACCACCGCGCGCACCGTGGTGATCCCGGGCCACGGCGACCCGGTGGACGTCGACTTCGTGCGGGCCCAGCACGCGGAGCTGGCGAAGCTGGCCTGGCTGATCCGGGCCGGGCACACCGGCAGCGCCCCGCCGGAGCGGGTGGCCGCCGAGGCGCCCTTCGGGGCCCGCCCGGCCCTGGTCGCCGCCCACCGCGGCTACCAGGAACTGACCGGCACGGGTTAACCGGTTCTACGCCGCGGTACGGCGCCACTGCTGGTGGGTGCCGGTGCCACACGTCCACTGGGCCAGGCGGGCACCGTCGGTGGTGGCGGCGTTGAGCACCTCCAGGCACTTGCCGCTGTGTCGGGCGACGAGCTGCACGTACCCCGAGCCGAGATCCTGTACGCGCCACTGCTGGTTGGTGCCGCCGTTGCAGCTCCACTGGATCACGCGGACCCCGTCGGCGGTAGCGCTCGCGCCACCGTTGACGTCGAGGCACTTGCCGCTGTGCGCGCTGACCACCGTCTGGTAACCGCCACCCGCATCCTGGAAGCGCCACCGCTGGTTGGGCTGACCGTTCGCTGCCCACTGCACCATCTCGGCGCCGTCGGTGGTGGCGTTGTTGTAGACGTCCAGCAGCTTTCCGCTGTGCCGCGCGGCGAGGGTGTACGTGGTCGGCACCGGCACCGTGGTGTCCGGGGCCAGCCGGTACAGCCCGGATCCGTGGGCCGGGAGCGACCGGGTGAGGGTGCCGGTCACCGTGCCGAGTGCCGCGCCGGACCACAGGTCGGTCACTGTGGCCGCTCCGATCCCGAGGTCGGCGAGGTTCACCGACACCTGTGCCGCGCTGCTGTTGCGGTTGAAGAGGGCGACGTACCGATGGTTGCTGCCCGGCACGTCGGCGACCCACACCTGCTGGCTGCCGCCGTAGAGCTGACGGTTGTTAGCGCTGTTCTGGTTGACCCCGATGACCGCGGCGTTGGTCATCAAGGCCAGCTCCGCGGCGCGGTTCTCGACCAGGTTGCCGCCCCACATCAGCGGCGCCCGGTTGATTGCCCAGAGCGACATCAGGGTGCGCTGCTCGTCGGAGGTCAGGTTGGAGTACCGCGGCGACCCGACCGGCCCGTACTTGGAGAGCCGGCCGATCGGGATCATGTCGGCGTCGGGCCAGGCGCCGGTGGTGCGGTACGGGGTCCAGTTGCGCAGTTGGTCGAAGAGCGCGTCCACTGACGACCAGTTGTCCCACAGGTCGTTGACGATCCGCCACATGTGCGCGTTGGCCTGGACGTGTGCGCCGCTGGCCAGCGAGGTCGGGCCGGGCGACAGGCTCAGCACCATCGGGCGGCCGCTGCGCTGGATGGCCAGTCGGTATCCCTCGACCTCCGACTGCCGGTACGTCGGGGCGGCGATGTCGTCCACCTTCACGTAGTCGACTCCCCAGGACGCCAGCAACTGGAACATCGAGTCCAGGTAGGTCTGCGCGCAGGGGTTGGACATGTTCAGGCCCCACATCAGGTTGAGCCAGTTCGCGGTGGTGGTGTTGTTGATCTGGTTGGCGCGGCAGGTGGTGCCGAGGATCGGGACGTTGTCGGCGACCGCCTGACGGGGAATGCCGCGCATCAGGTGGACGCCAAACTTCAGCCCCTTCGCGTGCACGTAGTCGGCGAGCGGCTTGAACCCGTTCTCACCGGCGGCGGAGGGGAACCGGGTGGTGTCCGGCAGCAGCCGTCCGTTGGCGTCCATCCGGAGCCGGGGTTGCAGGTTCGCGTCCTGGTTGGGGCTGTTGTTGTGCTGACCGGGGTAGTACCAGGCCCAGTCGATCACCACGTACTCCCAGCCGAACTCCCGCAGGTTGGTGCCCATGTAGTCGGCGTTGGCCCGGACGTCGGCCTCGGTGACGCTCCAGTTGAACGAGTCGTAGCTGTTCCACCCCATCGGCGGGGTGTCGGCCACCCCGTTGTCCCACGCGGCCGCTCGCTCGGGCGGGTCGGCGACGATCATCCCGGCAGCCACGAGCAGCATGGCCAGTAGGGCCGCGACACGGCGAAACGCCAGAGGTACCAGAACCACCCGCATCAGAGCCTCCCCGCCAGCGCCCACGTTTCCATCGTGCTTCGTCGATGTTAACGCTCACAAAGCCCCGAGGTCAACCACGCTCCCCCATCCCCACCCCCACCCTCCTTGCTGCCGCGATCTTGCACTCTCTGTGGCGTCAAAGATGACCAAAGCGGACCAACTGACGACCGAAAGTGCAAGATCGGCGCGGAGGGGGTGGGGGCGGGGCGGGGCGTGGGGGGTTAGGTGTTGTAGCGGTTTTGGACCGCGGCGCGGGTGGGCATGGCGGTGGCGCCGCCCGGGGATTCGCAGACCAGGCCGGCAACCCGCAGCGCGAAGGCGACGCGATCGGCCCAGCCCGACGGGACCGCCGGCTCGCCGTCGCGCAGCAGGTCGGCGATCAGCGCGGCCATCACGGAGTCACCAGCGCCGGTGGCGTCGATCGCGTCGACCTTGGGGGCCGGCACCCGGACCGGGTCGGCGTCGGTGGCGGCCAGCACCGCACCGGCCGCGCCGAGCGTCACCACCACGGTGGCCGCCCCCAACTCACGCAGGTACGCCGCCACCCCCTCGACCGGCTCACCGGGATAGAGCAGCACCGCGTCGGCGGCGCTCAGCTTGACCAGGTGCGCGCCGGCGGCGAACTCGGCCACCACCTCGCGCAGCCCTTCCAGCGCTGCCGGCCCGTGCAGCAGCCGGGGACGTACGTTCGGGTCGAAGACCCGCAGGCCGGGGGCGAGCGACCAGGCCCGGCGGGCGGCGGCCAGCGTGTCGGGTCGCAGCAGAACTATAGAGCCGCAGTAGAGCACGTCGGCGCCCTCCAGCAACGCCAGGTCCAGGTCGTCGGGGCCGAGCAGGCCGTAGGAGGGCGGCTCGCCGTAGAAACGGAAGTCCGGCTCCGGCCCGGCGTACGTGACCACCGCGAGCGTGGTCGGCGCCGGGACCGTGATCGCACCGGCCACCCCGACGTCGGCAGCGGTGAGGAAGGCGCGAATCCGGCCGCCCAGCGCGTCGTCACCGAGCGAGCCGACGAACTGTGCCGCACCGCCGAGTCGGGCCACCCCGACGGCGACGTTCAGCGGCCCGCCGCCGATGGCCTGCCGATAGACCCGCTCACCGTCGAGCTCGCTGTCCAGCAGGTCGACGAGCGCTTCGCCGAGCACCACCGCGTATCCCATGCCGATCCTCTCGTCGTCGCCACCGGCCGCCGATCGCCGAGCCGATCTCCGTGGCACCAGGCTGGCACAGCGCACGCCCCGATGGGCGCCGAAGGCCACGCACCGACCTGCGCGCTACCCCGGCTGGTGGATCGGCCCGTCGAGTACCGCGAGGGGGCGACCGGTGCCGCCCCACCGGGCCGCGACGATCTGCGCGGCCACACTCACTGCGGTCTCCTCGGGGGTACGACCACCGAGATCCAACCCGATCGGGGAGGCGAGGCGGGCGAGCTGCTCCGGGCTGAGCCCCGCCTCGCTCAGCAGCTTGTGTCGCTCGTCGTGGGTGCGTCGTGAGCCCATCGCGCCGACGTACGCCAATGGGTGGCGCAGCGCCAGCTCCAGCAGCGGCACGTCGAACCTGGGGTCGTGGGTGAGTACGCACAGCACCGTCCGCTCGTCGAGCCGATCGGCCGCCAACTCGGTACGCAGGTAGCGGTGCGGCCACTGCACCACCACCTCGTCCGCCTCGGGAAAGCGCCGCGCGGTGGCGAAGACCGGCCGGGCGTCGCAGACGGTGACCCGGTAGCCGAGGAACGCGCCGATCCGGGCAACGGCGGCGGCGAAGTCGATCGCACCGAAGACGATCATCCGGGGTGGGGTGGCGTGCGCGGTCACGAAGAGGCTGACGCCGCCGCCTCGGCGCTGCCCGTGGTAGCCGTACCGGAGCATGCCGCTGCGCCCGGCGGCGAGCAGCCCGAGGGCGTCGGCGCTGGCGGCGTCGTCGAGCCGGTCGTCGCCGAGCGAGCCGACGGACCGTTTGCCGGTCAGCACCAGCCGCCGGCCGAGCCGACGGGCCGGGTCGGCCGGCCCGGCGACCGGAGAACTGCCCGCGTCGGCGGGTGGATCGTCGGTGCCGGCCGGGCCGTTGCCGGTGCTGGCTGCTCGGGGGCCTGCGTCGGCGGCCACGCAGGTGACGATCGCCGCCGGGTGGCCGCTGCGGCGGGCGGCGGCGACCGCGTCCAGCGCCGGCAGGGCGCTCGCGTCGACGCGCTCCACGAACACGTCGAGGATGCCGCCGCAGGTCAGGCCCACTGTGTACGCGTCGTCGTCGCTGATCCCGTAACGGCACAGCTCGGGTTGGCCGGTGCCGAGCACACGGCGGGCGCGTTCGTAGAGATCGGCCTCGACGCAGCCGCCGGAGACGCTGCCGATGACAGTGCCGTCGGTAGCGACCACCATGGCGGCACCGGCCGGCTGCGGGGCGGAGTGCCAGGTGGTCACCACTGTGGCCAGCGCGACCGGCTCCCCGTCGCGGCACCGGCGGTGCACCTCGTCGAACACGTCCGGCACCGGCTGCCGCCTCTCCGTTCCCGCTCCCCGTAGGCAGGATATGGCGTTCGACGGCGACCGGCGGGTCTTCTGATGCATCGAGGAAGTCCTATTGCGCTCGGCCGCCGCGGCGTGGTGGGATGACGCGTACCGGGCGGTGCGAGGGCTGCGGCGCCGCCGGTTGCCGGGTTGGTTAGACGCGAGGGCACCGGTCCAGGACAGGACCGTCGACGGCGCACGTCCACTGGCTGTTTTCCGCCGGGGCACGTCGCCGTGATCGTCGCACCGCTCACGACAGCGGGCGATCACGCCACATCCCACCCGATTGCGGCGGGGCGGCTCAGGCAGCGCCCCTCGCGAGTCAGGAGAACCCGTGAACCGTTCCCGGATGGCCGCACTGCTCACCGCGGCCACGACCCTCGCGCTGGGCGCTGTCGCCCTGGCGTCCAATCCCCAGCCGGCCGCCGCACACGGCGCGGCGATGACGCCGGGCAGCCGCACCTACCTGTGCTGGCAGGACGGCCGCAGCCAGACCGGTGAGATCAAGCCGAACAATCCCGCGTGCTCCGCCGCCGTGGCCCAGAGCGGAGCGAACTCGCTGTACAACTGGTTCAGCGTGCTGCGCTCCGACGCTGGCGGCCGCACCACCGGCTTCATTCCGGACGGGCAACTGTGCAGCGGCGGAGCAACCGGTTTCCGCGGCTACGACCTGCCCCGCACCGACTGGCCGCTGACCCACCTGACCGCCGGCGCGCGGTTGGACTTCAAGTACAGCAACTGGGCGCACCACCCGGGCACGTTCTACTTCTACGTGACCAAGAACAGTTGGAGCCCGACCCGGGCCCTGGCCTGGAGTGACCTGGAGGAGCCGTTCCTGACGGTGACCAACCCGCCGCAGCGCGGCTCGGTCGGCAGCAACGACGGGCACTACTACTTCAGCGGCAACCTGCCGTCGGGTAAGAGTGGCCGGCACATCATCTACTCCCGTTGGGTCCGCTCGGACTCGCAGGAGAACTTCTTCGGCTGCTCCGACGTGACCTTCGACGGCGGCAGCGGCCAGGTCACCGGTGTCGGTCCGGGTGGCACGCCGACCGACCCGACCGACCCGCCGACCGACCCGACCGACCCGCCGACCGACCCCACGGATCCGCCGACCGACCCGACCACCCCACCGCCGTCCGGCGGTGACTGCATGGCCACCTACAAGGTGTCCAGCACCTGGCAGGGCGGTTTCCAGGGCGAGGTCACGATCATGAACCACGGCAGTACGCCGTTCGCCGGTTGGACGGCGAACTGGACCTGGCCCAACGGGCAGGCGATCAGTCAGATCTGGGGTGCCACCCAGACATCGTCCGGCTCGACGGTGACGGCGACGAACGTCGGTTACAACGGCACAGTCGCACCGAATGGCACCACGACGTTCGGCTTCCTAGCGAGCTCCACAGGAACCAACGGGCTCCCCACAGTCACCTGCGCCCGCCGCTAACCCCAACCCCAACCCCAACAACCACAACCACCACCACAACCACCCTGAAATGATCAAGAGGTTTGCGTCACCGGAGCCGTTCCGGATGACGCAAACCTCTTGATCAACAGCGTGGGGCAGGGGTCAGCGGACCATGGAGCCGACCACCGGCTTCGTGAGCAGGGCGGACTGGTTGCGCTGGATACCCGGGTCGAGGGTCTTGGCCACGAAGATCGCGTGCCAGATGCAGAAGATCAGCACCGTCCACACCTTGCGGGAGTGGTCGGCCTCCTCCCGCTTGTGCTCGTCGAGCAGCCGCAGCGCGTACGACAGGTCCAGCAGGTCACCCGCGCCCGAGGTGCTGAGCACGTGCCGGGCCCACTCGTACATCTCGCCGCGCAGCCAGACCCGGGTGGGGGTCGGGAAGCCCAACTTCTTGCGGTTGACGATGGCCGGTGGCACGACACCCTGCAACGCCTGACGCATCGCGTACTTCGTGGCGTCGGAGCGCGGCGGCAGCTTCAGGTCGACCGGGATCTTCGCCGCGACGTCGAAGACCTCACGGTCGAGGAACGGCACCCGCACCTCCAGCGAGTGCGACATCGAGATCCGGTCGGCCTTGACCAGGATGTCGCCGCGCAGCCAGGTGTAGAGGTCGACGTACTGCATCTTGGTGACGTCGTCGAGCTCCGTGCACTCGGCGTAGATCGGGGCGGTGACGTCCGTGTAGCGCACCGAGGGGTCGTAGCGGCGCATCAGGTGCTGCTTCTCCTCCTCGGTGAACATCCGGGCGTTGCCGTAGTAACGCTCCTCGATCGGGGTGGTGCCGCGCTCCAGGAAGCTCTTGCCCTTGACCCCCTGCGGGATCGCCTTGGAGACCGCGCGCAGCCCCTTCTGCACACCGCCGGGCAGACCGTTGACGGTGCCCAGCGACAGCGGCTCCCGGTAGATCGTGTACCCGCCGAAGAACTCGTCCGCGCCCTCACCGGAGAGCACCACTGTGACGTGCTCGGCGGCCTTCTTGGCCACGAAGTAGAGCGGCACCAACGCCGGGTCGGCCACCGGGTCGTCAAGGTGCCAGACGATCTTCGGCAGCGCGTCGATCATGTCCTGGGGACCGATCTTGGTGGGGATCGTGGTGACGTCGAGGTGCCGGGCCGAATCCTGGGCGACGTCGATCTCCGAGTAACCCGGCACGTCGTAGCCGACGGTGAAGGTCAGGATGTTCGGGTTGAACTCCCGCGCCAGCGCCACCACCGCTGTGGAGTCGATGCCGCTGGACAGGAACGAGCCGACCGGCACGTCGGAGCGCATGTGCATGCGCACGCTCTCCCGCAGCGTCTCGCGGATCTCGTGGTAGAGCTTCTGCTCGTCGTCGACCGGCGCCGGCCGGAACACCGGCCGGTACCACCGTCGTACGTCGATCCGCCCGCCCGGGGTCCAGTTCAGGTACTCCCCGGAGCCGATCCGGCTGATGCCCTTGTGCAGGGTGCCGGGCTCGGGAACGTACTGCAGGGTCAGGTAGTGGCTCAGGTTCGCCGTGTCGACGCCCGCGTCGCCCTGGTAGTTGCTGTGCGCGAACGGCAGCAGCGCCTTCTTCTCCGAGGCCAGGTAGAGGCCGTCGGCGGTCTCCAGGTAGTGCATCGGCTTGATGCCGAAGTAGTCGCGGGCACCGAACGCCCGGCGTTCCTGCCGGTCCCAGATGACGAAGGCGAACATGCCCCGAAGCCGGGTGAGCACCTGCTCACCCCAGAAGTGGTAGCCCGCGACGATCACCTCGCCGTCACCGGCGGTGGCGAACTGGGCACCGAAGTTTCTGATCAACTCCTCGCGCAGCTCGATGTAGTTGTAGATCTCGCCGTTGAAGGTCAGCAGGTAACGGCCGTTCGCGTAGGGCAGTGGCTCGTGGCTCGACGCGACGTCGATGATGGCCAGCCGCTTGTGGGCGAACACGCCGTCCGCGTACCGGCCGGAGGCGTCGCCGACCACCTCGACCCCTGTCTCGTCGGGGCCGCGGTGGTGCAGGCATTCCAACGCTCCGGCGATGTGGTCGCGATGCGCTGCGGCGTTGCCGTTCGCGCTGAAGAAGGCCAGAAGTCCGCACATGGTGGCCATCTTTCCACGCGCGCTGTCGGCCCTTGCAGCCGTCCGTCGATCCACCCGACTCACAGGGGGCGTTAGCGCCAACCGGACGCGCGGTACCGTCGGGACCAGCAACGAAGCGGAGGGAGCGGCGCAATGACCGAGGGACAGACCGACGGTACGCCGACGGACGGTACGGAATCGCACGATCCGGACTTCCCGGAGGCGTTCCTGTCCTTCATGCGGCAGGGCTGGAGCGACACCGCGCTCCCCGTGACGCCCCGCCCGGAGACGCCCAACTACGCCAAGCGGCGAGCGGCCCTCTCGGCGGCCTTCCCCGGCGAGACGCTGGTGATCCCCACCGGCACCGAGAAGGTCCGGGCCAACGACACCGACTACCCGTTCCGGCCGGGCAGCGACTTCGCCTACCTGACCGGCGACCACGACGCCGACAGCGTTCTGGTGCTGCGCCCGAACGGCTCGGGGCACGACGCGACGCTGTACATGCGGCCCCGGTCCTCCCGGGAGACCGACGAGTTCTTCCGCAGCCGCAACGGCGAGCTGTGGGTGGGCCGGCGACACACCCTCGGCGAGAAGTCGACCGAGCTGGGCCTGCCCACCGCCGACCTGACCGGCCTGGAGGCGACGCTCGCCGACCTGGCTCCGGGGCGTACCCGGGTGTTGCGCGGTTTCGACGCCCAGGTGGACGCGGCCGTGCGGGCCTACGATGGCCCGCGCGCCGAGGGCCAGCCGGCCCGGGACCGCGAGCTGGCCATCGCCATCTCGGAGATGAAGCTGGTCAAGGACGAGTGGGAGATCGGCCAACTCCAGGACGCGATCGACGCCACAGTACGCGGCTTCGAGGACGTCGCCCGGATCCTCCCGGCCGACCGGGCGGTCTCCGAGCGGCTGCTGGAGGGCGTCTTCGCGCTGCGGGCCCGTCACGACGGCAACGACGTCGGGTACAGCTCGATCGTCGGCGCCGGCGAGCACGCCACGATCCTGCACTGGGTGCACAACCACGGCGCCACCCGACCGGGTGACCTGCTGCTGATGGACATGGGTGTCGAGGGCCGCAACCTCTACACCGCCGACGTCACACGGGTCCTGCCGGTCAGCGGCCGGTTCACCGCGCTACAGCGCCAGGTCTACGACATCGTGTACGCCTCACAGCAGGCCGGCATCGAGGCCATCCGCCCCGGGGTGAAGTTCAAGGACGTCCACCTGACCTGCATGCGGGTGCTCGCCGAGGGCCTGTCCGATCTGGGTCTGCTGCCGGTGAGCGTCGACGAGGCGATGGACGAAAAGTCGACCGTGTACCGGCGGTGGACGCTGCACGGCTTCGGCCACATGCTCGGCATCGACGTGCACGACTGCTCCAACGCCCGCAAGGAGACCTACCGCGACGGCGCGCTGGGCGAGGGCTACGTGCTCACCGTCGAGCCCGGTCTGTACTTCCAGCCGGAGGACGAGCTGGTCCCCGCCGAGCTGCGCGGTATGGGCATTCGGATCGAGGACGACGTACTGGTCACCGCCACCGGCGCGGTCAACCTGTCGGCCGGGCTGCCCCGTACCTCCGACGAGGTGGAGACCTGGCTGGCCGAGCAGCGCGAAGCCGGCCCCCGCCTGCCCGGCTGAGCCGACTGTCTGCCGGGGCTGACGGATCAAGCCCCGTTCCCTGGCCCACCCACCCCTGGCCGCCCGCCCCTTCTTGGGGGCTGGCGGCCAGGGGTTTCTGTCGTGGTCCACACCGTTCGGTGTTCATGCTGCTCGGGACCTTTTCGACCGTACCGGACTGGTTGGTCGCCCTCACCCGGCCTGCGCCAAATGCGTGGTTATCTCGGATACATCCGCATCGCGAAGATGGTTCTCATACGGTGAGGATCAGAGGCTACAACCCATTTGTAGCTGGTCGTGGCGCCTCGGGCGGTGCGATCCCGTCTGGTAGCAGGAAAGGGCGGAAGGCTCTGATGTCCAACGACGTAACGAGTACCGACGGCGGGGCCTCGACAGCTCCGCCAACACGGCGAAGGCGGGCGCTCTGGGTCGCCGGCGTGGCCGGGCTGACCGGCGTGGTCGGCCTGGCGGCCCTCGGCGGCGTCGCCGCTCGGGACGACAAGCCACAGTCCGACCAGGTGTCCGACGCGCAGCCGTCGACCAACCGGCAGACCGTCAGCGACGACGGCGGCGCGGACAAGGGCGGCGCCAAGGACGACGGCGGTCAGGACGACGAGTGGAGCGGCGACGACTGGAGCGGCTTCGACGACCGGTCCGGCGAGGATGGCAAGGACCGTAAGGACGGCAAGGACAGCAAGGACGGCAAGCACGACGAGAAGGACCGCACCAAGCAGGTCCCGTGCGACACCGACAAGCTGATCCAGGCGATCACGTTCGCCAACAACGAGGACGGCGGCGTGCTGGAGCTGGCCAAGGGCTGCACCTACACCCTGACTCGCAATCAGGACGGCAACGGTCTGCCGGTGATCACCGAGCACATCACCCTGAAGGGTGAGCACACCACCATCGGTCGCGAGGCCACTGCCGACTACTTCCGCATCCTCAACGTCGGCGCCGGCGGGCACCTCACTCTCAAGGGCCTGAGCATCAGGGGTGGCCAGACCCTTCAGTCCCCGATGACCGCCGATCCGGCGACGGTCTGGGCGCCGTACTCGACCCAGGTCCGCTCGACAGGGGCCCAGTCACCGGCAGCGGCGGCGCCCGCCGCGAAGCCGGCGACCGCTGCCGCACCAGGCGCCAAGCCAGCAGCAGCGAAGCCGGCAGCAACCGCCGCCAAGCCGGCTGCGAAGGCAGCGCCTGTCAAGGTGACCGCCAAGGCAGCGCCCGCCAAACCGGCCACCAAGGCAGCGCCTGCCGAGGCCGCCGCCAAGCCGGTCGCGAAAGCAGCGCCGGCCAAGCCCGCAGCGCCAGCAACCACAGCCGCCACGACTGCCGCCAAGGCCGCCACGGCCAAGCCGGTAGCCGCGGCGGCTAAGCCGGTGGGTGCCGGTACAGCGGTGGTGCCGCTGGTTGTGCAGCCTGGGTTCAACGACGGCGCCGGGGTGCTGGTGCAGCCCGGTGGTCGCGCGGAGATCCTGGACAGCGAGTTGCTCTACAACCAGTCCGGCGGCAACGGCGGCGGGCTGGCCAACTTCGGCAGCACCAGGCTCAGCAAGACGACCGTCGCGCACAACACCGCCTTCTTCTTCGGCGGTGGCATCTTCAACGCCGGCGTACTCCAGGTCGACGAGTCGAAGATCAAGGACAACACCGCAATCATCGGTGGCGGTGGCATCTCCAACGGCGCTGCCGACATCTTCACCGAGGACGTCGACGGTGGCTCGGTCTGGGTCTACAAGAGCGAGATCACCGACAACGAGACGCTCGGCTTCGGCGGCGGCGTCCTGGATGTCGAGGGCACCACGACGTTGCACCAGACGACGGTCAGTGGCAACACTGCACTGCTCGACGGTGGCGGCGTCGCGGTGGCGGACAGCCAGCTCACCCTCAAGGACGCCACGGTGGCCAAGAACAGCGCCGCTCGCGACGGTGGCGGCCTGGTCGTGACCTCCGACAGCGTCGCGACGATCGAGAGCAGCAGGATCAAGGACAACACCGCGGGCTTCGACGGTGGCGGCATCCACAACGACGACGGCGTCATCACGCTGCGCGACAGCGAGGTGGTGGGCAACCGGGCCGTCGGTCCGTTCGGCCGCGGCGGCGGCATCGTCAACGACGAGGGGAGCGAGGTCAGGCTCTACCGGACGACTGTGGCGCACAACTTCTCGACCCTTGAGCCGGGCGGCATCTTCAACAGCATCGGCGGCACCGTGACGCTGGACGACGAGTCCGCCGTCACTGCCAACCGCCCGACCAACTGCTTCAACGTTCTGGACTGCTTCGCCTGATCGGGTGGGGCTGAACCACATAAAACGCCCCTCCGAGCCGTCACGGCTCGGAGGGGCGTACCCGTTTGGGCAGGTCAGGCGCGTGCAGGCCGCTTGGGGGCCGGTGTGTCGGTCCGGGCCTCGCTGGGGGCAACATGAACCGAATGTGGGCTTATCTCGGATAAGCACGCGAGGCGAGGAACCTTCTCATACGGTGGTTTTGGGAGCTACAACCGATTTGTAGCAGGGGACACCCGTCTGACGGCGGCGACCCTGTCTGGTACGAGGAGAGGGCAGAGAGCTCCGATGTCCAACTACCTAACGAACAAAGAAGCCTCCGGGCGGGCGACGGCCAAGAGCCGCCGCAAGCTCTGGCTCGCCAGTGGCGTGGCCGGTTTGACGGGCGTGATCAGTCTCGCGGCGGTGGGCGTCGCGGGCAGCGCCGGAGCGGTCGGCCTGAACTGGAACACCGCGCAGGTCAGCAAGGACGGCGACCAGCGAGGTGACGAGGCGCGCGACTGGGACAAGGACGAGGACAAGAACCGGGACGACAAGAACCGGGACAAGGACAAGGACAAGGACCACGAGCGCGGGAAGGAGGTGCCCTGCGACACCGACAAGCTGATTCAGGCGATCGTGTTCGCCAACAACAAGCACGGCGGTGTGCTGGAGCTGGCCAAGGGCTGCACCTACAACCTGACCCGCAACGACTACGAGGGCAACGGCTTGCCGATCATCACCGAGCGGATCACGCTCAAGGGCGAGCACACCACGATCTCTCGGGAAGCCACTGCGGACTACTTCCGCATCCTCAACGTCGGCGCCGGTGGTCACCTCACCATCAAGGGCCTGACCATCAAGGGTGGCCAGACCCTCGAACTGGAGAACGGTGTCGAGCCGGCCGCGGTCTGGGCGGCCTACTCGGACTCCGAGGCGCTCGCCGCGCAGGTGAAGGCGGGCGTTCCGTTGGCCCAGGCGCTCACCGCGCGGCAGGCCAACCCGAAGGCCGGCCTGAAGGCCGCGCCGAAGGTCACCCCGAAGGTCACGCCGGGCGTCGTCACGCCGCTCGTCGAGCAGCCGGAGGAGAACGACGGCGCCGGAATCCTGGTCCAGCCGGGTGGCACCGCCGAGATCCTGGAGTCCGAGGTCGTCCTGAACCAGTCGGGCGGCAACGGTGGTGGTGTGGCCAACTTCGGCACCACGAAGATCTGGCACAGCACCGTCACCCGTAACACCGCCTTCTTCTTCGGTGGCGGCGTCTTCAACGCCGGGCTGCTCAAGGTCGAGGAGTCGAAGATCAAGGACAACACCGCCGTCATCGGTGGTGGCGGTATCTCCAACGGTGCCGCGGAGATCTTCACCGAGGACGTCGACGGCGGAACGGTCGAGCTGAAGAAGACCGAGATCACCGACAACGAGACGCTCGGCTTCGGTGGCGGCTACCTCGACATCGAGGGCAACACCACTGCGTACGAGACCAAGTTCGTCTCGAACACCGCGGTTCTCGCCGGTGGCGGTCTCGCTGCGGCGGACAGCCAGCTGAACCTGCACAACGTCACTGTCGAGAAGAACAGCACCGCCGGTGTCGGTGGCGGTGTGGCCATCGCCTTCGACAGCGTGGCCACCTTCGAGAAGAGCAGCATCAAGGACAACACCGCCGGCTTCTTCGGCGGCGGGCTCTTCAACGCCGGCAGCGTCACCACGCTGCGCGACAGCGAGGTTGTCGGCAACCGGGCCGTGGGCCCGATCGGAGTCGGCGGCGGCATCTTCAACATCTTCGGCGAGGTCAACCTGTCGAAGACGAAGGTCGCCCACAACTTCTCCACCTTCGAGCCGGGCGGTGTCTTCAGCTTCTTCGGAGACGTGAACCTGGACGACAAGTCCGCGATCACCGCGAACCGTCCGACCAACTGCCTGGCCATCCCGGGCGGCACGATCGACAACTGCTTCGCCTGATCAACCCTCGGGTGACGACGGCGTAGCGCCAGCACAACGGCCGGCCCCCTTCCGCGAGACGCGGAAGGGGGCCGGTTCACGTCACTTCTGGACGAAGACCGCCACGCTGCGCGCCGGTACGGTGAACGTGCCGGCCGCCCTGTCGAACGAGGCGGTACGCAGCACCGGGTCGGCCGAGTCGACAAGCACCGGGTGCAGTGCCACGTCCGCTCCGCGCAGTCCGGTCACCGTCTGGTCGGCCGCCGACGGCGTGCTGTTGAAGACGACTGTCAGCGACTTCCACGGCCCGCCCAGCCCACTGGCGTCCAGGGTCATGGTCAGCACCCCCGGCGTCTCCTGGGCACCGGACAGCGGGAACGCCACCCTCCGCTGGACCTGCTCGGCGGTGGCCAGCCCGAACACCGGCGACGACGCCCGGATGCGCAGCAACTCGGCGTACCGGGCGTCGGTGGTGTTGATCGCCGCGCAGTCCGGCACCAGCGCCGGGTCGGCCAGCAGCGGCTTCGCGTACGACCACTTGTCCTCGTTGTCGGGCGCGGGCGGAAGACCGGCGCCGAACCCGTTGCCCCCTTCACAGCCCCAGCGGATCTGGTTGAACCAGTCACCGGAGTTGTACGAGTTGCGGTCCAGCGACTTCGACCGCAGCCGTTCGGTGCCGGCGGTGACGAACCCGGTGCCCTGTCCCAGCACCACAGTGCCCAGCGCCAGCACCTGCATCCGTGAGCGGTCCGCCGCTGTCGTGGCCTGCGGCAGTTTGTACGCCAACGCGTCGTACAGGATCTCGTTGTCGTGCGCGTCGGCGTAGGTGACTGCCTCCCCCGGCGCGGCGGTGTAGCCGGCCGGGGAGCCGTTGTAGTCCACCTGCGCCCCGGTGACCGCACGCCCGGCGGTGTCGGTGAACTGGTAGCCGCGCAGGTTGCCGGTGAGCCCCACCTTGATCAGGTCGTGGGCGTGCAGCAGTCGGGCCTTCTGCTCGGCCGGCGACCCGTTGACCGCGTCGCCGTTCGGGTCGGTGTAGAGCCCGGAGGCGAAACCCTGCACCCGGGGGTTGGCGTCGAACGGTCCGCCACCGCGCACCGCGTCGCGCAGTCGGTCGTTGAAGGCGCCGATGCCGGTGCCGGCCATGTTGGCCTGGGTGGCCTGGAGGAAACGGGCGTCGTTGGCGACCTCGCCGAAGTTCCAGCCCTCGCCGTAGAGCATGATCGCCTTGCCGTCGACGCCGTCGCGGGCGACGGTGAGCCGGTCCAGGGCCGCCCGGACGGCAAGGATGTTCGCCTTCGGGTGGTGACCCATCAGGTCGAAGCGGAACCCGTCCACCTTGTACTGCCGGGCCCAGGTGACCAGCGAGTCGACCACCAGCTTGCCCATCATGGCGTGCTCGGGGGCGGTGTTGGCGCAGCAGGTGGAGTTGGCCACGGTGCCGTCCTCCAGCAGCCGGTGGTAGTAGCCGGGCACGATCTGATCGAGCACCGACTTCGCGTCGGTGCCGGCCGCCGACGTGTGGTTGTAGACCACGTCCATGACCACCCGCAGCCCGGCGTCGTTCGCCCCGGCGACCATCCGCCGAAACTCGGTGGTCCGCGCCGCGCCGACCGGGTCGACGGCGTAGCCGCCCTCCGGCACCGTGTAGTGCAGCGGGTCGTACCCCCAGTTGTAGCCGTCGGTTTCGGCGACCGCCGCCACGCACTTCTGCTGCTCGGCCGAGTCCGGCGGCAGCGCCGCCAGGTCGCAGGCCGGCTGCCGTTGGTCGGCCCGCTTCTCCGGGATCGTCGCGAAGTCGAACACCGGCAGCAGGTGCAGGTGGGTGACCCCGGCGTCGCCGAGCGCCCGCAGGTGGGTCATGCCGGCGGTTCCCGGGTCGGTGAACGCGAGGAAGGTCCCCCGGCGCTCGGCCGGCACCGTGTCGTCGGCGATGGAGAAGTCCCGCACGGACAGCTCCGTGATCTGCGCCTTCGCGGCCGGCACCGGTGCCGGTTTGCGCAGCGTGCGCCACCCGGGGGGTGCCAGCGCCCTGTCGTTCAGGTCGACGAGCTGGCTGTGCGTGGAGTCCGCGGCGAGGGCCACCGCGTACGGGTCGGTCACCGACGCGGTGACCATCCGCTGTGCCGCGGGCTGCCACGCCCGCACCTCGTACCGGTAGAACTTGCCGGTCCAGGTGTGGTCGCCGCGCACCGACCAGACGCCGGTGCGGTCGTCGCGGCGCATCGGCACCGTCTTGGCTGCGGCGGTGGGCGAGTCGAACAGGTGCAGGCGCACGCTGTGGGCGGTCGGCGCCCACAGCGCGAGGCTGGGCGTCCGGCCCGCGAAGGTGGGCCCGAGGGTGGCGTCGGCCGCCCGGGAGTAGACGTCGTCGAGTACGCCGGGGATCTGCACGCCGGTCGCGGCGAGCAGCGCACCCTCGGCGTCGCGCTCGGTGACCAGCAACTGCCCCCGCAGCGCCGCCGGGACCTTGGCCAGGTCCGCCCGGTCCAGGGCGAAGCTACGGTACGACCACAGGTGCGGGAACCTGTCGCGTTGTGCGTCGGTGAGCCCGTTGCGCTGCGCCCGCAGCGGCAGTGTGGTGTACGTGCCGGTCAGCTCGCCGTCGACCACGCTGACCCCGCCGGTGGGCGCGGTGACCAACGCGTACGTCTTGCCGTCGGTCGGCGGGGTCTGCCACGCCACTGTGGACCTGTCGATCCAGTGCGCCTTCTGCTTGCCGATGTCGGTGTCTCCGCTGGCGGTGGTGGCTGTCGACGGCAACAGGCGGCCCGGCGTGGCGGCGAGCAGCCACACCTCCCGGCCGGCGCTGGCGAAGTCGAGCCGCTGGTCGTCGGGCAGGTCCTTGGTGTCGCCCTGGTGGATGATGTAGTTCAGGCCGGTGGCACCGGCCGCCAGCGGCACCCGGAACACCGCCCCGAACGCGTCGACGGAGCTCGGCCGCAGCGGGGCGGACCACTCGGTCGGGTTGGCCGCACCGTCCCAGAGGTGCAGGCCCCAGCCGTCGTAGTTGCCGTCGGCCCGCCGATAGTGGAGCACGGCGGTGCCCTCCTCGACCGGCGGCTCCGGTTCACCGGCGGCCGCCTGCCTGCTCGGGTAGATCGCCGGGTCGCCCTGCTTGAGCCAGATCTCGCCGGTCCGGGTGACGTCGATGCTGCGGTCCTGGGCGACGTCCTTCGTACCGGCCTTGTCGACAACCAGGAAGTTCACCGACGTGGCGCCCGGCTTGAGTTTCACCCAGGCGAACCGACCGTAGGAGTCCTCCCCGGCGAACGGCTGCCCCTTCGGCCACTCGGTGACGTACGCCGGGTCGATGTCCCCCCACGCGTACAGCCCCCAGTCGTCGTACCCCCCGGCCGGTCGCTGGTAGTGCACCACCGCCCACTCCCGGGAGCTGCCCTGCGGCGGGGTCCCCACGACTGCTGTGGACCGGGCGGTGGCGGTACGACCCCTGCCGTCGCGGACCACCGCCTTGTACTCGACACCGGTGCCGCCGGCCAGGCCGGTCAGGTCGTGCTGCACCGTGTACGGGGCGTGGTCGGCGCTGCCCAGCAGCGTCCACCGGCCGCCGGCCACCCGCGCCGCGACGGTGACGGTGGCCAGCGGGTCGCCGGTCACCCGGGCGGTGACCGCCGCCCGGGTGGCGACCGCCGCGTCCGGAACCGGGCTGGTGATGGTGATGGTCGGTTTGTCGGCCGCCGGTGCGATGGGGTTGCCGGCCCGGAACACCGCCGCCGACAGCGGCGGCACGGTGAGGGTCAACTCGCCGTCGTCGCCGGCCTGTTCGTCTTCCGAGCCGCCGTAGATGCCGGTGAAGGTGGCGCCGGCCGACCAGGTGTCCACCGTGACAGTCTGCGCGGTGTCGGCGTTGTTCACTGCCACCACGTACTCGGTGCGGTCGGCCGGGGCGATCCGGGAGGCGGCGAAGACGCCCGGCCCGTCGTCCGCGTACCGGGTGACCTGCACGCCGTCGCGCAACGCCGGGTGGGCCTTGCGCAGCCGGCCCAGGTCGGCGATGGTCCGGTACAGCGGGTGGGTCGCGTCGAACTGGTCGCTGGCGTGCGTGCGGTCGGTGCCGAGCAGGTCGTCGTCGAGGTAGTCGGGAACCTTTGACGCGAACATGTCCTGGCGGGCGTCCTTGTCCCCACCCGGGCCGGTGAAGCCCTGTTCGTCGCCGGAGTAGACCACCGGCTGGCCACGGGTCAGGAACATCAACTGGTGCGCGAGCTGGTCACGACGCAGGTGGCTGGCCGGGTCGCTGCCACCACCGGCGATGAACGATCCGATCCGGCCCATGTCGTGGTTGCCCAGGAAGGTGGTCAACCGGCCCGCGTCGGTGTCCCGGGCCGCGTAGAGGTCGTCGCGGGCGTACACGTCGGCGAGCGCCTTCGCGGAGCCGGCGCCGGCGGTGAAGCCCCGCGCGGCCTCCTGAAAGGCGAAGTCGAGGGTGGCCGGCAGGCCACCCTGGCGGACGTAGCTGGAGCTGATCTCCGGGTCGGCGCTGTACACCTCGCCGAACATGAAGAAGTCCTTCTTGCCGGCCTTCTCGGCGGCCCGCTCGATGCCCTGACTGAACTGCGGCCAGAAGTCCATGTTGACGTGCTTGACGGTGTCCAGCCGGAAGCCGTCGACGCCGGTCGCGCCGATCCAGTCCCCGTACGCCTTGGTCAGGCCACGGACCACCTCGGGACGCTCGGTCCACAGGTCGTCGAGGCCGAAGAAGTCGCCGTACTCGCTGTTCTCGCCGGCGAAGGTGGAGTCACCCCGGTTGTGGTACATGGTGGCGTCGTTCAGCCAGGCCGGGACCTTGACGCTCGCGTCCTTCGGCTCGGCGAACGTCGGCGTGTACGGGAAGGACTCCTTGTCGACCGGCGGGAACGCCCGGGAGCCGTCGGCGTAGTTGCGGTCCTCGAACGCCCGCCCCTGCGCGTCGGTGTACGGCGATGTCGCCTTGTCCACGTACGCGTACTTGTCCTCGGCGTACTTGATCACGTCGGCGGTGTGGTTGACGATCACATCAAGGTAGATCTTGAGGCCGCGCTGGTGGGCGAGCTTGACCAGTCGCTTCATCTCTTCCATGGTGCCGAAGTGCGGGTCCACCTGGGTGAAGTCGGTGATCCAGTAACCGTGGTAGCCGGCCGAGACGTCGTTGCCGGTGCCCTGCACCGGCCGGTTCTTGAAGATCGGGGCGAGCCAGATGGCAGTGGTGCCCATCCCCTGGATGTAGTCCAACTTGTCGATGACGCCCTTGAGGTCGCCGCCGTGATAGAAGCCCTTGTCGGTCGGGTCGAGGCCGGTCCGCAGCCGGTCGCCGGTGAGGCCGCCGGAGTCGTTGCGGGGGTCTCCGTTGGCGAACCGGTCCGGCAGGACGAAGTAGAACTGCTCGGCTCGGGCGGAGTTGCCACCGGCCTTCAGCAGCGCCTCGGCTGTGGGTTCGGCACGCCACTGGGTCGCGCCGCCGATCGCGAGTGGGGCGCCGTCGGACGGCCGGGGACCCGCAGCGGCGGGGTGCACGGCGACCGGAGCGCCGACGAGAGTGACGGTGAGCAGGGAGGCAAGGGCCAGCAGGGCAGTGCGCGGTATCGGCGGGGGTTTCATCGACGCCTTCCTCTGGTCGCTGATTGGCCGCACGCTAACCCTTGCCGAAACATTCTGCAATACCTTGCAAACATGGTCGCAACACAGCAGCATCCTTGCGGAAGCGCCGCTCAGAGCCCGTTGCAGCGGGCCCCGTCCACGGTGCACTCCCTCGGCGTGCTGGGCGCCCGCTCCATGTGGAACCGCAATGACACCGAGCCGCCGGGCGACACGTCGACCCCGCTGACGTACGTGAAGCCGTCGTCGGACTGGCGGATCGTTCCCTGCGGGACGCCCTCCACCCACGCGGTCACCAGCCGTCCACCGGAGAACTCCAACCGCACTGTCCAACCACGGCTCCGGGTGGACGTGTTGGCCATCGCCACCTCGCCGATGAAACCCCCGTCGAAGCTCTGCACCACCCGGTACCGCCCGGTCATCGCCGACTGCCCCGGCCCGGCCCGGCTCGGCGACCGCGTCGCCGTCGGCTTCCCGATCGGACCGGCCGTCGGGTCGGCCGACGGTGACCCGGACCCGGCCGCGGCGCTCGGCGGCAGCCCGCTCGCACGGCCGGATATCCCCGGCAGCACCGGTGCCGGAGACGGCACCGAGGTGGGCACGCTCGGCGCCACCACCGCGGACGGCACCGGCAGCGCCGGCGGTTGCGCGCCGTCCGGCGCGGGGCTACGTCCCCGGTACGCGCCCAGAGCCACGATGAGCAGGACCACCATCACGACGACACCGGCGCCGACCACGATCCAGGGCGACGTGGCGATCGCCACCGGACCGTGCGGCGGGCGCGGAACACGGCGCATGCCGGACATGTACCTCCTTCAGCGGACCGTCCGCGCAGCGTAGCGATCGGCGGCCCGACCCGGAAAGCCTTGGCGGCGCGGCGGTCTAGCGGTGCGGCGGTCTAGGGGTGCAACGGTTTAGCGGTGCAGCGGTCTAGCAGCGCGGCGGTCTACGCGGTGCGGCGGTCTACGCGGTGCGGCGCTGGCTCAGCCGATCCGGCAGTCGCCCCCGTTGACAGTGCACTTGACCGGTCGCTGCGCCGAGTCGCCCCAGCCGACGCGCAGCCGCAGCGTCCTAGAGTCACCCGCATCCAGCGAGCGGGTGCCGCGCACCACGAACTCCCCGTGCCCGCGCCCCCGCACCGAGACGCCAGAGTCATCACCCACTCGCAGAGTCCAGGTGTCGTCGTCGAACACCAACTCCACCTGCCAGTCCATCGATCGACTCGACTCGTTGGCGATCGTCAGCACCGCCGCGTCCCCGTCCCAGCCGTTCGAACCGACCTCGTACCGGGCGCTGACAGTGTCGTCCGCAGACGGCGCCATCAGGACGCTCGTCCGCCCCGGAGTCGGCGAGCCGGTGACTGTGGCCCGCGGTGACGGCGTCCGACTACTGCGGGACGGTCGCGGCGACACCGAACGCCGCTCCACAGCTGCCGGAGTCGGCCCACCGGTGGCCGACGCGGCGGCCGGCACGGTCGGCAGGAACGCCGGAGGCGCGGCCTGCGTCGGCGCGTCCCGCTCCCTGGTCCGGAACGACAACAGCGCGATCACCAGGAGCACCACCAGCGCGCACACCCCGAGCAGCACCACGATCCACGGCACCGACGCCAACACCCGCGCCGCCCGCGAATCTGCCGTACCGTCCGGCCGCACCGCCATCAGGTCTCCCCTCGTCCCCACCGACGCGACAGCGTAGCCAGCGCCGCACGAACCGGAAACCGGGCGGGTACGGATCGGGCCGACCGGCCCCCGTCGGTCAGCCCGTCCGGACGACAGTGCAGATCAGTGGTCCGTCATCCGAGATACGCAGCAGGTACCGGTACCGCTCCCCCGGCACCGCCTGCCCCCGACTGTCCAGGAACTCCCACTCCACCGCCACCATCGTCAACAGCGCGGACACCTGCTGCACGTCCTCGATCCGGGCGTGGGCCGCGACCAACTCCCGATCCTGGTAGTCGGGTGCGGCGCCCACGAAGGACAGCGCCACCGCCGCCGCGGACGTGAACGAGAAGCTGTAGGTGTCGGCCACCACCAGCCCCGGCAGGGCGTAGCAGCCGGCGATGGCCGGCAGGTCACCGGAGGTCAGCGCCACGCCGTACCGGTCGAAGAAGTCGGCCAGCGTGTCAAGATCCGTGGAGGCGTTCACGGTCACAGCAATTGCCGGTCACCGCACAGGTCAAACCTCAGCGCGGCGGTACCTGCACCTCGATCTCGGAACCCAACCGGGCGTCGGCGGCCAGGCCCAGGTCGTCGCCACTCCAGAACCGCCCCGGGTCATACCAGTTCGGACGCCGACCCGCCGGCAGCAACCCCATCGCCTCATAGGTCACCGCCACCACCTCGGCGCAGTACGCCGTCTCCAGCGCCCGGTCCCGCTCCCCCACCGACCGAGCCGGAGTGGCCGGGCCGGAGGAGTTTGCACGGTCGGCTGGGTTAGGGCGGTCGGCGAGCCGGCCGGGGCGCGGCAGCGCCGGCACCCGACCACGCACCCAGCGCCACGCCAACTGGGCGGTCGACGGGAACGGCGTGCCGTCCAACCGCGCGATCGTCCGCAGCACCGCCCGCTCCATCTCCGCGTCGGCCGGCGGGTCGAGCTGCCGCAGCCAGGCCCGTTGGCCGTACCGGTTGGCCCAGACGCAGACCGCGTCCCGCAGGTCGTGCAGCTGGACGCCGCGTTGGTGGCTGCCCGACCACAGGTCCGGCAACGACCTGCCCAACTCCGCGTGCCACATCAGCGGCGGCATGTCGTCCAGCACCACCGCCATCCCGACGTGGTTCACCGGGCTGTTGGTGGTGAACTGAATCGCCCGGTCCGGCACGCTGCGACCCCGGAACACCCACACGTCACCGGTGCGGGTCAACTCGACGGCCTCATCCAGGCTGATGCTCATGAGGGTCTAGCCTAGGCCGATGCGGCAACGAATGCGGTGGTGGAAGGTTCTCGGGCTGGCCGGGCTCGCCGGTGTCGCGGCCTCCGGTGTGGTCATCGCGCGGGCCGAACGGCGTCGGCGCGCGTACACCCCCGAGGAGATCCGGCAGCGGCTGCTGGAGCGACATGCCCAGGCCAGCGACGCCACGAAACCCGGCGACCCGACCTGACCCATCGTCCTCTGTAGATCATCTGTGGGGCAGACTGTCAGGTCGATGATCGATACGATGAGGCCATGACGACGCCCGTCGCGCAACGGCCCTTCGTCCTGTCCATCCCGGCCGCGCCTGTCGAACGACACGGCAACGTCGACCTGCACCTGCCCACCCGCACCGGTCCCGCGCCCGCCGTCGTGGTGGTGCACGGCGCTCCGCTGCCACCCGACGCGCCCGACCCCCGCGACTGGTTGCTCTACCGCGGCTACGGCGCGCTGCTCGCCGAGAGCGGCGTGGTCACCGCGCTGGTCAGCTACCAGGTGTCCGACCTGTCGGCGCTGCCCGCCGCAGCCGACGACATCGCCGCGATGGTCGAGCAGGTCCGCGCCGATCCGCGGGTCGACAGCGAGCGGGTGGTGCTGTGGTTCTTCTCCGGCGGCGGCCTCTTCGCGGCCGACTGGCTACGCGTTCCGCCGCCATGGCTACGCGGGATCGCACTGACGTACCCGCTGCTCATCCCGTTCCCCGGCTGGGAAGTCGACGCTCGGTTCCTGCCGGTCGAGGCACTCAACTCCGGCACGAACGTGCCACTGGTGCTGACCCGCGCCGGCCAGGACATCCCGCCGGTCCTGGCCGGCATCGACGCGTTCCTCCCCGCAGCGACCGCCCAGGGCTGGCCGATGCAGGTGATCGAGGTGCCGGACGGCCAGCACTCCTTCGAGATCCTCAACCACGGTCCGCAGTCCGAGGCAGCCGTCCTGGCCGCCCGCGACGCGGTCCTGAAGCTGCTCGACGCAACCTGACCGCTCTCGCCCCAACCGCGCACCCCGCACGCCGCCCGCCCGTCGGCCACATCGTCGGCTAGCCAAGGCGGTTGAGGTGTCACGCCCCCGCATGATCGCGCTCGATCCTGGATGTAGTGGCCTCGTGGTGTAGGGAGGGGCCTCTTTCCTGGTTCGAGCGCGATCTTCCGGTCCGCGAGGTTCCGTACGGCGCTGTGCCCCTGGCCGGGCCAGTCCGCACGGCGCTCTGCCCCAGGTCAACACGGCCAGGGCCACGGAAACGGCGCAGACCGACATGATCCACTCGGCTTTCATGACGTCGGGGCATCCCCGACACCCGGACACCGCGACTTTCAGGAACCCGAGTCGATCACGACGCCGGGGCCGGCATGTCGGGTTCGATAGGCCGTCAGGGTGGGCGGTTTGTCGGGTCTGACGTCGGGTGTCGGGTGGTCGGGGCCACCCCGGCGGCGGAATCGTGGGCCGGGCGGGGTCGTTATACCTGGC
>NZ_JBEZGK010000036.1:0-63013 GCF_040649935.1 Micromonospora sp. NPDC048842 | reverse complement strand
TTTTTCCACTCCCATTTTTCTTTTTTTTTTTTTTTTTTTTTTTTTTTTGGGGGGGGGGGGGGGGGGGCCCCCCCCCCCCCCCCCCGACCGCTCACCTCAGACCTCTTCGACCGAGCTCGGCTCGCGCCGGGACAGGTCGATGCCCAGCTCCTCAGCGGCCCGGAACACCTCGTCGTCGGTCTCGCGCATTTCCAGGGCCACACCGTCGCTGGAGAGCACCTCAACGTTGAGGCACAGCGACTGCAGCTCCTTGAGCAGCACCTTGAACGACTCCGGGATGCCCGGCTCCGGGATGTTCTCGCCCTTGACGATGGCCTCGTAGACCTTCACTCGGCCGAGCACGTCGTCGGACTTGATCGTGAGCAGCTCCTGCAGGGCGTAGGCAGCGCCGTACGCCTGCATCGCCCAGCACTCCATCTCACCGAAACGCTGACCACCGAACTGCGCCTTACCACCCAGCGGCTGCTGCGTGATCATCGAGTACGGGCCGGTCGAACGAGCGTGGATCTTGTCGTCGACCAGGTGGTTGAGCTTCAGGATGTAGACGTAGCCGACAGCGATCGGGTCCGGCAGCGGCTCACCGGAACGACCGTCGAACAGCTGCGCCTTGCCGGTACGACCGATCAGCTGCTTGCCGTCCCGGTTGGGCAGGGTCGACTCGAGCAGACCGGAGATCTCCTCCTCGCGAGCACCATCGAAGACCGGGGTGGCCACGTTGGTGTCGCCCTCGGACTCGTGCGCGTCGATCGAGCGCAGCTGACGCTTCCAGTCGGCGTCGTCACCCTCGACCTTCCAACCGGTCTTGGCGACCCAACCGAGGTGGGTCTCCAGCACCTGGCCGATGTTCATCCGGCTCGGCACACCGAGCGGGTTGAGCACGATGTCGACGGGGGTGCCGTCCTCAAGGAACGGCATGTCCTCGATCGGCAGGATCTTCGAGATGACACCCTTGTTGCCGTGCCGGCCGGCCAGCTTGTCGCCGTCCTGGATCTTGCGCTTCTGGGCGACGTAGACCCGGACCAGCTCGTTGACACCCGGCGGCAACTCGTCGCCGTCCTCGCGGGAGAACGTGCGCACACCGATGACCGTGCCGGTCTCGCCGTGCGGCACCTTCAGCGAGGTGTCCCGAACCTCACGCGCCTTCTCACCGAAGATCGCGCGGAGCAGGCGCTCCTCCGGGGTCAGCTCGGTCTCACCCTTGGGCGTGACCTTGCCGACCAGGATGTCACCGGGGACGACCTCGGCGCCGATCCGGATGATGCCGCGCTCGTCGAGGTCAGCGAGCATTTCCTCGCTGACGTTCGGGATGTCGCGGGTGATCTCCTCCGGACCGAGCTTGGTGTCCCGGGCGTCGACCTCGTGCTCCTCGATGTGGATCGAGGTGAGCACGTCCTGCTGCACGAGACGCTGCGACAGGATGATCGCGTCCTCGTAGTTGTGGCCCTCCCAGCACATGAACGCCACCAGCAGGTTGCGTCCGAGTGCCATCTCGCCCTCGTCGGTGCACGGACCGTCGGCGATGACCTGACCGGCCTCGACGCGGTCGCCCTCGAAGACGACCGGCTTCTGGTTGACGCAGGAGCCGGCGTTGGAGCGGCGGAACTTGTGCAGCAGGTACGTCCGGCGGTGGCCGTCATCCTGGTGGATGGTGACGTAGTCGGCGCAGAGATCCTCGATCACACCGCCGACCTCGGCGACCACCACGTCGCCAGCGTCGACAGCGGCCCGGTACTCCATGCCCGTACCCACGAGCGGCGCCTCGGCCTTGACCAGCGGCACTGCCTGGCGCTGCATGTTCGCGCCCATCAGTGCCCGGTTGGCGTCGTCGTGCTCGAGGAACGGGATCATGGCGGTCGCGACCGAGGTCATCTGCCGGGGCGAGACGTCCATGTAGTCGACGGCACCGGGGACGACGTCCTCGGTCTCGCCGCCCTTACGACGGCAGAGCACCCGGTCCTCGGCGAACGTGCCGTCAGCCTTCAGGCGCGCGTTGGCCTGGGCCTTGACGAACCGGTCCTCCTCGTCCGCGGTCAGGTAGTCGATCTGGTCGGTGACCCGACCCTCGACGACCTTCCGGTACGGCGTCTCGATGAAGCCGAACGGGTTGACCCGGGCGAAGGTGGACAGCGCGCCGATCAGGCCGATGTTCGGGCCTTCCGGCGTCTCGATCGGGCACATCCGGCCGTAGTGGGACGGGTGCACGTCGCGGACCTCGAAGCCGGCCCGCTCCCGGGACAGACCACCCGGGCCGAGCGCGCTCAGCCGACGCCGGTGGGTCAGGCCCGCCAGCGGGTTGGTCTGGTCCATGAACTGGGACAGCTGGGACGTCCCGAAGAACTCCTTGATCGCCGCCACCACCGGGCGGATGTTGATCAGGGTCTGCGGGGTGATCGCCTCGACGTCCTGCGTGGTCATCCGCTCGCGGACGACACGCTCCATCCGGGACAGGCCGACCCGAACCTGGTTCTGGATCAGCTCGCCCACCGTACGGAGGCGCCGGTTGCCGAAGTGGTCGATGTCGTCGGCCTCGTAGCCGTCCTCACCGGCGTGCAGCCGGCACAGGTACTCCACGGTGGCGACGATGTCGTCCTCGGTCAGCGTGCCGGTGGTGATCGGAACGCCGACTTCGAGCTTCTTGTTGAACTTGTAGCGCCCGACCTTGGCGACGTCGTACCTCTTCGGGTTGAAGAAGAGGTTGTCGAGCAGGGTCTGGGCGTTCTCGCGCGTCGGCGGCTCGCCAGGGCGCAGCTTGCGGTAGATGTCGAGCAGAGCCTCGTCGGCGCCGGCGATGTGGTCCTTCTCGAGCGTGGTCATCATCAGCTCGGACCAGCCGAACTTCTCACGGATCCGCTCGGCCGACCATCCGATGGCCTTGAGCAGGACGGTGACGGCCTGCCGACGCTTGCGGTCGATGCGTACGCCGACCGTGTCGCGCTTATCGATGTCGAACTCCAGCCAGGCACCCCGACTCGGGATGACCTTGACGCTGGAGAGGTCGCGGTCGGAGGTCTTGTCCGGCTGCTTGTCGAAGTACACGCCCGGAGAACGGACGAGCTGGCTGACCACGACGCGCTCGGTGCCGTTGATGACGAAGGTGCCCTTGGGCGTCATCATCGGGAAGTCACCCATGAACACCGTCTGGCTCTTGATCTCGCCAGTGGTGTTGTTGGTGAACTCCGCGGTCACGAAGAGCGGAGCGCAGTAGGTCAGGTCCTTCTCCTTGCACTCCTCGATCGAGGCCTTGACCTCGTCGAAGCGCGGCGCCGAGAAGGAGAGTGACATGGTGCCGGAGAAGTCCTCAATGGGACTGATCTCTTCAAGGATCTCCGCGAGACCCGATCGTGCGTGCGGGTCGTCCGCCGACCGGCCCTGCCAAGCCTCGTTGCCGACGAGCCAGTCGAAGGACTCGTTTTGGATGGCAAGGAGGTTGGGGACCTCGAGGTGTTCGGTGATCCTGCCGAATGAAACTCGGCGGGGAGCGAATGCGCTCGACGTACGACTGGTCTTCGCAGGGCGGGAAGCTGCCAAGATGCGTCCTTCCGAGGACCGGTGCTGCAGAACGGCTGGTACGCGTGCACTCCAATGACCCCACCAGAAATATCCGTAAACGGACATTTCCGAGCAGGGGTCAAGTCGGAAGGCAGCGCAAACTAGCAGTGTAGCCGAGAGGCTAACCGCTGTCCAGCCCACCCCGCAGGTTGTTTGCGGAGCGCGCCTCGGCCCCCGTCAACCGGGGTCTGCCGGGCCGCTCAGAACGCAACTCCCCACTGGGCCGCTCGGGTTACAGCGGCTGATGGTGCCGCCGCTGTCATACCCACGTCGTGGCCGTCGCAAGCGCGGTGTCTTGCTGGTGTCAGCGTGCCTGGCAGCCCCGGGCCGCGTCAAGGGCCGGTATCCGGGTTGTCCCTTGTTTCCCACTGGAGGGCGACCCGCCACGCTCGTTCGGGTCAAGGGTACCCATTGTTGGAGCGCAGCTCAGGACCGGTCGCGGCCAGATCCACAAACACGGCGGGCGGTGATCCGTGTCGGATCACCGCCCGCCGTGACGCGATGGTGTCCCAGCTCACGAGCCGGGTACGCGTTTGTGGAACGTCAGGTCACTTGAGGGTGACCTTGGCGCCTTCACCCTCGAGCTTGGCCTTCGCCTTGTCGGCGGTCTCCTTGTTGACCTTCTCCAGGATGGCCTTCGGCGCGGACTCGACCGCGTCCTTGGCCTCCTTGAGGCCCAGGCCGGTCAGCTCACGCACGACCTTGATGACCTGGATCTTCTTGCCACCGTCAGCCTCGAGGATGACGTCGAACTCGTCCTGCTCCGGCTCGGCCTCGGCCGCGGCGGCGCCGCCGCCGCCACCCTGGGCGATCGCGACCGGAG
Source organism: Micromonospora sp. NPDC048842 (assembly GCF_040649935.1). Lineage (NCBI taxonomy): Bacteria > Bacillati > Actinomycetota > Actinomycetes > Micromonosporales > Micromonosporaceae > Micromonospora > Micromonospora sp. NPDC048842. Next base: position 58,641 of record NZ_JBEZGK010000036.1, on the reverse strand, counting down.
CGGCAGCGGTGACCTCGAAGGTCGTCTCGAACTGCTTCACGAACTCAGAGAGCTCGATCAGCGTCATCTCCTTGAACGCGTCGAGCAGCTCGTCGGTGCTGAGCTTCGCCATATCTGGCGTCCTTTCCTGATTCTGTTAAGTAAGAACTGGTGCGCCGTGGGGGCCTCAGGCCGCCTCGGCGCCCTCCTTCTCGCGCTTGTCCTGCAGTGCAGCCGCCAGACGGGCGGTCTTCGACAGCGGGGCCTGGAACAGGGCCGCGGCCTTGCTCAGGTTGCCCTTCATCGCGCCGGCCAGCTTGGCCAGCAGCACCTCGCGGGACTCAAGGTCGGCGAGCTTCGTGACCTCGGCCGCGGTGATGGCCTTGCCCTCGAAGACACCGCCCTTGATGACGAGCTTCGGGTTGGCCTTCGCGAAGTCGCGAAGCCCCTTCGCCGCCTCGACGACGTCGCCCGAAACGAAAGTCAGCGCGGTAGGACCGGTGAACAGCTCGTCGAGGCCGGTGATGCCCGCGTCCGTCGCAGCACGCTTGGCCAGCGTGTTCTTCGCGACCGTGTAGCTGGTATCGGCGCCGAGCGAGCGCCGAAGCTGGGTGAGCTGGGAAACCGTCAGACCGCGGTACTCGGTCAGCACGGTGGCGCCCGAACTGCGGAAGCTCTCGGTCAGCTCAGCGACGGCCGTGGCCTTGTCGGCCCGGATCGGCTTGTCCGCCATGTCCCTCCTCTCTCGTTACTCGAGGCTGGTCCCTGTCTCGGCCGAAGCCGGAACGGGGGCGGAGGCGACGCGACAACGAAAAAGCCCCGGCGCAGGGCGCACGGGGCGAGGGCCGGCGGATCGTCATGGTCGGCGGACCATGCTCACTGCCGAGTTACGCTTGCCGCCCTACGCGGGTCGCCCGTCGTCGCGGGACCTTCGACCGTGCCGAAGCACGGTGACCAGCGGTCTTTGGGTGGTTCCTCATCCATGAGAACACGGATGACGGTTGAAGAGTACGCGCCCCGACCAGCAGCACCAAATCGCCCCAGGTGAGCCGCGTCACCCGTACCAGTGCCGGTCAGCCCTGGGCGCGCCGCCGCCACAGGTAGCCGCCGACGACAGCGGTGCTCCAGGCCAACGCCCACCCGCTCAGCCCCAGCAGTGTCAGCGCGGCTGCCTCGCCGCCGGTGGTGCGAGCGGCCGCCATGATCGGCGGTGCCAGCCAGGGGACCACCGAGCCGGTCAGGCCCAACACCACAGCGCCGACCCCGCCCAGGGCCAACACCGCGACCCCGTACCCGGCGCCGCCCACCGACGCCCGGCTGGCCAGCGCCCCAAGGGCAACCGCAGCGGGTACGACCAACGCGTGCGCCCACAATCCCAGCGCGAGCCCGACCGGAATCGACCGGTCCCCCGGGTCGACCGGGCCGGACACCCCGCCGACCAGCCACGGAAAGAGGAGCGCGACAGCCACCGTCACCAGCGCCGCCACCGCGGCGGCGAGCAGCCCGGCCACCCGCTCCCGGGCCACCCCGACGGTCACCTGCGCCAGCCGACGCTGCACGTCCGGCTCGACGTCCAACAGGATCTTGGTCTGCCAGGCGAGCACCGGGAAGAGCACGACAGCGGAGACGCCGTACGCCTCCGCCGGCTGGGCTCGGCCACCGCCGTAGAGAGTGCCGAGCGTGATCAGGCCGGCGAGCAACGGCGCCAACGCCCGGCCGGTTCGCAGGAAACCGGCCAACCGCATCCGGACCAGGGCGCTCACCGGGTCTCCCCCGCTGCCGACTCGACAGTGACGTCAGCGGCCTCCGGCTGCTCCGCTGTCAGTTCCCCGGCCATCCCGAGCGGCGGCGCGGCGGGTCGGGCGGCACCGGCCGACCGGAGCGGCTCGACGGGTACGGCCTGGGGTGCGGCGGTGGAGGCGTCGGAGCGTACCCGCAGCACCTGATGGCCCTCGGCGCGCAACCGGGCGACGGTGCCGGCGACCCGCGCGGCCGGCACCGCGACCTCGACCACGGCGATCGTCCCGTCCGTCGACGACGTCTCCTCGGCAAGTGAGCCGTCGGCCACCAACCAGCGGCGCGCGGCCGGGAGCCGGACCGTCTCGCCGCGGTGGTCGCTGACCAGGACGGACCCGTCGGCGGCGAGCACCTCGGCGATCAGCTCGGGCACCAACTCGCGGGTGGCGGCGTCCAGCCCCTCCCACGGCTCGTCGAGCACCAGCAGGCCCGGTGGGCGCAGCAGCGCCTGGGCGAGGCCGACCTTCTGCGCGGTGCCCTTGGACAGCTCCGGCAACCGGACCGAGCGGAAGGCGGCCAGCCCGAGCCGGTCCGTCCAGGAGGTAACGGCCTCGTCGGCAGCAGCCCTGCCCAGCCCCGCCACCCGGGCCATCCCGGTCAGATAGCGGGTCACAGTGAACGGTTGGTCCGCTGGGAAACGCTCCGGCACCCAGCCCACCCGCGCCGGCCGGTCGGTGACCCGGCCCCGGCCCGGGCGGAGGACCCCCGCGGCCACCTGGAGCAGTGTCGACTTGCCCACCCCGTTGCGGCCCAGCACGATCGCCACCTCGCCGGGACCGATCCGCACATCGATGCCTTGCAGCACCCACGGCCCCCGCCGGTGGTACCGCAACCAGACGTTCTCCAGCCGCATGGCGTCGAGCCTGCCACACCTGGAACGCGCTGGGGCGCCGCCACTGTCGTGGCGGCGCCCCAGCGGAGCAATCTGTCGACTCAGGCGTCGGCCTGGTCCTCCCGAAGGTTCTTCACCAGGTTCGGGTCGACCGGGACGCCCGGGCCCATCGTGGTGGTCAGGATGACCTTGCGAAGGTACTTGCCCTTGGCCGCGGACGGCTTGGCACGCAGCACCTCGTCGAGCACCGCAGCGTAGTTGTCCACCAGCTGGGTCTCCGTGAAGGAGGCCTTGCCGATGATCAGGTGCAGGTTGGAGTGCTTGTCCACCCGGAAGGTGATCTTGCCGCCCTTGATGTCCGACACCGCCTTGGTGACGTCCATGGTCACCGTGCCGGTCTTCGGGTTCGGCATGAGACCGCGCGGGCCCAGGATCCGCGCGATCCGGCCGATCTTGGCCATCTGGTCCGGCGTGGCGATCGCCGCGTCGAAGTCCAGCCAACCACCCTGGATGCGGGCGACCAGCTCATCGGTGCCCACCTCGTCCGCACCCGCGGCGGCGGCCTCTTCGGCCTTCGCGCCGCTGGCGAACACGATCACGCGGGCGGTCTTACCGGTGCCGTGCGGCAGGTTGACCACGCCGCGGACCATCTGGTCCGCCTTGCGGGGGTCGACGCCGAGGCGCATGGCGACCTCGACCGTGGCGTCGAACTTGACGTTGGTGGTCTCCTTGGCCAGCTTCACGGCCTCGGTGGGGGTGTAGAGCTTCGACCGGTCGATGACATCGGCGGCCTTGCGGTAGCTCTTGCTGCGCTGCATTGCTGATTACTCCTGTGGTCTCTGGCGGGCCGCTCGGCGCGAGCCCTCCCACGGTTTGGGTCGAAGGCCGGGGCCGACGTCAGTCGTTGACGGTGATGCCCATCGACCGGGCGGTGCCGGCGATGATCTTCTCGGCCTGGGCGATGTCGTTGGCGTTGAGGTCGGCCATCTTCTTCTCGGCGATCTCACGCAGCTGGGCGCGGCTGACCGAGCCGACCTTCTCGGACTGCGGAACACCCGAACCCTTCTGCACACCGGCGGCCTTGATCAGCAGCCGGGCAGCGGGCGGGGTCTTCAGCACGAACGTGAAGGACCGGTCCTCGAACACGCTGATCTCGGCGGGGACGATGTCGCCCCGCTGAGACTCGGTCTGCGCGTTGTAGGACTTGCAGAACTCCATGATGTTCACGCCGTGCTGGCCGAGCGCGGGGCCGACCGGCGGCGCCGGCGTGGCCTGGCCCGCCGGCAACTGAAGCGTGAACGTCTTGACGAGCTTCTTCTTCGGAGGCATGTCACTTCCTGGGGCTTGGAGCTGGGAAAATGCGGCTGTCGCCGCCCTCGGGCGCGCACGGTCAGCGCGGTGCGACAGCGGCGACATTCAAGAGTAGCGCAGGCCGCAGCCCACTCGTCCGCCGAGGTCGAGCGAGAGCGCGTACGCCGACGTCGGCGGCGGGCCGGGCCCGCCGCCGACGACCAATCAGATCTTGGCGACCTGGTTGAAGTTGAGCTCCACCGGAGTCTCACGACCGAAGATCGACACCAGCACCTTGAGCTTCTGCTGGTCGGCGTTGATCTCGCTGATCGTGGCCGGCAGCGATGCGAACGCGCCGTCGGTGACGGTGACGGAGTCGCCCACCTCGAAGTCGAGAACCTTGATCTCCGGCTTCGACTTCTTCTGCTCGGTCTCGACAGCCGGCGCCAGCCACTTCAGCACCTCGTCGAGCGAGAGCGGAGCAGGCCGGTCGGCCCGGTCGGTCGCGCCGACGAAGCCGGTCACACCCGGGGTGTTCCGGACACAGGAGTAGGACTCGGCGGTCAACTCCATCCGAACCAGGATGTAACCCGGGAAGACCTTGGCCTGGATCTGCGAACGCTTACCGTTCTTGACCTCGACCTCTTCCCGGGTCGGCACCTCGACCTGGTAGATGAAGTCCTCCATGTCGAGACTCGTGATCCGGGTCTCGAGGTTGGTCTTGACCTTGTTCTCGTAGCCGGCGTACGAGTGCACCACGTACCAGTCACCCGGCGCGTAGCGCAGCTTCTGCCTCAGCTCCGCGACGGGGTCGTAGTCCTCGTCCGGGGCGGGCTCGGTCGTAGGGAACTCCGGCTCGCTGGCGGCCTCAACCGACTCGTCACCAGCCGCCGTCGCGACCGTGGACTGCTCGTCCACCGGTCCGGCGGTCTCGTCGTACTCAGGCACGCTCGCTCACTTCCGTCACTATGGCTGGAGGCAGCCGGTCAGTCCGAGTTGCCAAAGACAAACAACACGACCTTGGCGAAGCCGAAGTCCAGCACACCCACGATCGTCAGCATCACCGCGACGAACGCCACCACCACGGCGGTGTAAGTCAGCAACTCCTTGCGGGTCGGCCAGATGACCTTACGCAGTTCAGCTACGACCTCGCGGAAGAACCGGGCGATGCGGCCGAAGACGCCCACCCGACCCGTTTCCGACCGCGTGGTCGGCCGGCTGTCTGCCGACTCCGCCCGGGCACGGGACCGCGTGGCGGTGCCTCCCCGGGAAACCGGCTCGTCCGCGCCGGAGGCGTCGTCGTCGGCCACGTCGTCGACGACCTCGTCGTCCAGACGATCGTCGCCGTCGTCGTCGCGCCGCTTGTTGTCGGCCACTTCGCCCTCCGTCGCGGAATCTGGGGTCGCACGCCGAGTGGCGTACGCGGCGCTGGTCACGCCGGCCGGACCCAACCGTCCCGCGACGGGCCGCGGCCGGTGGATCACCCGGAGGGCCCCGATTGCCTCGGAGCCACCCCGCCGATGCCACCACCACGGGCCGGACGCCGCCAAGTGGCGGCGCGACCCACGGGAACGGTCAGGCCTGAGGCGCAGGGGTGACAGGACTTGAACCTGCAGCCTGCGGTTTTGGAGACCGCTGCTCTGCCAATTGAGCTACACCCCTATGTGGCAACACTCGCCCCACGCGGCCACAGACGACCGAGCAGGGGTCACTTGCCCCACGGCGGACCAGTGTACGGGTAGCCGCCCGACTTTCCCAACCGGTCTCTCCGCCACGCGTGGCGGGCTCCGCTCAGCGTGCCGTCCGGATGGTTGCCCGCGCCTGCGACAGCACCTTCTCACCCAGGCAGGTGGCGGTCACCTCGAGCCGGGTGAGACCGTCCTCGGTCACCTCGCGGACCCGCGCGGTCACCTCGATCTCGGTCCCCTGGTCATCGTCGGGGACCACCACCGGCCGGGTGAAACGCACGCCGTACTCGACCACCGCGTCCGGCGACCCGGCCCACTCGGTGACCGCCCGCCCGACCAGCGCCATCGTGAACATGCCGTGGGCGATCACCCCGGGCAGGCCCACCTTGGTGGCGACCCGGTCGCTCCAGTGGATCGGGTTGAGGTCGCCCGAGGCGCCGGCGTAGCGGACCAGGTCCGCGCGGGTCACCCGAAACGTCTGTGCTGGCAACTCCATCTCACGCCTCCCCGCGAATGACATACCTGGCCCAGACCGCGACCACTGGTTCCCCGCCGACGGTGCTCACGTCGGTGCGCGTGGTCAGGAAGCCGTGCCCACCCCTGGTGCTGACGTCCTCGATGGTGTTGGTGCAGACCAGCTCGTCGCCGGCGACCACCGGCCGGGTGTACGCGAACCGCTGGTCGCCGTGCACCAGGCGGCTGTAGTCGACACCCAGGGCCGGGTCCTCGATGATCTGGCTGCTCGCGGCCATCGTCACGATCACCGGAAAGGTCGGCGGGGCCACCACGTCAGGGTGGCCCAGCGCCCGCGCGGCCTCCGGGTCGTGGTGGGCCGGGTCGGTGGCGCCGACGGCGCTGGCGAACTCGCGGATCTTTTCTCGGCCCACCTGGTAGGGGGCGGTCGGCGGATACGTCCGGCCGACGAAGGAAGGGTCCAGAGGCATGCCGCGAACCTACACGGAAAGCCCAATCGCCGACCTGATCGGTAGGCGGCGGCGGAGCCGCACCAAACCGGTCAGGTCGGCGATCGGAAAGCTTCGACAACGGCCGGCCCTGAGGCCGGCCAGCGGTCAGCGGGTCTCGCGGTGGACCGTGTGCCGACCGTCACGCGGGCAGAACTTCTTCAGCTCGATGCGGTCGGGGTCGTTGCGCCGGTTCTTGCGCGTGATGTAGTTGCGCTCCTTGCACTCCACACACGCCAAAGTGATCTTCGGCCGGACATCGGTAGCCTTCGCCACGGCGGAGTGCCTTCCTCGCTAACGGAAACAACTACGACGCGCCAGCCTAGACGCTGACAGCGCGGACATGCAAAGTGGGCGCCAGAAGCGCCCATTCTTACGACCACCGGCAACGAGCCCGGAAGACGAGAGTAGCGGTGGCCGGACTTGAACCGGCGACACAGCGATTATGAGCCGCTTGCTCTACCATCTGAGCTACACCGCTGCGATGGGTCCAGCTGAACCCTCGAGCCCCCTTACGGAATCGAACCGTAGACCTTCTCCTTACCATGGAGACGCTCTGCCGACTGAGCTAAGGGGGCCTGCGCGATCTCCCCGTGGGGCGCGCAGGAGTAAGAGTACACGGCCCGGCTCGACAGGTGAAATCGGATCCCCGGTGATCGTCCGCGCCCTGTTCAGGGCACAACACGCAGGCGCGGCAGCTCTCCGTTCGAGGCTGTCTCCGGCTCCACCTGGGCGCCGAACCAGGCGGCCAGCCGCTCGTACGGCAGCGGCCGGCTGAACAGGAAGCCCTGCCCGATCTCGCAACCGATGTCCTGGAGAAGCTCCAGGGTCAGCTCGCTCTCCACCCCCTCGGCCACCACCGCCAGGCCGAACTGCTGGGAGAGGGTGACCACCGCGTTGACGATCGCCAGGTCCCCCGGGTCGGTCGCCATGCCCTGCACGAAGGAACGGTCCACCTTCACCTCGTGCACCGGCAGCCGACGCAGGTGCGCCAGAGACGAGTCACCAGTGCCAAAGTCGTCCACCGACAGCCGTACGCCGAGATCCCGCAGTCGTTGCAGAGTGGGGATGGGTCGGTCCGTGCCGTCCAGCACCCCCGACTCGGTGATCTCCAGGGTGAGACGCTGCGCCGGCACCTTGTACTCGGTCAACAACTCCTGGACCCGGTCCGGGAAGTGCTGGTCGATGAGCGTACGAGCCGAGAGGTTGACCGCGATCGGCAGCGGCTGGTCGGCCAGCGCCCAATCTCGACTGCGCCGAAGGCCCTCCCGGAGCACCACCTCGGTGAGCCGGCTCAACTGGCCGGTGTGCTCGGCCACCGCCACGAAGTCCTCGGGCGCGACAGTGCCGTGCGCCGGGTGCTCCCAGCGGGCCAGACACTCCACACCCACCAGGCGCCGGTCCCGCAGAGTCACCTTGGGCTGGAAGTAGACCTCCAGCTCGTCCTGATCCAGTGCGCGGCGCAGATCGCCGGCCAGACCCAACCGGCGCAGTGAACGGGACTCCAGCGCGGGATTGAACAGCTGCGCGCTGCCCGGCACCGACTTGGCTGCGGTGGCGGCGAGGTCGACCCGAAGCAGCAGGGTCGCCGCGTCGCTGCCGTGGTCCGGGTGTACGGCCACCCCGACGGCAGTGTCCACGTCGAGGGTGAGCGCGTCGAAGACCATCTCGTCGCGGATCTGGTCGCGCAGTTGGGCGGCCAACTCGAGCGCTGCCTCAGCGCTCTCCAACCGCAGCGTCACCAGGAACTCGTCCCCGCCGGCACGACCAACCAGAGCCGACGACGGCGCGCTGGCCCGCAACCGATTGGCGACCTCGATGAGGACCTTGTCTCCGGCCGCGTGCCCCAGGGACTCGTTGACCTGGCGCAGCCCGTCGACGTCGAAGAGCAGCAGCGCCACCACCTCGCCCGGTGCGCGGATCTTTACCGACTCGTCCAGCGCCCCGGTGATCCGCCGCCGGTTGGGCAGTCGGGTCAACGTGTCGTGGTGCGCGTCGTGCCGGAGCCGATCGACCAGCCGCGAATTCTCCAGGGCCACGGCTGCGTGTGCCGCCACGGTCTCGAAGATGGGGATGTCGCCACGGGTGAAATGACCGACGTCGCTGAGCCGGTTGGCGACCTCCAAGGTGCCGATGACCGCCTGACCGGACCGGAGCGGCACAACGATGACGTCCTTGATCTTGCCGCGACTCAGGGCCTGGCGCTCGTTCGACTCGTCGTCGAAGGCGCGCCCCACCGCGACGGTCCGCCCCTCACCCGCGGCTCGCTGGCGAAGGGAAGCCGGCGTCCGTACGACGTCCAGCAGACCCGAATCGTCGACCCTGGCGGTGAGTAACACTTCGGGGTGACGGCCCAGGGCGGGCAGCCACAGAGTCGCGTACTCGGCCTGCATCAGGGCCCGGACCCGCCCTAGTAGAGCATCGACGAGCGTCCCGTCCTGGCCGCGCTCCCCGATTGCGCGGGTCAGGTCGTACAGAGCGGCCAGCGTCCGGTGTTGCCGGAAGAACTCCGCGTAGGAGCGGTAGACCAGGACCAGTGCCACACCGAGTGCGACAAGCAGCACCAACGACCACCAGGTGGTCGTGACGGCGATCAGGATGATCAGTCCGAGCGAGACGTTGATCGCCGCAGTGAGCAGGGCGGGGCGTGCGGTGCGGAGAGAGTCCCGTCCCGCCTGCCAGCCCTGGAGAAGGGTGTGCACGCCGACGATGCCCGCAAGGCTGACAAGGATCACAGCGGTTACGGCCGCGAAAAGACTCAGCCAGGTGCCGGGGTCGTCCACCTCCTTCGAGGGCGGTAGCGCCTGAAGGAGGAGTACGGCGAGCGAGGTCCCAGCGGCCGCCTTGGCCACGTTGAACCAGAACTTGACGGGCGCGAACCGGTGCCGCGTCTGCGTGAGCATGGAGGCCACCGTGTAGATGGCGACGACGGTCAGCGGTGGCAGCAAGAAGAGCGCCAGCACCAGCGGAATCTCGGTCAGGGTCATGCCGAACGACTGCCGCCGGACGACAAAGTTGAGGACCGGCATGCCCACAGCGGCCATGGCGACCAACAACAGGAGCGCGAGAAGCCATTCACCGAAGGGCTGGGACGACACCAGCCCCGTGACCATGGAACAGATCGCTGCGAAGAACACCAGCGGCGCGGTGATGAACCAGGCACGATCCGCCGAACGGCGTCGCGATCGATTACGCGGAGCCATACCGCTCCCTACGGCGCCTGCAGTTACCGCTCTTGAGTGGGGGTGAGCTGAACCAGTCAGCGACCACTGCCGAAGACAGTGTTCTCCGGAACGACAGTCCAGATGAGATCGATGGCCTGAGCTCCGCTGGCACTGCTGTCGAAGAGGCCGGCGGGGAAGGCGACGATGGCGGCGGCAGCGAGAACAAGGAGGAGAGACCCACCGAGTCGGCCTAGCCTTCGACCAGACATGATCGCTCCTGTCGGGAGATGTACAGCGTTGATGGAGGTTCCACGATCGTGCCACAGCGCGGGCAGCCAGAGAAGTGGTGGTCGCCCGACTGGCCCCACCGTCTGTTACTTCCCGCCGTTCGGCCTACCGCCCCCAACGCACTGGACCAGATCACAAGCTTGCGGGGTGGTTCACCGCTTCACGCAGCGTTGAATACGACCTTCAACGCAATTCGGGTCCAGCTGTAGACACTCACCACATCCGGCTTGGCGGTCACCCTCAGCAACACCTCAACAGCCCGCGACAAACTCGCGCCTCCATCCGGCCATCGACCACCATACCGGCTCCTCGCCATCCCGCCAGCCCTTCGTCGGGTTCATTTCAGTGGGCGGAGAGCGACATGGGCGCTGACCACGAGCAGCGGATGCGCAGCTAACATCGCACTTGGCATCGATGACAGCAGATAGAGCGTGTTCTGACGTAGGTCAAATCCGCCATGAGCTCGAGCGCCAACCTGGCGGCAGACCCACCGACAGGATCACCGCAACGCCCGGAACATGACCCGCAGCCCCGTGGAGCGTCAGACCGAGCACGGCGGCCGACGCGATCTCGGCCGCAGGCGACCGCCTGATAGCGGGTGTGGAAGGTCCGACCCTCGCGATCCTCGCCGGCATCTCGCCAACCAACGCAACGACTACGTTGACGCCGCCTATGACGGGCACCCGTAGACCAGCACAACGACAGCGGACGTCGACGCGACGCCATCACCGAAGCTCGCCACCTCGTCGGCGACACCACGGCCAAGATCGGCAGCTGAAAGGAGGGCGCTCATCGAGTGCACAGCAGACCTTGCCGTTCATGGCGTCCTCGCCGTCAAAGCAGTTGGCGACGAGACAACGACAACGGCCCCCGATCAGCATCTCTGCTGGTCAGGGGCCGTGTCTGCACCTGGTGGCGGGTAGAGGATTCGAACCTCTGAAGCTTTCGCGACGGATTTACAGTCCGCTCCCATTGGCCGCTCGGGCAACCCGCCAGGGCACCCCACCGCGTCGTAACGCGGCGGCGGAAGCAAGGATAGCGGCTCCCCCCGGCACCTACGCAACCGGGTACGGTCAGGGGGTCGTGCCGCTGGTCGGCGGCCGACGGCAGGCCCAGACCGCCGGACAGCAGGAGCAGAAACATGGCAGCGAACCCGTCGTTCGACATCGTGAGCAAGGTTGACCGTCAGGAGGTCGACAACGCCCTTCGGCAGGCGGAGAAGGAGCTTGCGACGCGGTTCGACTTCCGCGGCACCGGCGCTGAGATCTCCTGGTCTGGCGAGGAGGCGATCGGCCTTCAGGCGGAGACCGAGGAGCGCGTCCGCGCCGCACTCGACGTGTTCAAGGAGAAGCTCGTCAAGCGGAACATCTCGCTGAAGTCGCTGGATGCTGGGGATCCGCGCCCATCGGGCAAGATCTTCAAGATCGACTGCAAGGTGATCCAGGGCATCGAGACGGACAAGGCCAAGGCGATCAGCAAGAAGATCCGCGACGAGGGCCCGAAGGGCGTGCAGGCGCAGATCCAGGGCGACCAGCTGCGGGTCACCGGCAAGAAGAGGGACGATCTCCAGGCGGTCATCTCGCTGCTCAAGGGCGAGGACTTCGGCGTCGCCCTCCAGTTCAACAACTACAGGTAGGGCAGAGCCGGCCGGCCGGGCGATCGGGCCGACGGCCTTCGGCCAGCTGAGCAGCCGTCGTTCGTCACTCTCGGCGGACTTCGGCAGCCCTCCCCGACCCGGCCTCGATCCACCCAACCGGGGACGCCACCCGCCGAGCCGGCGTCAGGCCCACTGAAGCTGAGGAAGTCACCCGCCCGAGTCGGCGTCGACCCACCCCAGGTCGGCGTCGACTCACCCCGCCGGTCGGGCTGATTCCGCACGGAGTCCGTCGACCACGAGTGCGTGGACAGAGCGCAGCACGGCCGCCTCCTGTTCGTGGCCCACGCCGCTGGCGACAGCGGCCCAGTGCACGGCGCACTGGGCGGCCAACCCCCATTGTCTGCGCGACAGCTTGATGGCGACTTCCTCGTCGTCGGTCGGCCAGTTACCGGAGCCGGCGACGCCAGGGGTCCAGTGCGCGATCTGGTCCCATCCTGCTTCGCGGATGCCTGACCCTGTCTGCACGACCTGGTGAGGATCGTCGCTCTCTGCCGCAATGCTGACCGCGCTGTCGACCGCGCCATCCAGGTGGCGCCACTGCCAGGTGGTCATGCGCAGGCTGAAGACTCGCTCCGGGTCGTCGACGTGTTCCATGTGGCTCACCCCATCGGTACGCGGGCTCAGTAGACGACGCGGTACCAGTGCTCGGTCTCGCCGGGCAGCGACTCCAACCGCACTTTGGTGCCGCCGGGGTGGTCGAACATCCGCACCCCGTCGCCGAGCAGTACCGGGGCGAAGAACATGAGGACCTCGTCGAGCAGCCCGGCCTCGACGCACTGCTTGGCGACGTTGGCGCCGAGGATGTTGACGTACCTGTCCCCGGCGGCCTCCTTGGCCTGGGCGACGGCGGTGTGCAGGTCACCGACGAACGTGACGTCCGCGGGTGGCTCGGCCGGTGGCCGGTGGGTGAGGACGAACACCGGCCCGTGGTACTGGCCGCCGAACGCGCCTTCGCTGTCGGTGCCACGGTTGGGGTCGTCGCCGCCGAATGTGCCGTTGCCGGCCAGGATCGCGCCGACGCTGTTGAGTAGGCGCTCCGCCGTCGGGTTTTCGCCGCCCAGGTGGTCGGTCAGCCACGACATGTCGCCGCCGGGGCCGGCGATGTAGCCGTCGAGTGACGCCGTCGCCGAATATAGAACCTTAGCCATGAAGCCAGGGTAGGCGGACGGAACCCGGGTTCCTGGAAGTCGGGGTGTCCGGCGCGCAGGGAAACCCCGACTTCCAGGAACCCGAGTGGACCAAGCCGACACCACGCCGCGCGGACCAGGCCCGCAGCGAAACAGCCAGAAGACAGCAGGTCAGACGGGGACAGGCTGTTCGGCGCGTACCGCAGTGGTTTCCGCGCGGGCGATGGGCCCGGCGGGTAGCGCGGCGACCGCCGCCCCGACGGCGACCGCCGCCCCGGCGAACAGGAACGCCCAGCGGACGCCGCCGGCGTGGTCCACGATCACGCCGGCTACCGAGCCGCCGGCGGCGCTCGCCGCCACCGCGACGGTGACCACCCAGGTGTACGCCTCGTTCAACATGCCGGTGGGGGCGATCCGGCCGACCAGGGTGTTCTCCAGTGTCAGCGCGGGCGCGATGGTGGCCCCGCCGGCGACCAGCGCGACACCCAGCGCGAGCGGGGTGGGCATCACCGCGAACACGGCGAAGGTGGCGGCCAGCGCGCCGAGCAGCAGGGCGAACTGTCGGGTCATGTTCGGTGCCGGCTTGCGGACGCCGAACCACAGCCCACCGATGGCACTGCCGACGCCCCAGACCGCGAGCAGCACGCCGGCGAGGCTCTCCGGGTCGCCGGTGGAGTGGTCGCTCGCGAACGCGGGCACGATCACTCCGGCGGCACCGAACGCGATGCCCAGGCCGGCGACGCAGATCAGCAGGGCCGGGAACCCGGGGACCCGTAGCGGGCCGAGCCCGCGCGCGTGGTGTTCCCGCGGGTGCGGACGCCAGCCGCGCATGACCCGGCCGAGGGCCACGGCGGTGGTGCCGACCAGGGTGACCACTGCCGCGCCGATCAGCGCGGCCGCCGCGTCGGCGACGAGGACGAAGCCGGCGACGAGCAGCGGGCCGAGGACGAAGACGATTTCGAACAGCGTGGTTTCGGCGGCCAGCGCGGTGTTGCGCAGGTGGTATCGGCCGGAGTTGGGGCCGGTCAGGTCGTTCCAGGCGCCTCGGATGGCGGCGGTGAGCGGCGGGTAGGTGGCACCGGCCACGCCTGCGGCGAGGTAGATGACGGGGAGCGCGTCGTCGCCGGAGCGGCTGGCCAGCAGCAACCCGATGAGTGCCAGCGGGTGGGCCACGGCGGTGAGCAGCAGGACGGGGCTGGGGCCGACCCGGTCGGCGATCCGTCCGGCCACCGGGCTGAGCGCGGCGCCGGCGAGGGCGTAGATGCCGCCGGCGATGGCGGCCAGCGAGTAGCGCCCGGTCACCTGCTCGACGACAAGGAGCAGCGCCAGCGGGGTCATGCCGATTCCGAGCCGCCCGATGATGCCGGTGATCAGCAGCATGGGCGCGCCGGGGACCCGCCAGACACCCAGGTACTGACGCAGCGCGGTCACCGTGAACCTCCCGGGATGTAATGAGCGTGAGCCGTTATGACCCTAACGCCGCTGCCTGACCGGAGGACAGCGGAATGGTCTCCGACACAGCGATCCGCCCGTACCCGGCGTGGCCGGGTACGGGCGGAGGCGTTGATGGATCAGCGGGTCAACGCTGGAACTGCACCGGCCCCGAGTTGCGGGCCATCTGCTCCAGCCGGGCGACGCGGTCCTCCATCTTGGGGTGGGTGGAGAAGAGCGCCGCCATGCCGCCGCCCCGGAACGGGTTGGCGATCATGAGGTGGGCGGTGCTGGTGAGCTGACCCTGGGCCGGCAACGGCCGGCGTCGGGCCACCGCGTCGATCTTGCGCAGCGCGCTGGCCAGGGCCAGCGGGTCGCGGCTCAACTCGGCGCCGGAGGCGTCCGCCTGGAACTCGCGGCTCCGGCTGATGGCCAACTGGATCACCGTGGCCGCGATCGGGCCGAGGATCAGGGTGAGCAGCAGCACAGCCGGGTTGGGTCGGTCCTCGTCGTCCCCGCCGCCCAGCGGGATGAAGAAGGCGAGGTTCGCCAGCAGGGTGATGATGCTGGCCAGGCCGGCCGCCACGCTGGAGATCAGGATGTCCCGGTTGTAGACGTGGGACAGTTCGTGCCCGATCACGCCGCGCAGCTCACGGTAGTCGAGGATCTCGGTGATGCCCTGGGTCACGCAGACGGCCGCGTGCTGCGGGTTGCGACCGGTGGCGAAAGCGTTGGGCTGCGCGGTGGGGCTGACGTAGAGCCGCGGCATCGGCTGCCGGGCGTCGGTGGCCAACTCCCGGACCATCCGGTACAGCTCGGGGAACTGCGCCTCGGTGACCGGTTGCGCCCCCATCGAGCGCAGTGCGAGTTTGTCGGAGTAGAAGTAGGTGACGCCGTTCATGACCAGAGACACGAGGACGGCGATGACCAGGCCGCCGCTGCCGCCGAACCAGTAGCCCACCGCCAGGATCAGGGCGCTGAGCAGGCCGAGCAGCGCTGCGGTCTTCAGACGGTTGTGGTGCACGATGTCTCCTTCGGTGCACGGATCGCCGGGATCCGCTGACCGGTGTAACAACCCGGTACCCGCCAACCATCCGTCTCAACGCTGAGAGTTGACTGAGACCGGGCCTCGGGTGGGTCAGCGGGCGGCCAGGTCGAGCACCAACTGCGGGGCGAAGCCGAGCACCACGGCGGCCACCGTCGCCACCGCCAGCACCACCGCCACCACGCCCACCACTGGTACGCCCGACGCTCCGCCACCGGCGAGCGCCGCGGCCGGGCCGGGCGTCGTGGTCGGCGCCCAGAGCGCGGCGGTCACCCGCAGGTAGTAGGCGAGCCCGATCACGGCGTTCAGCGCCACCACCAGCGCCAGCCAGGCCGCGCCACCGTCCAGCAGCGCCCGGACCACTGTCACCTTGGCGAACAGCCCAGCCAGCCCCGGCGGCAGGCCAGCCAGACCGACCAGCGCGAGACCGAACGCCGCAGCTCGCCACGGGTGCCGCCGGGCTGCCCCGCGTAGGTCGTCAAGCGTGCCGCCGTCCGCACCCGCCGGCCGCAGCGCTGTCACTCCGGCGAACGCGGCCAGCTCCAACACCACGAAGAAGACGGCGTACGCCACGGCGGCCGCGTACGCGGCGGACCGTGCCTCGTCAGTGCGTCCGGCAGCCAGCGCCAACGCTCCCAACGGGGCGAGGATGTACCCGGCCTGCGCGACTGACGACCAGGCGAGCAGCCGGACAGTCCGCCGCTGACGCAGGGCGACCAGGTTGCCGACGGTCATGGTGAGCACGGCGAGCACAGCGAGCACCGGACCGGTCTGGTCCGCCGGCAGCGCCCGTTGCACAACGGCGAGCAGGGCGACCAGGCCGCCCAGCTTCGACGCTGTGGACAGGTACGCGGCCACCGGCAGAGGCGCGCCGTCGTAGGTGGCCGGCGCCCAGGCATGGAACGGCACCGCCGCCACCTTGAAGGCCAGGCCGACAAGCAGCACCGCGACCGCAACGGTGGTCAAGGGCAGGTCCCGCAACTCTGGCTGCTCGGCGAGCAACGCGCCGAGCCGGTCCAGGTGCAGCCCACCGGTCACCGCGTACAGCAGCGCCGCGCCGAGCAGGGTCAGCGTGGTCGCCACCACGCTGACCACGAAGAAGGTCACCGCCGCCTCGGCGCTGGCGAGGCTCCCCCGGCGCAGGCCGACCAGCACGTACAGCGGCAGGGTCAGCGTCTCCAGGGCGACGATCAGCGTGATCAGGTCTCCGGCCGCGCCGAGCACCACGCCACCGGTCATCGAACAGGCCAACAGGAAGGTGTACTCACCGACCGGTGACCGCCCGGCCCGCAGCGCGGGCACCGACAGCCCGAGCACGCCGACTGTGAGCAGCGCGACCACCACGGCGACCACCGCCGCGCGACCGCCGAAGACCCAGGAGCAGTCGGCGCCCACGCAGAACGTCCGCCGCTCGGCACCCGCCCCGACCAGCGCGGAGCCGACGGCGGTGCCGAGCGCGCCGAGCGCGGCGACCGCGATGGTGGCCCGTGGCCGGGCCACGACCAGATCGGTGATGAGCACGAGCACGGCAGTGCCGGCGGCCAGGTAGGCCGGCAGCAGCGCGACGCTGTCCACGCTCTGCACGACGTTCATGGTTTGACCACCCCGATCAGGGCGTCGACGGGGGCCTCGGCGACGCCGAGGACCAGCGTCGGCGCCAGCCCGATGGCCAACGCGAGCAACACCAGCGGCACCCAGGCGGTCAACTCCGCCCCGGCCAGGCCGGGGCCGACCTGACCGACGGCGGGGCTCGGCCGGTTGTGGGTGACCTGGCGCAGCAACCGCAGGAAGTACGCGGCGGTGAGCGCCCCACCGACCGCGGCCAGCACCCCGAGGGTGGTCCAGAGCGGACCGCCCACCTGCACGGCGGCGATCACCGCGAACGCCTCGCCCCAGAAGCCGGCCAGCCCGGGCAGGCCCAGTGACGCGATCGCCGCGAACGCGAGCAGACCCGCCAACCGGGGCGCGGTCTCCCGCAGCCCGGACAACTCGGCGAGGGTGCCCGTGCCGGTGCGGTCCTTCACCGCCCCGGCCAGGAAGAACAGCAGGCCGGTGATCACCCCGTGCGCGACGTTGCCGATCAACGCCGCCTGGATGCCGGTGGCGGTGAGCGTGGCGACGCCCAGCAGCACGAAGCCCATGTGCCCCACGCTGGAGTACGCGATGAGCCGCTTCACGTCCGACTGGGCCAGGCAGACCAGCGAACCGATCAGGATCGCGGCGACGGCGAGCACGCCGAGCACCGGCGCCGCCCAACGGGCGCCCTCCGGCGCCACCCCCACAGCGACCCTTATCAGGCCGTACGTGCCCATCTTGAGCAGCACACCGGCCAACACGACACTGCCCACTGTGGGTGCCTGGGTGTGCGCGTCGGGCAGCCAGGAGTGCAACGGCCACAGCGGGCTCTTCACCGCGAACGCCAACGCGAGCAGTGTGAACGCGGCCAACTGGGTGCCCCGGGACATCCCCGCGCCACCGGTCAGCGTCACCAGGTCGGCGGTGCCGGCGGCGGCGACCACGACGTACACGCCGACCAGCAGCAACACCGAGCCGAACAGCGTGTAGAGGGCGAACTTCCGGGCCGCTCGACGCCGGTCCGTGCCACCCCAGCCGGCGATGATCGCGTACATCGGCAGCAGGACGACCTCGAAGAAGAGGAAGAACAGCACCAGGTCCAGGGCGAGGAAGGTGCCCAGGATGCCCACCTCGACCACCAACAGCAGCGCGACGAGCGCCCGACCGCTGCCGCCCTCCGGCACCCGCCACATCGTGTACGCGCAGCAGAGCAACGTGAGCAGCGCGGTCAACACCACAAGCGGCCAGGAGATGCCGTCGACGCCGAGGTGGAAGCGCAACTCCAGACCGGGCACCCAGGGCAGGTCCAGTTGGTGCCACGGGCGCACCGCCGGCGCGTCCGCCGACCAGGCGACCCAGCCCCGACCGCCGAGCACCAGCGGCACCGCGGCCAGCAGGGTCAACGCCGCCGCGACAGTGCCGACCAGCCGGGCCGCCCGGTCCCGGGGCGTCGCCGCCACCGCTACCGCACCCAGCGCCGGCACCGCCAGCACCGCGACCAGCAACCCCTGTCCAAACGTCATCGGTTAACTCCAACCAGGGCAGCGGCCAGGCCGATCAGCAGCGCGCCGGCCAGTACGCCTGCGGCGGCCCGGGGCAGCGCCGCGCGGTGCAGCGCGGCCAGCCCCGCGCCCAGACCGGACGCGGCTCGCCCGCTGCCCTCGACGGCGCCGTCCACCACCACCTCGTCACTCGTGCGCGCGGCGCGGGCCAGCGCGCGGACGGGGCGTACCACGAGGGCGCGCTGGACGTCGTCGAGTCGGAACGCGCTGGCGAAGACCGGCCGCAGCGGACCCAGCGCGGCGGCCGGGTCGGCGGTCCTGTCGCGGCGCCAGCCCAGCGTCACCAGCGCGGCGCCGACCAGCAGGAACGCGAGCGGCAGCAGCACCCCCGGCCCCAGGTGGACCAGGCCGTCCTCGGAGCCCGCCACCGGGACGGTGGGGAACCGCAGGCGGTCGGCGAACACCCCGACGAACCCGGCCAGACCGAGCAGCGCGGCCGGCACGGCCAGCAGCAGCACCGGCCAGCGCAGCACGGCCGGCGGGTCGTGTGGCTGAACCAGGGGCAGGCGCGCGGCGCCGAAGAAGGCGCGCAGCAGGAGCCGACCCGCGTACCAGGCGGTGACAGCCACGCCGACCAGCCCGGCGATCCAGACGATCCAGCCCACCCAGGACGGGGCCGGGCCGGTGCCCTCCAGCGCTGCCGACTCGGCGACCGTCAGTACGCCGTCCTTGCTCCAGAAACCGGCCAACGGCGGCACCCCGGCCAGCGCGCCCAGGCCCACCACCGTGCACCAGAACGTCACAGGCATGCTGCGCCGCAGCCCGCCCATCTCCGACATCAGTGTGGTGCCGACGGCGTGGATCACCGCGCCGGCGGCGAGGAACAGCAGCGCCTTGAAGGCGGCATGGGTGAGCAGGTGGAACAGTGCGGCCGACGGTGAACCGACAGCCAGCGCGCCGGTCATGTAACCCAGTTGGGACACTGTCGACCAGGCCAGCACGCGTTTGATGTCGTCCTGGGCGGTGGCAGCGAGCGCGCCGAGCAGCAGGGTGATCGCGCCGAGCACCCCCAGCACTGTCAGCGTCACCGGGGCGGCCGTGAACAGCGGGTAGAGCCGGGCCACCGCGTACACCCCGGCGGCGACCATCGTCGCGGCGTGGATCAGCGCGGAGATCGGGGTCGGGCCGGCCATCGCGTCCGGCAGCCAGGTGTGCAGCGGGAACTGCGCGCTCTTGCCGGCCACACCCGCGAGCAGCAGCAGGCCCGCAGCGGTCAACGTCGCGCCGGAGTGGTCGTGGGCGAGCACGTCGGCGATCCGGAAGCTGCCCGTCGACACGCCCAGCAGCGCGATGCCGAGCAGGAACCCGACGTCACCGACCCGGGTCACCAGGAACGCCTTCATGGCGGCGGCGGGGGCGCCGGCCAGTCGGCGGTCGTGGGCGATCAGGAGGTACGAGCAGAGGCCCATCACCTCCCAGCCGACCAACAGCATGATCAGGTCGCCGGCGACCACCACCAGCAGCATGGCACCGGTGAAGAGGCTGATCTGGGCGGCGTAGGGCGGGTAGCGGTGGTCCACGTCGACGTCGTCGTGCGGACCGCGCCGCAGGTAGCCGATCGAGTAGACCTGCACGGCCAGGGCGACTGCGGTGACCGCCACCGCGACCAGCGCCGCGGCGCCGTCCAGCCGTACGCCGAGGGTCACCGCCAGCCCGCCGAAGTCCACCCAGGTGGCCGACGTCTCCGTCGGCCCGTCGACAGTGAGCAGCAGCGCGACGGCCAACGCCAGCGCTCCGGCCGCACCGGTGACACCGAGCGTCACCGCGGCCGTTCGGGCCCGGTCGCCGCCGGTCGCGCCGTCGCGCCGAGGGGCCGGTGGCAGCAACAAACCGAGCAGCCCGGCGATCAACGGTACGGCGGGCAGCAGCGCCCCGAGCAGCCCGGTCACCGACCCGCCTCCGAGTTGAGGACTGCCGGTTCGCGCCCACCGACGGGATCCGGCGACTCGGTCAGCGGCACGTCATCCACTGCGACTGTCGCCCGCAGCCGGTAGAGCTGGAGAACGATCGCCAGCCCCACCCCGATCTCGGCGGCGGCGAGGACGATGACGAAGAGCGCGAAGACCTGCCCCGAGTGCGGGAGCACGGCGCGGGCGGTGGTGTCAGCGGTGACCAGGATCAGGTTGACCGCGTTGAGCATCAACTCGACCGACATCAGCACCAGCACCGCGTTGCGGCGGCGCAGTACGCCGTACACGCCGAGGCCGAACAGCAGCGCGGCGGTGACGTACGGGATGACCGGCCTCACCGGCGCCCCCCGGGCTCGCTGCCGGCCAGGTCGCCTGCCGTGCCGTCGCGTTGCGGGGCGGCTCGGCCGATGTCCGGCCGGGACAGCACGATCGCGCCCACCAGCGCGGAGAGCAGCAGCACCGAGAGCACCTCGAACGGCAGCACCCAGGATTGGAAGATCTGCTCGCCCAGCCGCTCGGCGGTGCCGGCGTCCGGCAAGGTGACTGTGCTCCAGCGGTACGCGTCGACCAGCAGGGCGGCCAGCCCCAGCCCGGCACCGCCACCGATCAGCGCGGCCGGCCACCCGGGCCGGTCCAGGTCGTCGGAGGCGCCGATCGGGGCCCGGGTCAGCATCACAGCGAACAGCAGCAGGACCACCACCGCGCCCACGTAGATCAGCACCTGCACCCAGGCCACCAGCTCGGCGCTGAGCACCAGGAAGTCACCGGCCAACGCGCCCAGGCACACCACCAGGTAGAGCCCGGCCCGGACCAGGTGTTTCGTGGTCACCACCAGCACACCGGCGCCAACCGCCACCGCGCCGAGGGCGAGCAGCAACACGTCCGCCCCGGTCACCGGCGTGCCCTTCCGGCTCGGGCGTTCACGACGCCGGGTCCTGGTCGGCGTCGGGGCGTACCGCTGGCGGAGCGGGGCGTGCGGCGGCCGCCTTGCGCGCGGCGGAGGTTTCCTCCTTGGCCGGCTCGCCGTTCGGGTCGTGCGCGGGCGGCGGCGGAACGGTGGCCATCCACTGACCGAGGTGGTCCTTGTCGTGCAGCAGGTCCTTGATGTCGTACTCGGCGTACTCGAACTCCGGCGACCAGTAGAGCGCGTCGAACGGGCAGACCTCGATGCAGATGCCGCAGTACATGCAGAGCGAGAAGTCGATGTCGAACTTGTCGAGCACGTTGCGCTGGCGGGGGCGGGCGGCGCCGGGCACCACCACCTCCTCCTTGTGCGAGTCGATGTAGATGCACCAGTCCGGACACTCCCGGGCGCAGAGCATGCAGACCGTGCAGTTCTCCTCGGACAGGGCGATCACGCCGCGCGAGCGCGGCGGCAGGTCAGGAGCCGTGTCCGGGTACTGCTGGGTGGTCGAACGGCTGGTCATCGTCTTGAGGGTGACCGCCAGCCCCTTCACCAGGCCCGCGCCGGGAAGGCCGCGTCCGCTGGCGTCATCGCGCTCGCTGGGGTCGCTCATGTCGACCATCCTGCCCTGTGGCCACGGCGCGCGCGACCACCACCCACAGGTCGACGACCCCAGGGGCTTACCCGAGAAGCACGGTCACCTGCCGATCAGCCGGATCACGCCCCGGGTCCGCTGACGACGGCCGGTGGGAGCATCTCGACGCCGAGTTGTTGCAGCAACTGGAACAGCTCGTTGCAGCTCCACACCTCGACGATCCGGCCCGCCGCGTCGAAACGCAGGAACGTCGCCCCCGAGTAGCTGACCACCTGCCCGGTCGGCGGCACCGGCCCGAACTGCCCGGCGTGGGTGCCGGCGGCCCGCCAATGCACTGCCACCCGCTCGCCGGCCGCGACCACGTCGACGATCTTGTAGCGGAGGTCCGGGAAGGCCGCCCGGCGCTCGCGATGCCAGGCCAACGTCGCCTCCGGCCCGGTGCCGCCCAGCCCCGGGCACTCCTCGGCGACCAGCTCGTACGCCGACTCCTCCTGGCGGGCATTCCACACATCGGCGATGAACCGCCGGGCCGCCGCCTCCACATCCGTCATGCCGGCAGGGTATCCGGGACCACTGTGCGCCGTAGATCCGCGAGGATTGGGTAGAGACACTGACCAGACCGGGAGGGCGACGTGGGCGAGGAAAAAAGCGGCAAGTACGTCGAGCCGGGCGGCGAGTTCACCCGCGACCAGCGGTACATCGCCACCCGGATCACCGAGGACGGGCGCGACGGATATCCGGTCGAGCCGGGCCGGTACCGGCTGGCGGTCAGCCGGGCCTGCCCGTGGGCCAACCGGCTGATCATCGTGCGGCGGTTGCTCGGTCTGGAGGACGCCATCTCGATGGCGGTGGCCGGCCCGACCCACGACGCCCGGAGCTGGACCTTCGACCTCGACCCGGACGGTCGGGACCCGGTGCTCGGCATCGAGCGCATCCAGGAGGCGTACTTCAAGCGCTTCCCCGGCTACGAGCGGGGCATCACCGTTCCGGCGATCGTGGACGTGCCGACCGGGCAGGTGGTGACCAACGACTACGCGCAGATGAGCCTGGACCTGTCCACGCAGTGGAGGGCGTACCACCGCGAAGGCGCCCCGCAGCTCTACCCCGAGCACCTGCGGGAGCAGATCGACGAGGTCAACGCCGTGGTGTTCCGGGACGTGAACAACGGCGTCTACCGGTGCGGGTTCGCCGGCAACCAGGAGGCGTACGACAAGGCGTACCACCAGCTCTTCGACCGGCTGGACTGGCTCACCGAGCGGTTGACCGACCAGCGCTACCTGGTCGGCGACACCATCACCGAGGCCGACGTGCGGCTGTTCACCACGCTGGTCCGCTTCGATCCGGTCTACCACGGCCACTTCAAGTGCAACAGGCAGAAGCTGAGTGAGATGCCGGTGCTGTGGGCGTACGCCCGGGATCTGTTCCAGACTCCCGGTTTCGGCGACACCATCGACTTCGACCACATCAAGCGGCACTACTACGAGGTGCATCGCGACATCAACCCGACCGGCATCGTGCCGCTCGGCCCGGACCTGTCCAACTGGCTCACCCCGCACGGTAGGGAAGCGCTCGGTGGCCGCCCCTTCGGCGACGGCACCCCGCCCCCACCCCCGAAAGAGCCGGTAGACCCCGCACACACCCCACTGCGCTAAGCCCCCTCGCACGCGTCGATCTTGCACTTTCTGACGCCCAAATGCACCATTTGGTCACGTTTGCCGGGACAGAAAGTGCAAGATCGACGCGGACGGGTGGGGGTCTACAGGGCTATGCGGACTGCCGCGGTGAGGACCAGTTGGGCCAGGGACGCGGGCACGAGGACCAGCCAGCAGAGGCGTTGGAGCTGGTCCTCGCGTAGCCGGGGGTAGGAGACCCGGAGCCAGATGATCACGAAGGAGACCGCGAAGATCTTGAGCAGCGTCCAGAGCCAGCCCAGCTGGTCGTCGGCGAACGGGCCCTGCCAACCCCCCAGGAACAGCACAGTGGTCAGCGCGGCGATAACCACGATGCCGACGTACTCGGCGAGCAGGAAGAACGCGAACCGCAGACCGGTGTACTCGGTCATGTAGCCGAAGACCAGCTCCGAGTCGGCCACCGGCATGTCGAACGGTGGCCGACGGATCTCGGCCAACCCGGCGACGAAGAAAATGATCATCGCGGGTGCCTGCCAGAGCAACCACCACGGCTGCCACGCCTCGACGATGCCCGACAGGCTGAGCGTGCCGGCCGCCATCGCCACCGACGCGGCGGCCAGCACCAGCGGCAGCTCGTAACCGAGCAACTGGGCCGCCCCGCGCAACCCGCCCAGCAGGCTGTACTTGTTGGCCGACGCCCACGCCGACATCAGCACCGCCACCACCCCGACGCCGACCACGGCCAGCACGAAGAAGAGGCCGATGTCCAACGGTTGCCCGACCAGATCGTTCGGACCGAGCGGAATGACCAGCAACACCAGCAGGTAAGGCACCAGGGCCACCGCCGGCGCCAACCGGAACACCGCCCGGTCCGCCTCGCGTGGGGTGATGTCCTCCTTCTGCACGAACTTGACCCCGTCAGCCACGAGCTGCGCCCAGCCGTGGAAGCCGCCCGCGTACATCGGGCCGAGCCGGCCCTGCATGTGCGCCATCACCTTGTGCTCGGCCTGGCCGACAAGCAACGGCAGGGTGAGGAACGCGACCACCACGCCGCCGATCCGGAGCACCAACTCCACCCAGAGCGGCATCAGGCCGTACCCCCGTCGTGGTCGCTCCGGCCATCGCGACCCGGCGGGTCCGCGGGCGCCGGCTGGTCGGCAGGGGTCGGGCCGTCGGCGGCGCCGGCCGGTCGGGGAGTACCCGCCGGACGGGCCCCCGGGGCGGGCCGCGCCGGACGCTCACGAGCCGGTCTGGCCGGGGTGCCGCCACGCGGGCCCTCCCCCACCCCACCGGCGCCGGCCGGGGTGGGCGTTGGCCCCCACTCGCCCGGGGCGGGAACGCCTGGCGGGCGGATCGGTCGACGCCCGCCGCCGGCCTCGGACTCGCCCGGCTCCTTCGCGCCCGGCCAGGGCTTCGCCACCCGGGAGGCCAGCACGAACTCCTTACGCAGCGGGTGACCCTCGAACTCCGGCGGCAGCAGCAGCGGCAGCAGCTCCCCATGCCCGGCGAAGTCGATGCCGAACATCTCGTGCGTCTCCCGCTCGTGCCAGGCGGCACCGGGGTAGACGTCGACCACCGACGCGACAGTGGGCGCGCCGCGCGGTAGCCGGGTACGCAGCAGCAGGCCGTGCCGCAGTCGCGTCGACCAGAGGTGAGCCACCACGTCGAAACCCTCGGCCAACTCGTCGACGGCGGAGAGCCAGTCGAAGAAGTCGCAGGCCAGCTCGGTGTCGTCACGGGCGGCGGAAACCGCTGTCAGCCAACTCGCGGGCGGCACGTCGATTGTGGCCCGGGCGAACTTCTGCCCGCCGGAGACCGACGGGGTCGCCTCAACCGGCGCGAGTAGCGCGACCAGCCGAGCGCCGACCTCTTCGGGAGTCATGCCGCTGATCCTAGTGCCGGGCGGGCCCCCACCTGGCCGCCGCCGATGCCCAGCGATCTGCCGGCTTTGGGCGCGGCGCACGCCTCGGCGGGGAAAGATGAGGGTGTGCGCGCTGTGACAGTGAGACCCGGGGTCGCCAACTCGCTGAGCCTCGTCGAGGATCAGCCGGAGCCGGCTGCCGAGGAGGGCTCTGTCCTGGTCGAGGCGCTGGCGGTGGGGATCTGCGGCACCGACCACGAGATCATCGCCGGCGAGTACGGCGAGGCGCCGCCGGGCGCCGACCGCCTGATCATCGGGCACGAGTCACTGGGCCGGGTGATCGAGGACTCCAGCGGCACCCTGCAACCCGGTGACCTGGTGGCCGGGATCGTCCGGTACCCCGACCCGGTGCCCTGCTCGAACTGCGCGGTCGGCGAATGGGACATGTGCCGTAACGGTCAGTACACCGAACACGGCATCAAGGGCTTGGCCGGGTTCGCCAGGGACCGCTGGCGGGTCGAACCGCGGTTCGCGGTCGCGCTCGACCCGGCGCTGGCCCAGGTGGGCGTGCTGCTGGAGCCGACGAGTGTGGTGGCGAAGGCCTGGGACCACATCGAGCGGATCGGGCACCGGGCCGAGTGGCAGCCGCAGACCGTCCTGGTTACCGGGGCCGGGCCGATCGGTCTGCTGGCCGCGTTGCTCGGCACCCAGCGCGGGCTCACCGTGCACGTGCTGGACCGGAACACCGAGGGGCCGAAGCCGGAGCTGGTCGCCGGGCTCGGTGCCACCTACCACACGGTGCCGGTCAACGACCTGCCCTTCGAGCCGGACGTGGTGATCGAGTGCACGGGCGCTCCCACAGTGGTCCTCGACGTGATGTGCAAGGCGGCCCCCACCGGGATCGTCTGCCTGGCCGGGGTGTCCAGCGGTGGCCGGAGCATCGACTTCGACGCCGGGGCGCTCAACCGGGCGCTGGTGCTGGAGAACAACGTGGTGTTCGGCTCGGTGAACGCCAACCGGCGACACTGGAACATGGCCGCGCAGGCACTCGCCCGCGCCGACCAGGTCTGGCTCGAGTCGCTGATCACCCGGCGGGTGCCGGTGAACCGGTACGCCGACGCGTACACCCCTGGGCCGGACGACATCAAGGTGGTGCTGGAGTTCGCGTCCTGAGCGACGTCGCGCCCGATCAGATGCCCGGCAACCGACCGTTGCGGAACAGGTCGACGAAGAGCTGATGGTCCTGGCGGGCGCGCACCCCGTACGCGTGCGCGAAATCCACCAGGTGGGCGACGAATCCCCGCTCGTCGGCGTCCACCGCCGCGACGATCGCCTCCTCGGTGGAGTAGTCCACCAGGTCGTGACTGGATTCGTCGTCGGCGACCGAGTGCATCCGGGCCACCGCCCGGCCGAGGTCGACGAGAACCCCGGTCAGCTCCTCCGGCTCGTTCACGTCCGACCAGTCCAGATCGGCGGCGTACGGGGAGACCTCGGCGACCAGCTGACCGGTCCCGTTCAGCTCGGTGAAGCCCAGCCACGGGTCGGCGTGCGCCTGCAACGCCCGCTGCGACTCGGCGGTCCGGTGCCCCTGGTGCTGGAAGTAGCCGCGGACCGACTCGTCGGTGACGTACCGCGCCACGGCCGGCACCTGCGCCTGCTTCATGTAGATGACGACGTCGTTCTCCAGCGCCTGGGTGTGGCCCTCCAGCAGCAGGTTGTACGACGGCAGCCCGGCCGAGCCGATGCCCACCCCCTTGCGCAGCACCACGTCCTTGATCCGCGCGGCCACCGGGCGCAGCTGCGTCGAGGCGGTTGGCAGGGTGCCCAGATAGTCCTGGAAGGCGGCGCTGACCAGGTCCCGGGTGGCGTCGTCGATCTCGAAGACCCCGTCGCCGATGGAGAAGCGTCGCTCGTAGTTGTCGATGGTGGTCTGCGCGGCGAGCAGGTCCACGCGGGTGTTGAGCCGGGCCCGTTGGAGCACCCGGCGCAGCACTCCGTCGGCGTTGTCCAGTGTGATCGAACCGATCGCGTCGTCACCGCCGGCGGCGATGGCCCGCAGCTCGGTCAGGTACGACCGGGCGAACCCGGCCACCAGCTCCCCGATCGCCGTGTCGGAGAGCGCCTTGCCGTAGCCGAGCAGCGCCACGCTGGCCGCGAGCCGGCGCAGGTCCCAGGTGAAAGGCCCGACGTACGCCTCGTCGAAGTCGTTGACGTTGAACACGAGCTGCCCGGAGGCGTTCATGTAGGTGCCGAAGTTCTCCGCGTGCAGGTCACCGTGGATCCACACCCGGCTGGTCTGCTCGTCGGAGAACCGGTCGTCGGCGAAGTCGCCGAGCTGGTCGGCGTAGAACAGCGCGGCGCTGCCCCGGTAGAAGGCGAACGGCGAAGCCGCCATCTTGCGGAACTTGCGGCGGAAGGCGGCCGGGTCGATCGCCATCGACGCACCGAACTCCTCGGTGAGCACGTCGACGATGTGGGTGGACCGCTGGTCCGCTGAGCTGCTCATAGTCCGCAGGCTAGTGCCGCGGGTCCACAACGGGGTGGCGAGCGCGCCGTCGTGGGTGGTGACTCACGCTGTCAGGTAGCGGCGGGCGGGCGTACCGGCGGGGCGGTGAGCGAGTCGACCGAGCGTGGCGCGGCGGCCTCGCGGGGCGGGGCGTCCAGCGGGGCGGCCAGCACGTCCCGTTGCGGCACACCCCCGATGCCGGACTGCTCGGCGGCGATCTTCTCTTGCAGGCGCAGGATGCCGTGCAGCAGCGCCTCCGGCCGGGGCGGGCAGCCGGGCACGTACACGTCGACCGGGATGAGCTGGTCGACGCCCTTGGTCACCGAGTACGAATCCCAGTAGGGGCCGCCACAGTTGGAGCAGGCGCCGAACGAGATGACGTACTTCGGCTCGGGCATCTGGTCGTAGAGCCGCTTGATCGCCGGGGCCATCTTGTCGGTCACCGTGCCGGAGACCACCATCAGGTCGGCCTGGCGGGGGCCGTGGGCGAACGGGATCACGCCGAGTCGGATGAAGTCGTGCCGACCCATGCTGGTGGCGATGAACTCGATGGCACAGCAGGCCAGACCGAAGTTGAACACCCAGAGCGAGTAGCGACGGCCCCAGTTCAGCACGAACCGGATCGGCTCGCCGAGCACTGCCGGTAGCTGCACTACCGCCCCCTCTCCTCAGCGACAGTGAATCACAGCCGGCGTCGGTACGGTCCGGCGGTGAGCGGTCTGAGCGCCTCACCAGTTGTCCCCGAGCCGACAGCGTTCGGCGGCGGTTGACGCGCAACCTAGCGGCGCGCTCGCTTGTGTGACCGGTGCTGGCGAAGACAGCGCCGGCAGTCGCCACGGGGAGGACGAGTGCTTGTGACACGAGATGTGCGGGTGGGTGGACGCCCGCCGGACCCACCGGGAACCGCAACCTCCGCGGCGGCAGAGCTGGTCTTCGACGACTTCTACCACGCCCACTTCCGCGGCCTGGTGGTGCAGCTGACCGCGTACACGGGTGACCGCGGGCAGGCGCAGGACCTGGTTCAGGAGGCGTTCTGTCGTGCGTACGCCCGCTGGGACCGGCTCGCCGGATACGAGGACCCCCTGGCCTGGGTCCGTCGGGTCGCCTGGAACCTCGGCCACAACCGCTGGCGGCGGCTGCGGACCGCCCAGCAGTGGCTGCTGCGGCAGCGGGAGACACACGTCGCGGAGCCGAGCCCCGACCGGGTCGTCGTCGACGCCGCGTTGGCGAAGTTGCCGCCGAAACAGCGGCGGGCCGTCGTACTGCACTACCTCGCCGACCTGACGGTCGCCGAGATCGCCGCTCAGGAACAGGTAGCGGAAGGGACTGTCAAGTCCTGGCTGCATCGGGGCCGGACTGCACTCGCCACACACCTGCGCGACACCAGAGAGGAGGTGCGGGATGTCTGAGCAGGAGATTCTTGACCTCTCCGAGGAGTTTGCCCGATACCGCCGTACCGCGCTCGCGGAGGTCGAGGCACCAGGACCTGCCGCCGTCCGACGGACGGTACGAGGCCGCGGCCGACGCCGGCTGGCTGCCAGCGCCACGACGGCGCTCGCCCTGGTCGGCGGATCGGCCGTCGGATACGCGGCGTTGAGCGGCCCCGACCACCGACCCGGTCCCGTCGACCCGACGCCGAGCATCTCGGTGTCACCGACGCCGACGCCGATGCCGACGAGTCCGACCCCCAGCCCTGCCGGGACCAGTGCCAGCCCGACCACCCCCGTGCCGGACGGCCAGGTCAGCCGGGCGCAACTGCTGGGGGTGCCGGTGACCCTACCGGCATGGCGGGCCGGACGAGGCTGCCCGACGTCGCAGACGCGGCTCACCGCCGATGCCCGGGAGGGCGCGAACTGGCTCTTGGCGCTCGACCACGGCGACATCGACGGGGACGGCGCGGTGGAGACCGTGGCTCTCGTGCAGTGCGTGCTCGGCACCCGCGGGCCGATGCAGGTGGTCGCCTTCGACCGGGACAAGGAAGAAAAGGTGGTCACGCTCGGCCGGGTGGTCACGACCACCATCGACAAGCCGGAGTGGCTGTTCGCTCTGGATGTCGTGGGCGACGGCACGGTTCGCGTTCAGGTCGGTGACATCGCTCCCGGGGGTGGCTGGAACGCCAGGTGGTCACAACGGCAGTGGCGGGGCTACCGCTGGAAGGGTGACGCGTTCAGCCAGGTCTCCGGGCCGACGAGCTTCGGTCCGAACCCGAACCTGGCGGACGTCGCGGTCACCACCGGCGACCTCGTGCTGAGAACTGCCGACGACGGCTCCCGGACGGGTACGGCCACGGTGCGGATTCGTAACCGGGGCACGGGCCCGGTCGCCCACGTGATGCTGCGGTTGGGCGTGCCCGCGGTGGTGCGCGCGGACGTCGACGGGTGGGGCCCGTGCGCGGGCGTCCACGAGAACGTCGAACCGATCACCTGCCGCCTGGGTCAGCTGGCCGCCGGGGCGGAGATGCGGCTGGACCTGGACTTCCGGGTGCTCGAAGGAATCACGCTGAGCACTGACAAGGCGGACGTGGAGGTCCAGCCGATGGACAGCGAACGTGACGTCCTGCCGGACGTCAACAGAGCCGACAACCTGGTTCAGATGAGAATGATCTACGGCTGACGGTCGCCGGCCGCGTCGTACGCCACGGGGGCGTACGACGCGGCCGGCGCTCCGGTCACCAGGTGGGACGTTGCAGCAGCCCGACGAACTCGACCAGCAGCCGCTCCCGCAGCGCCGGCGGCGCGGCGTCGAGCAGCGTGTTCACCACCGCCATCCGCTCCGGCAGCGGCGCACCATCGGGCTCGCCGCCCATGCCCAGCCCGGCGGCCAGGCCCGCGACCAGCTCCGGGGTCAGCGCGTCCGGGATCAGCGACGTCGCCAGCGCCGTCAGTTCCGGCGGAAGGGCGACCGGACCGGCCGCCTGGGCCGCTGCCACCGCGTCGGTCAGGTCCGGCCCGAACTCGGCGACCCGGGGCGCGACCGCGGCGGTCACCGTGAGGTGCACGCTGGCGGGCAGGCCGTCGTACGACAGCTGGGGTTGGGTGTGCCAGCCCCGCGCGGTCAGCTCGTCGACCAGGACGAACAGGTCGGGGCCACCCTCGGTGGCGGTGAAGCAGACGACTGTCGACTCCGGCTCGGCCATCAGCCGCAGCCCGTCGACGGCGCGGACCGCATCGGCCAGGCCGGCGACCGCGTCCCGGGTGATGGCGGTCAGCCGCAGGTAGCCCTCGTCGCCGAGGTGCCGCAGCGTTGCGTACGCGGCGGCGATCGGCCCGCCCGAGCGGGTGGACGCGATCACCGGATTGATCATGGTGTAGCCGGGCCAGTCGGCGTACGCGAAGTACTGCGGGGCGCGCAGCGTGGCGTCGCGGTGCAGCAGCACGGACACGCCCTTCGGCGCGTACGCGTACTTGTGCAGGTCGACCGAGATGGAGGTGACCCCGGGCACCGCGAAGTCGAACGGCGGCACCGGCTGTCCGATCCGGCGCAGGTACGGCAGGGTCCAGCCGCCGAAGCAGGCGTCCACGTGGCAGCGCACCCCGGCCTCGGCCGCGGCGGCCGCGATCTGCGTGACCGGGTCCACCACCCCGTGCGCGTACGAGGGCGCGGAGCAGGCGACCAGCACCGTCTCCGGGCGGATCGCGGCGGCCATCGCGGCCGGGTCGGGACGTAGCGTCTCCGGGGAGACGGGCACGACGTCCAGCGCCACCCGCAGGTAGTGCGCCGCCTTGGCGAATGCCGCGTGCGCGCTCGACGGCACCACGATCCGAGGCGCGGCGATCTCCGGGTGGGCGTCCCGAGCGGTCTTGACGGCGAGGATCAGTGACTCGGTGCCGCCGCTGGTGACGCTGCCGACGACGTCCGGAGCTGTGGTTCCGGGGCCGGCGCCCAGCACCCTGCCAGCGGCGCCGACCAGCGCGTTCTCCATGGCCAGCAGGGACGGGAACGCGGTCGGGTCCAACCCGTTGACGTGCGCGCTCTCCCGGTGGGCGGCGGCGGCCAGCTCGTCCAGCCCCGGCACCGCCGGGTCGTAGACGTACGCGAACAGCCGTCCCCCGTGGGTGGGCGCGTCACCCGCCCGCAGCTCCCGCACCTCTTCAAGAACCCGTTCCGCGGGAACCCCGGCGGCGGAAAGCGCCCCGGCCTCGACCCTGCTCTCGTCGATCATGGAGTCATGGTGCCCTTCTCGTGACGTCAACGGCTTTCGTCCCCCACCACAACTCCGTGATCGACTCTGTCGCTCTGGGCGGTGAGGGTGTACTGGCGGAGCAGGAGGATCGGAGGGGCGATCAGCAGGGCCGGAATCAGCGTGAAGCCGAGGAGGACACCCAGTCTCGCCGTGTCGGACTGGGCCGCCGCCGAGCCGGTGTCGGAGGACACGTAGCCGGAGAGCTGGAGCACCAGTCCGTAGATACCCGGGCCGAGCGCCAGGCCGAAGGTCTCCCCGGCGGTCCACAACCCGGTGAAGACGCCCGCCTGCCGTCGGCCGGTGCGCGCCGTCTCGTGCGCGATGCAGTCCGGCAACATGGCCAGCGCGAAGACCTGCTGCCCGGCGTACCCCACGCCGATCAGCGCGACCACGAGATAGACGGCCACCGCCGGCAGCACCGGGGCGGCGACCAGGGCGAACGCGCCGACGGCGAGGATCAGCGAGGCGACGACAAGCGCGGTGCGCTTGCCCAGCCGAGCACCGATCCGGCTCCAGATCGGCATCACCAGCAGCGCCGGCCCGACGAAGCAGACGAAGAGCAGTGTCGGCCCGCTCTCCGCGTCGCGCAGGATCTGCCCCGCGAAGTAGTTGACCCCGGCCAGGATCGTCGCCACCCCTGCGGACTGCACCACGAAGCAGATCAGCAGCGCCCGGAACGGACGGTTGGCACCGGCCACGGCGAGCTGGGCGCGCAGCGTCGGCTCGCTCTCCCCCACAGTGCCGGTCGGCGCGGACCGGGTGCCCAGGAACGCGCCGAGGGCGCCGAGGGCGATCAGCACCGCCACGAACAGGCCCATCCAGCGGTGCCCGGCCACGCCGTCACCACCGGCGCTGACCACCAGCGGCGCGACAGCGCCGGAGACCAGGATGGCCAGCGCCAGCACCGCGATCCGCCAGGTCATCAACCGGGTGCGCTCGGCGTAGTCGCCGGTCAGCTCCGCCGGCATCGCCACGTACGGCACCTGGAAGAAGGCGAACGCGGTGGCGGTGGCGAGGAACGCGAACGCCACGTACGCCACGGCGGCCGGGCCGTTACCGAAGGGCGCGGCGAAGATCGATGCGAACAGGACGGCGAGCGCGAGGCCGGCGACGAGCAGGTACGGCCGGCGGGCGCCCCACCGCGACCGGGTGCGGTCGGAGATCCGCCCGGCAACCGGGTTGACCAGCACGTCCCAGGCTTTGGGTAGCAACACCAGCAGGGCCGCCAGCCCGGCGGCCACGCCCAGGGTGTCGGTCAGGTACGGCAGCAGCAGCAGGCCGGGCACTGTGCCGAACGCTCCGGTCGCCAGCGAACCGAGCGCGTAGCCGGCGTGCACCGAGCGGGGCAGCGAGCCGTTGGCTGACGAGCCGGCGCCCGGCGGCGTTTTCATGGGGCCGAATGTTACTCACGTTATCTCGAGGGCTGACCACCCTGCCGGCCCTGGCGGGACAGCCGAACAGTCAGGGTGACGGCCGCACCGAGGCGGAGGTGGCCGGTCCGACCCCCGACCGGGTGGCGATCGACGCGGCGCTGGCGCAGTTACCGGCCAACCATCGCCGAGCGGTCATCCTGCACTACCTGGCTGACCTCTCCATCAGTCAGATCGCCGCGCAGGAAGGGGTGGCCGAGGGCACCGTGAAGTCATGGTTGCACCGTGGCCGGACGGCCCTGGCCGGGCTGCTCGACGAGAACACCGAGGGGGTGGCGGAATCCGTCGAACCCACCACCCCGTCGACCTCGGCACCGCCGACGCCCACACCGTCCACGTCGCCGCCGGCGACCACGAGCACCCCGAACGGCGCCGTCGAGACCATCGCCGTCGTCGCCTGCCGGTACGGCGAGGCGTCGGCGAAGCAGGTGGTGGCCTTCGACCGGAACCCGGACGGTCGAATCGTGACGGTCGGCAGGGTGGTCCGGACCGGCGACGGGTTCGACGACATTCGCGCTGTGGAAATCAACCGGATCGGGTCGGTCGAGGTGCGCGTGGCCGACATCGTGCCGTGCTGTGGCACACCGAGTTACCCGCGGCGAGAGCAGGTACGGACGTACCAGTGGGACGGGCAGCGATTCGGTCAGACCGACGGCCCGACGGCATTCGGCAAGGACCCCCGACTCACCGATCTACGGATGACCATGACCCACGAGCTCGTCGATGTTCCGGGAGCGGACACCCGACGCAAACTCACCACGGTCTTCACGGTCACCAACGCCGGGCCAGTCGACGCGGCCCAGGTCGCGTTCCACTCCATTGAGGCCGGCGAGCGGGCCGGCGGACACTGGTCCCGGTGCGATCCGAAACCCGGGCCAGACGCCGATCATGCGTCGTGCCTGCTGCCCGGGGTGCCGGTCGGTGAATCGCGCCGCTACACGTTCGTCCAGTTGGTGCCGAACAAGCCGGGACCCGACGCGACCACCCGGAGATTCCTCGTCCTCCACTGCGACGCGCAGGACCGCCAATGGCCCGACCTGACACGGGACGACAACGAGGTGCCGTCCCCGCTGCGATTCTGAACGACCCGCACGGTGCCTCGCCCCCGCCGGGGCGGGGCACCGTCGGTGTATGGCAAGTCCCGGCCGCCGCAACCACGCACGCCAGTGATCACATGCCCGCATCCGGCGACCAACCCGCCGCCGCGATGTCCACACCCTCACCACGCAGCGGCACACCCTCAGCCCGCAGTCGGGCGCGGGCCTCCCGCTCGTGCCCTGGCGGCAGTCGACCACTAGCGGTCACCACCCGATGCCAGGGCACCGAGCCCCCGTGCCGGGCCATGATGTTGCCGACCAACCGGGCCGAGGCACGCCCCGAGCGCTCGGACAGCGCGTCGGCCACCCCGCCGTACGACATGACCCGGCCCTCCGGGATCCGCTCGACCAGGTCGAGCACCGCCTCGACGTACTCGTCTGGAGTCACAATCCGCCACCATATGGGAACGCCGCCGGGCGGTGCGGCCGTGACCACGCAGAATGGTCGGGTGCGCGACGCAGTCACGACGGCCCGGCGGGTCGTTGTCAAGATCGGATCCTCCTCGTTGACCACCGCCACCGGCGGATTGGCCGACGAGCGCGTCGACACGCTGGTCGACACCCTCGGTCGACTCACCGCCGAGGGGCGCGAGGTGGTGCTGGTCTCCTCCGGCGCCATCGCCGCCGGGCTCGCCCCGCTCGGGCTGTCCCGACGCCCGCGCGACCTGGCCACCCAGCAGGCCGCCGCCAGTGTCGGGCAGGGGCTACTGATCGGCCGGTACGCGGCCAGCTTCGCCCGGCACGGCCGCACCGTCGGGCAGGTGCTGCTCACCGTCGACGACGTGACCCGGCGAGCGCACTACCGCAACGCGTACCGGACCCTGCGCAAGCTGCTCGACCTGCGGGCGGTGCCGATCGTCAACGAGAACGACACGGTGGCCACCCAGGAGATCCGGTTCGGTGACAACGATCGGCTGGCCGCCCTGGTGGCCGCGTTGGTGCACGCCGACCTACTGGTGCTCCTCTCCGACGTGGACGCGCTCTGGACCGGTGACCCCACCAACCCGCGCTCGACCCGGATCGCCGAGGTGCGCGACGACGCGGACCTCGCCGGCATCACCATCGGCGGGGCCGGCCGGTCCGGCGTCGGCACCGGTGGCATGGTGACCAAGGTCGAGGCCGCCCGGATCGCCACCGGCTTCGGTATCCCGGTGGTACTCACTGCCGCCGACCTGGCCACGCCGGCGCTGGCCGGCGAACCGGTCGGCACGCTCTTCCACCCGCAGCGGCGACGCCCGACAGCCCGGCTGTTCTGGCTGGCCCACGCCACCTCACCCCGGGGGCGGCTGCACCTCGACCCCGGCGCGGTCGCCGCCGTCGTCGGGCGGCGCAAGTCGCTGCTCCCGGCCGGCATCACCGCCGTGGACGGCACGTTCACGGCCGGCGACCCGGTGGACCTGGTGGACACCGCCGGCGCATCGGTCGCCCGAGGGCTGGTCAACTACGACGCGGTGGAGCTACCCGGGCTGCTCGGCCGTTCCACGTCCGAACTCGCCGCGGCGCTCGGCCCGGCGTACGAACGAGAGGTCGTCCACCGCGACGACCTGGTCCTGCTGTGAGGAGTGCTGGCATGAGCGAGCTTCAGCGAGCGAATCATCAACTCAGGGCGCTGGTGCCTCAGGGCAGCACGGAGCGAAGCGGAGTGGCGGCATGAGCGTCGTTGAGCAGGCGCGACGGGCGAGGGACGCCGCCGCGGAGTTGGCAGTGGCCACGCGTACGGTCAAGGACGCCGCGCTGGTGGCGATGGCCGACGCGCTGGTGACGCGTACCCCGGAGATCCTGACCGCGAACGAGACGGACCTGGCAGCCGGCCGGGAGGCCGGGCTGAGCGCGGCCGTGCTGGACCGGCTCGCGCTCGACGCGGGTCGGGTGGCCGGCATCGCCGACGCGCTGCGTGAGATGGCCGCGTTGCCCGACCCGGTCGGCGAGGTGGTCCGCGGGTCCACCCTGCCCAACGGCCTTGAGCTGCGCCAGATCCGGGTGCCGTTCGGGGTGGTCGGCATCATCTACGAGGCGCGGCCCAACGTGACAGTGGATGCCGCCGGGATCTGCCTGAAGTCCGGCAACGCGGCGCTGCTGCGCGGGTCGTCGTCGGCCGCGCACTCGAACGCCGCGCTGGTCGCGGTGCTGCGCGACGCGGTCGCCGGGGCCGGTCTGCCCGCCGACGCGGTGCAGTTGCTCGACGCCAGCTCCCGCGACTCGGTGAAGGAGCTGATGCGCGCCCGGGGTCTCGTCGACGTGCTCATTCCGCGCGGTGGCGCGTCGCTCATCCGCACAGTGGTCGAGGAGTCGACAGTGCCGGTGATCGAGACCGGGGTGGGCAACTGCCACGTCTACGTCGACGCCGCCGCCGACCTGGCGAAGGCCGTCGCGGTGACGCTGAACGCCAAGACGCAACGCCTCTCCACCTGCAACACCGCCGAGTCGCTGCTGGTGCACGCGGGCATCGCCGACGCGTTCCTGCCGCCGGTGCTGGCGGCGTTCGCCGAGGCGGGGGTGACGGTGCACGGCTCACCCGAGGTGGCCGCCCACTCCGCCGCCGTGGTCCCGGCGACCGATGAGGACTACGCCACCGAGTACCTGTCCGCCGACATCTCGGTGGCTGTGGTCGACTCGCTGGACGCGGCGGTCGCGCACATCCGCCGCTTCGGCACCGGGCACACCGAGGCGATCGTCACCGACTCGGCGAGCGCGGCCCGCGACTTCGTCGCGAGGGTGGACGCGGCGGCGGTGATGGTGAACGCTTCGACCCGGTTCACCGACGGGGGCGAGTTCGGCTTCGGTGCGGAGATCGGCATTTCCACCCAGAAGCTGCACGCTCGCGGCCCGATGGGCCTCCCCGAGCTGACCAGCACCAAGTACGTCGTCACCGGCGACGGACACGTGCGCTAAAGCCCCGCCGGCCGCCCCTTGCGTCGCCCCCCTACGTCGCCCCCCTACGGCGATCTTGCACTTGCTGCACCGACATAAGGTGCATCCCGCGCAGATCGGCGACAGAAACTGCAAGATCGCCGCGGGGGGTCGGGGGCGCGGGGTCGGGGGCGCGGGGTCAGCCGGGCGGGGCGGGGCGGGCCGCCCGGATCGCGGCCAGCGTGGCGTGCACGTCGAACTGGTGGCCGTCGTCGCTCTCCCAGCCGCCGTCGCTGCGCTGGGTCTCGGTCAGCCGGCGCAGCGCCCGCACCATGATCCAGTCCTGCGGGTCGACGCCGGCGCGGCGCAACGTGGCCGCCAGCCATGCCACGTCCCCGGGGGACATCTTCGGCATCCGCTCGGCTAGCACCACCTGGATCCGGGCGGACTCCTGGAACATCTCCTGCCGGTGCAGCACGGCCGCGCTCAGCCAGCCGGCGGCGAGGTACGACGGCCAGCTACCGTCCGGGCGCAGCCGCGCGGCGAGGGAGTGGGCCGCCGCCTGCACCACCCCGGCGTACGCCCCACCGACCCGATGGTCGAGCGGGCCCGAGGCCCGGGCGTCCAGGCCAGCGACTGTGAGCCAGAAGCCGGCGTTGGCCGACACGAGGAACGCCGCCTCCGGGTCGCCGGGACGGGCCCACTCCGGTGCCGAGTCGGCCAGCGACGCGTCCTCTTCCCAACCGCCGTCGGCCTGCTGCCGGGACGCCAGCCAGTCCAGGGCGCGACGGGCGGCGGGACGGCCGAGCGCGCCCAGGTCGTCCAACTCGACGAGCCGGAAGCAGGTGGCGTCGATCGAGGCGACCCCGCCGCCCCAGGTGGCCGGCCAACCGCCGTCCGGTGACTGGCCGACCTCTGCCGTCTCCAGCAACTCGGCGGGCACGGCGGTGCCGTTGCGGAGCCAGGAGAGGCGGGCGCGTTCCACCGCATCCCCATGCGCCACGACGAACCCGATCGCGGCTTCCAAGTCGACCACGGCGGAGACGCTACCTGCGCCAACGCGATGCCGCCTCGGAGAATCGGCCAGCCCGGAATGGCTGCGTCGCTCCGGCCGGACGGCCGCTCGGCGTCATCTGCGTCGATTCGCCGGGACGGCGGCCTGGATGTTGGCGGGCGGCCGGTTCGGCCGGGGCGGCAGTGTGTGCCGCCCCGGCTCGATCGGTCAGTACGCGGGCAGCGACGGGTCGATCTGCTTGATCCAGGAGAGCACGCCGCCCTGCACGTGTACGGCGTCCTTGAATCCGGCCGCCTTGAGCGCGGCGAGCGCCTCCGCGGAGCGGACGCCGGACTTGCAGTGCAGCACGATCTGCCGGTCCTGCGGCAGCTTCGCGAGGGCCTCACCGGAGATGATGTCGCCCTTGGGGATCAGGGTGGCGCCGGGGATCCGGACGATCTCGTACTCGGCCGGCTCGCGTACGTCGACGAGGAAGATGTCCTTGCCGGCGTCCTGCCACTCCTTGAGTTCCAGGGCGGTGATGGTCGAGTCGAGCGTCGCCTCCTGGGCCTCCTCGGAGACCGCGCCGCAGAAGTCCTCGTAGTCTTCCAGCAGGTCGGTGACCGTCGGGTTGTCGCCGCAGAGCGCGCAGTTCGGGTCCTTGCGGACCTTGATCTTGCGGTACTCCATCTCCAGGGCGTCGTAGACCATCAGGCGGCCGACCAGCGGCTCACCGATGCCGGTGAGCAGCTTGATCGCCTCGTTCACCTGGATCGAACCGATCGACGCGCAGAGCACGCCGAGCACGCCACCCTCGGCGCAGGAGGGGACCATGCCGGGCGGCGGCGGCTCCGGGTAGAGGCAGCGGTAGCAGGGGCCGTGCTCGGCCCAGAACACCGACGCCTGGCCGTCGAAGCGGTAGATCGAGCCCCAGACGTACGGCTTATCCAGCAGCACCGCCGCGTCGTTCACCATGTAGCGGGTGGCGAAGTTGTCGGTGCCGTCGACGATCAGGTCGTACTGGGCGAAGATCTCGCGGACGTTCTCCCGGTCCAGCGCGGTGTTGTGGATCTCCACGTTGACCAGGGGGTTGATCTCGCGGATCGACGCGGCGGCGGACTCGGCCTTGGACCGGCCGATGTCCGAGACGCCGTGGATGATCTGGCGCTGGAGGTTCGACTCGTCGACGGTGTCGAAGTCGATGATGCCGAGCGTGCCGACCCCGGCCGCGGCGAGGTACATCAGCGCGGGTGACCCGAGGCCACCGGCGCCGACACAGAGCACGCGGGCGTTCTTCAGCCGCTTCTGGCCGGTCACCCCGACGTCCGGAATGATCAAGTGACGTGAGTAGCGGCGGATCTCGTCTACGGTCAGCTCGGCGGCGGGCTCGACGAGCGGGGGCAACGACACGGTGGACTCCCCGGGATCGGCGGTGTGAACCGCGCCATTGTTGCTCGCGGGAGCCCTCCTCGGCCATGAGGGATGACACGTGGTCCGGTATGCGGGAGCGGGAATAACCGACGACCCGGTCGATCAGGGGACGATGTCCCCCGCGTAACGACGTCCGTCGAGGTACGGCCAGGCGTTGGCGACGCAACCCTGCAGCCCGTACGTCTGCTGCTGCATCACCGGGGCGGGCTCCCCCGGCCCGGGGCACGCCTCGTGCTCCGCGCCGAACTCGTGGCCCACCTCGTGGTTGATGACGTAGGTCCGGTAGGTGTCCAGCGGAGCGCCGTAGTCGGGGACCGCCTCCATCCAGCGGGCCAGGTTGATGATGACCTGACCGGGCAGGCGACAGGAGGTGTAGCGCTCGGTGGTCAACCCGCCCTCGGCGCACATCCGCTCGGACGTGACAGGGGTGGCCAGGTAGATGGTGAAGTCGGCGGCCCCGGCATCGGCCACCCGTTGCACCCGCAACTCATCGGACGCGATCCAACTTCGCGGGTCGGCCAGCACCTCGTCCACCCTTGCGGCGAACGCGTCGGCGTCCTGGCCGGCGCCTCTTTCGACGACGACCCGGTACCGGTGCAGCGGCCCGTCCGTGCCATGCACTGGTGTCTCGCCGTCGGCCGCAGTGAAGCGTCCCGCTCCGACCGACGGATAGCCGGTTGGCGCCGGGTGCGCGGCCACCCCACCTCCGTGGCCCATTCCGCCCTGCGTGGTGGTCGGAGGCTCGACCGACGGCTCGCCGCCCCGGCTCACCGTGACCCCGATGGCGGCCGCGAGCACGAGCAGGCCGAGGAGCACGCTGCGACGACGACGCCGGTGCATCCGGGCGAACGCGGGACGCACACCCCGCAACGCCGGCCGGGGCTCGGGTGGCCGGGGCGGGCCGTAAGGGGACGACGGCGTCATAGGATCAAGCCTGACAGATTATTCGGGCATTTCTCCGTTTTTATCGCTATTGCCATAAGACGCCTGATGGAGGGGTCAATGGTCGGCGTGTCGGTCCGATCGACTCACAGGGCGGGACCGGTGTATCGACGCCCGTTCAGATACGGCCACGGGTTGACGCGGCAGCCGTTGAGGAAGAGCGTCTGCTGCATCATCACCGGCGCCGGCCGGCCAGCGCCGGGGCAGCGCTCGTGCCGATGCCCGAGCTGGTGACCCACCTCGTGGTTGACCACGTACGTCCGGTAGACAGTCAACGGCACGCCGGCCGAGACGAAGTGCGGCACCGACAACCGCCACCGATCCAGGTTGATGATCACCTGGCCGGGCGCCCGGCAGGACGTGTACGGGCGACCGCCGATCCGGATGTCCACCCCACCCCTCGCGCACATCCGACCCGCGGTGCGGGCGGTGACCAGGTAGACGGTGAAGTCCCGAGGCGCAGCGCCCGGCACCTGCTGTAGCCGCAGCCTGCCGCTGTCGACCCAACTGCCCGGCCCGGCGAGCGCCGCCTCAACCGCCTGGGCGAACTCGGTGACGTCCTCGGCACTGCCAGACTCCACAGCGACCCGGTAACGCCGCAGCTCACCCGCCCGGCCCAGCACCGGGCCGGAGCGGGTGTCGTAGCCGAACCCGCCAGTACCAGCACTCGGGACCACGCCGGGCACCCGCAACACCGGCGGCGGGCTGGACGGAACCGCGGCAGAGGGCGACGGATCGGGCGGCAGCGGCCCGGCCACCAGCGGCGGCGGGCCGATCTCCTCGGCGGCCAACCGGTCAGCGCTGGGACGCCCACCCGGCCCCTCGGCGATCACTGTCACCACCGCGCCGACGGCCACCACCACCGCCACCAGTTGGGCGAACAAGGCGAAACGTCGCCGACGGCGAGCGGGATGGCGGGCTGAGCTGGGCATCCTGGTCAGCCTGCCAGATCAGACCGCCCCGCGGTGTCCTCCGTTTCGGCGAGCAGGCCGACCACCGCGCGGGCAACCAGCCGGGGAACCTCCAACTGCGCCACATGGCCGACGCCCTCGAGCATCATCAATCGGCTGTCCGGAATGAGCCGGGCGGTCTGCGGCCCGACTCGCACGTCGACCAGACGGTCCTGCAGACCGCCCACCACCAGGGTCGGTGCGCGTACCGCCTCGGCGAGGCGCCACAGCGACCCCGGCCCCGGCAGGTACGCCCGCAGGAAGCTGGAGACCAGCCCACGGAACGTCCGGACGTACGCGGCGGCGTAGTGCTCGGCCTCGTACCGCACCCGGATCTCCTCCAGCGCCTCGGCCCGGCGCTGATCGCAGATCCGGCTGAGATCGGCGACGCACGCCTCCAGCACCTGCTGGGCCATCACCTCGGGAGCGAGCTGGGTGAGGTGCCGGGCGACCAGCCGCTCACCTCGGGGAATGGCGAGCACCGGCAGCATCCGCCCCTGCAACGAGCGCCGGAAATCCAGGAACGGCAGCGCCGGGGAGATCAGGGTGAGGGTGCGGACCAGATCCGGCCGGAGCCCGGCGACCTGGACCGCGACCGCGCCACCCAGCGAGTTGCCGAACAGGTGCACCGGCCCTCGACCGGACTGCTCGATCCAGCGGACGACCAGATCCGCGAAGGCCGGAATCGTGTAGCTCGGGCCCGGCTCGCTACGGCCGAAGCCGGGCAGGTCGATGGCCTGACCGTCCAGCCGGTCGGCGAGCAGCCCGGCCAGGTCGGTCCAGTTCTGCGACGACCCGCCCAACCCGTGCACGTAGAGCGCAGGCTCCGCGCCGGCGGCGGTGGCCGGGGTGTCCCGCACGTACGTGACCCGTCCGTCGAGGCGGACTTCCCGGCCCGGCCAGGGCGGCGGAACGCTGTCGTCGGGGAGCAGGTGGTCCGGCCAGAGGGAGGCGCGTCTCATTGCTCCAGTCTGCCTCGGACCACTCAGGACAGCAGCGCCTCCAGCCGACGGTTGACCGCCGCCAGCGTCGCCCGGACCACCGCCTGACGCGGATCACCAGCGACCAGGGCCGACCCGGCGAGTTGCTCGACCCAGCCCTCACAGACCAGCAGCGCCACCACTGTGGCCACCTCGCAATTGCCGAACGGCACCACGGCAGCGTGTTCGACGAAACAGCGCCCGCGCTCGGCGTTCTCGGTACCGCGCAGCAACTCGTCCACAGCTGCTGCCGCCGCCACCGCGCAGAGCCGCAACACGTAGCCGTCCACCGCCGGCCCGGTGGCGTACCCGGAGGCGCTGTCGCCCCCGGCCAGCAGCCGGACCTCCACGTTCGCGTCCAGGCCGAAGGTGCTGACCTGCACGTGGTCGATCACCACTCGGGGCCCCGGCGTACCGCCGGTCTCCAGCGGCCGGGACGGCGCCGACTCCGTCGTGGTCACCTGACCACCGGAGTACGACGTGCCCAAGGTCGCCGGGCTACCGGTCGCGGCGCCGGTCGGCGCGGACGAGACGGACCCGGGTTCCTCCACCGTGGCGCGCCCCCGGTGCGGGGCGTTCGACCGACGGCGGCGCGTCGGGTCGGTGCCGGTCCGCTGCTCCGGGCCGGCCGGCGGGGACTCGACCCGAGCGCCGGACGGGCGGGCGACAGTCGGCGACTCGGCCGACCGAACCTCGCCGGGGTCGCGCGAAGCCGCGTTTCGCGTCTCCGGGGCACGCCGCTCGGCGGGCTCGGCCGCGCGACGGCGAACCGGTGGTGGTGGCGTGCTGGGCAGGCCGGGCACGTTCTGCGGGGCCGCGGCCAACCCCATCCGCTCCTGGAGCAGCCGGGCCACCTGCCGGCTCACCTCGGCCGGGTCGGCACCGTCGGCCAGGTCCAGTCGCAGACTGTGCGCCCCCGCCGGCGTACGGCGCAGGGCCGCGTCACGGACACCGGCCACCTCCCGGACGGCGTCCAGGATGGCATTGACATCGAACCCCTCCGGGCGCTCGCGCAGTGGGGCTGGCTCGTCGTCCCGGCGCAGGTGAGTGGCGATGCGGGCGAGTTCCGGGGTTTCGGCGGGTGGCTCCACGGCTGGCGGCTCCGGCACGACGGGCACGTCCGGTTCCGCGGGGACGCGCTGCGGCAGCACCACCGCGCTCGCAGCCGACTGCCGGCCATCGTCCGCCGGCGACGTCGGGTCGGGAGCGGATCGGCGCGCCGCGTAGGCGGAGGCGGAGGCCGGTGCGGGCTGATCGCGGCGACCGGAACCCGTTGTGGCGGTGGGCGGGACCGCTGCGGTGGAGGACGGGGTGGCGTCAGTCGATGGCGAGCCGTTGACAGGCGCGGCCGGCGGGGGCGGCTCGACGGGTGACGGACCGGGCTCGGGTGTCGCCGGCCGGAGCCGGAACGGCGCGGTCGGTCGGACGTCGGGCCGGGGCCGGCCGGGCGTCTCGCCTCCGTCGCCCCCACCGGCGCTGGCCGACCGGCTGGCCGGCCACGACGGGCGCTCGACAGGGGTGGCCGGGAGCCTGCCCTCGGACCAGTCCGGCCGCTCGGCCCGCGAACTGCTCGCCGTCGGCGAACCGCCGGTCCAGGACGAGCGCTCCGCGACCAGCGACGGGCCTGCCGGAGCCGGTGGCGCGTCGGTGAGCGTGGGAGGTGGCCCGGCCGGAGCCGGAGGCGGTCCGGCGGGTGCCGGAGGTATCGCCTCGGCCGGTACGGGCGGGTCGGCCGACGCCGGGCTGGAGGCCCAGGACGGTCGCGTCGGCGGGGAACTGGCCGGTGCCGGATCGGCACCGCCGGCCCAGGACGGCCGCGTCGACGCCGCGCCGGTCGCGGGCGGTTCGGCCCCGCCAGCCCAGGACGGTCGTACCGGCGGCACGCTGGTCGCCGTCTCGGACCCGCCGGCCCAGGACGGCCGCACCGGCGGCACGCTGGTCGGCGTCGGATCGGACCCCCCAGCCCAGGAGGGCCGCGCGGGCGACGCGCTGGTGGGGTCGGGATCGGCCCCTCCAGCCCAGGACGGAAGGTCGGCTCGCGGTCCGTCGATCGCCCCGGACCCCGCCCAGGACGGACGGTCGGCCGGCGGACCACTGGTCGGCGTCGCGCCACCCGCCCACGACGGACGGTCAGCCGGTGGTGCGCCGGTCGGTTTGGTGGGGCGTTCCGGGGTGGACTCGGATTCGACCCGGGCGGGTTCGTACGCCCGGGGCGGATCGGCGCGCACCGGCTCGTACGGACGGG
Source organism: Micromonospora sp. NPDC048842 (assembly GCF_040649935.1). NCBI lineage: Bacteria > Bacillati > Actinomycetota > Actinomycetes > Micromonosporales > Micromonosporaceae > Micromonospora > Micromonospora sp. NPDC048842. The sequence goes on along the minus strand of NZ_JBEZGK010000036.1, from coordinate 13,735 downwards.
GCACCTCGGCGCGCACCGGCTCGTACGGCTGGTGGGGCTCGCCGACCCAGTCCGGCGCCGGCTCGTCCCGTGCTGCCGGGCCAGCCGGCTCGTCGTCCTGACGGGACCAGGGCGGGGCCCACCCGCCACCCCAGCTCGGACGGTTCCAGCTCGGACCCGACCAGTCGGGCTCGATGGCCGACGACTCCCCGGCCCGGTGCGTTTCGCCGGGACGGTGCGCGTCCCCGGCGCGATGCGCCTCTCCGGCGCGATGCGCCTCTGCCGGCCGGGAACCCTCCGCAGCGCGACCAGGCTCGCCCTCGTCGGCGGACGCGGTCGGGCCCGGGGTGCGTCCCGGGGTCGCCGCAGGCTCGGATGCGAGCGGGTCCCGCCAGTCGCGTGGCGCGGTCGGACTCTCGTCGGCGGCCAGCCGCTCGCCGGTCGGCGCGTGGAAGCCGGGCGGCACCTCGAAACCCGACGCCGCGGTGCCGACGGGCGGCACCTGGACGGCCGGCGGGGCCGAGGTGGGCAATCCGGGCTCGGCCCAGCGGGCACGGTGCGCGGCAGTCGGATCGACGGTGGAGTGTGGGGCGGGGCCCGGGTCGGGCTCGACGGCACCCTGCTCCGTCGGCGGTGCGGGACGTTGGGCGGGCACCACGAGCCGGTCGCTGGCCGCCCCGGGGCGACCCTCGGCGGGCAGCCCGGGTGGGGCGCTCACCGGCGTGGGGCGTCCCGCGGGCGGTTCGAGGCCGGGGTGGTGGACGCCGTTGGCGTCGTCCGAGTGGTGCGTGCCGTTGACGTGGTGGCCGTTGGCGCGGGCCGGCGACTCGGGGTCGCCCGACCGCCCGACCAGCGGCGATGGCAGGTCGCCGTGCCGTGTCGAGGAGGTCCGCCAGCCCGACGCGGGGTCGGGCTGCCAGCGCGGCGCCTCATCCCGGGCGTCCTCGCGGTCGGCGGCTCGCGGCCACCCACCCGCCGGAGGCGCCCACCCACTGACGGAACGGCTCGGGTCGTCGTGCTGACCCGCTCCGTCGCCGTGCTCTCCCGGGGTGGCGGCTCCGGGTTGCCCTGTTTCACTCACCGCGCGCTCCTTGGTCGCCCCCGCTGAGGCTACCGTGTGCCGAGAGTGGCGATAAGTTACAGCGGCGGGCCATTTCCACGACCGAGGTCACGGGCCTCGCCCGGTCTGGGGGGAAAATGCCGGCTCGTACGGAGAACTCGGAGGATCCCATGACCGCTGCGGGGAACGGTGCACAGACCGCTGGCCGGCCCACCCGCCTGCCCCGCTCCGCGCGTCGTAAGCAGCTTCTCGCTGCGGCGCAGGAGGTGTTCGTCGCGCAGGGCTACCACGCCGCCGCGATGGACGACATCGCCGAGCGGGCCGGGGTCTCGAAGCCGGTGCTCTACCAACACTTTCCCGGAAAGATGGATCTCTACCTGGCGCTGCTCGACACGCACTGTGACGCCATCGTCGCTCAGGTGCAGGACGCGATGCGCGGTACCAGCGACAACAAGGAGCGGGTCAGCGCTTCGGTACGGGCGTACTTCGACTTCGTCGACCACGAGAGCGAGGCGTTCCGGCTCGTCTTCGAGTCGGACCTGCGCAACGACCCGGCCGTGCGGCAGCGGGTGGAGCGGGTCGAGCAGGGCTGCATCGCGGCGATCACCGACACCATCATCTCCGACACCGGTGTGAGCCGGGCGCACGCCGAGCTGCTCGCCTCCGGGCTGGTCGGCGCGGCGGAGACGGCAGCGCAGTTCTGGCTGGCCGGCGGTCGGCAGGTGCCGAAGGCCGAGGCCGAGGCGCTGGTGGCCGCGCTGTCGTGGCGGGGCATCGCGAGCTTCCCGCTGCAAGGTGAGTCAGCCTGACCGGCGGCCCCGTGATCGGATAGCCTTCGCAGGGCGGTTCTCTCGCCCCAGTTGAGGAGGCACAGTGGAGGTCAAGATCGGCGTGCAGTACGCGCCACGCGAGCTGGTAGTGGACAGCGCGCAGTCGCCGGCCGAGATCGAGCAGATCGTGACCGACGCCTTCGCCGGCAACGGCGGCACGCTCTCCCTGACCGACGAGAAGGGCCGGCGCGTCATCGTTCCGGTCGAGAAGGTCGCCTACGTCGAGATCGCCGAGGCGTCGTCGCGGGCGGTCGGGTTCACCGTCCGCTGACCGGTCCGGCCATCGCGGCAGGTCGGCACTCGGCCCACCTGCCGCAGGCCGGCGCCGGCCGGGTGGTCAGTTGTTCAGCCCGGCGGCGGCCATTCGCGCCGTGTGCGCGGTGGTGAGCCTGCCGAACAGCCCCGGCACGTCGACCCGGCCGTCTCGTGCGATCAGCGCGGTGAGGGTGGGCCGCTCGACGGCGACGCGGCTGGCCTGGGACAACGCCTCGCCGACCAGCCGCCGGGCCCACATCGAGAGCCGACCGGCCACCCGGGGGTCGTCGGCGACGGCCACCCGGATCTCCGCTGCGGCGAAGTCCGCGTACCGGGAGTCGTGCAGGACGTCCAGCACCAGCGCCCGGTCCGGCTCCTCCAGCGCGTCGGCGATCTCGCGAACGAAGTCGTCGGTGATCGCGTCGCCCACGTACGCCTTGGTGACCACCTCCGCCCAGTCCCGTGGCTCGGTCGAGTCGTGGTACGCCTGCAACGGCTCGACGTAGGGCGCCATCACCTCCTCGGGCGGTACGCCCAACGCGGTGAGCCGGTCGGCGAGGCGCCGATAGTTGGCGATCTCGGCTGCGGCCATCTCGTTCAGCGCGGCCCGGCGGCGCAGGTCAGGAGCGAGCCGGGCATCGCCTGCCATCCGCTCGAAGGCGAGCAGCTCGCCGAAGGCGACCAGACCCAGCAGGTCGGCGTACGCGGAACCGGAGGCGGACACGAGCGGCAGGCTATCGCGTACCGACCCTCGGGCGCGTCCCGCGCACTTCGCACCCCAGCCGAACTTCACGATCAAGGTCGACGGGACAGGTGGCGTGCAATATATGTGGCGTAGGTCACATTTGCTTGCCCCGCGTGGCGAGTGGCCGACTGGGAATCGGGACGGGGGCATGCCTGTTCAGGTAACATGGAGCAGTTGCCGTGGGCGCCGATCTGATCGAAGCTCAGCCCGCGGCGCGCGTGCGGCCCGGTCCGGCTCGGCTATCTGCCGCCGACCGTGTGGCCCGCGTCATACCGAACGCGCCCTGAGGACATGACGGGCGCACCCACGAGAGGGCACCCCCACATCCACATGAGCGACCTGACTCAAGATTTGCTGGACGGCCAGGAACTGGCCCCCACCGCCCCGGTTCGACCGGAGGCCCCCACGTTCGCCGCACTCGGCGCCCGCGCCGAGACGGTCGAGGCCCTGGCCTCGGCCGGCATCACCCGCGCCTTCGCCATCCAGGAATACGCGATCCCGATCGCGCTGCGCGGCGTCGACCTGATCGGCCAGGCGCCCACCGGCACCGGCAAGACCCTCGGCTTCGGCGTACCGCTGCTCGACCGGGTCTTCGCCCCGGGCGAGGGCAGCGACGGTGTCCCCCAGGCGCTGGTCGTCGTCCCCACCCGTGAGCTCGGCATCCAGGTCGCCAAGGACCTGGCCGCCGCCGGCCGGACGCGTGGCGTCCGGGTGCTGCCGATCTACGGCGGCGTGGCGTACGAGCCCCAGATCGACGCGCTGCGCAAGGGCGTCGAGATCCTGGTCGGCACGCCCGGCCGACTGATGGACCTGCAGAAGCAGAAGCACCTCCGGCTCGACCGGGTGCACGCACTCGTCCTCGACGAGGCCGACCGGATGCTCGATCTGGGCTTCCTCGACGACGTCGAGAAGATCCTGGCGATGCTTCCGGAAGACCGGCAGACGATGCTCTTCTCGGCCACCATGCCGGACCCGATCGTCACCCTGTCGCGTCGCTTCCTGCGCCAGCCGATGACGATCCACGCCGGGCACACCGCCGAGACCGGCCCGTCGCCGCAGACCCAGCAATTGGTCTACCGCACCCACTCGATGAACAAGGTCGAGGTGGTGGCGCGCATCCTCCAGGCGGAGGGGCGTGGGCTGACCATGATCTTCACCCGTACCAAGCGGGCCGCCGACCGCGTCGCCGAGGACCTCGACTTCCGCGGGTTCGCGGTCGCCGCGGTGCATGGTGACCTCGGCCAGGGCGCCCGCGAGCGGGCTCTGCGGGCCTTCCGGGCCGGCAAGATCGATATCCTGGTCGCCACCGACGTGGCGGCCCGTGGGCTGGACGTCACAGGCGTCACCCACGTCATCAACTACGACTGCCCGGAAGACCAGGACACCTACACCCACCGAATCGGTCGTACCGGCCGGGCCGGCGCGACGGGTGTCGCGGTGACCTTCGTCGACTGGGACGACATGCCCCGCTGGCGGATCATCGACAAGACCCTGGGTCTGGAGATGCCGGAGCCGCCGGAGACGTACCACACGTCGCCGCACCTCTACACCGACCTGCACATCTCCACCGAGGTGAGCGGCACGCTGCCCACCGCCGAGCGCACCCGGGCCGGGCTGTCCGCCGAGATCGAAGAGGATCTGGGTGGGACGACCCGCTCCCGTCGGGGCGACAGCGGTGGCCGGGGCCCCCGACGCGGCGAGAGCCGTGGTGAGGGTCGCGGTGAGGGTCGCGGCGAGCGCCGTGGTCGGGGCAATGGTCGCCGCGACCGCTCCGACGCCGGCACGCCGGCGGTCGGCACTCCGGCCGCCGCCGAGGCACCAGCGGCTGACGCCGCCGACGAAGGCACCCGTACCCCCCGCCGCCGGCGTCGTCGCCGGGCCGGCGAGGTGGTCGCGGCCGAGGCGACCGCAGTGATCTCCGCCGACGCTGGCCCCTCCGAGCCGGCCGCCGCGTCCGACGGTGAGGCGACCAAGCCGCGCCGCCGACGCCGCCGCCGTGGCGGTTCCGGTGCGGATGCGCCGGCCGAGGCGACAGCGGACTGACGACCAGCCACACCTGACATCCCCCGCACCGCCTCGCGCGGTGCGGGGGATGTTCCCTTCTCCCACCCCACCTGCCGAAGATGGAACGATGCCGCAACCACTGGACGCCGCCCTGACCGAGGTTCGGGCGCTGCTGCTCGACCCCGCGCTGACCCGGGCGGTCGCCGCCGGACGTCGACGCGGTCGCCGCCCCACAGTTGAGCGGGCCGAGCTGCGGCCGGTGCGACTCAAGGCCGGGCCCCGTATGCAGATCACCACGTCCGACGGCGCTCGCCCCTACACCCGCAACCTCGCCTCCGGTCCGGAGGCCGCTGCGGCGATCGACGAGTTGCTCGCCGAGCCGTTCGGCAACTGGCACGTCGAGACGGCCGACGCGACCCTCCAACTGCGGGTGACCAAGTCCGGCGAGGCGCAGGTGCACCGGGCCGCGACGTCCCGTCCGGTGGCGACACCCACCGGAAACGACCGGACGAAGGAATACCTTCTCGATCCCGGCGACCCGATCTTCGCGGAGATCGGCGGCTCGGCGGCCAAGCGCCGCCAGGTGGACGCGTTCCTGCGGGCCCTGGCCGCGACTCTGCCCGACGACCTGACCGGTCCGCTACGGGTGGTCGACCTGGGCTGCGGCAACGCCTATCTGACGTTCGCCGCGTACCGCTACCTGACGAGTCGGGGGCTCGACGTCCAGCTCGTCGGCGTGGACGTCCGGGAGGACCAGCGGCGGCGCAACACCGAGCTGGCGCAACGACTGGGCTGGGCCGACCAGGTCAGCTTCGTAGCCGGAACGATCGCCGACGCCGTCGTCGACCCCGCCCCCGACCTGGTGCTGGCGCTGCATGCCTGCGACACCGCCACCGACGAGGCGCTGGCCCGCGCGGTGCGCTGGGAGGCCCGCTGGGTGCTGGCCGCGCCGTGCTGCCACCACGACCTGGCGAAGCAGCTCCGCACCCACCCCGCCCCGGCCCCGTACGAGCTGCTGACCCGACAGGGCATCCTGCGCGAGCGCTTCGCCGACGTGCTCACCGACTCGCTGCGCGCCGGGCTGCTGCGGGTGCACGGGTACCGGACCGAGGTGGTGGAGTTCGTGGACTCGCAGCACACCCCGCGCAACCTGCTGATCCGCGCCCGTCGTACCGGCGCCGAGGCAACCGAGCCGCAGCGCGCGGAGTACCGCGAGCTGGTGGACCAGTGGCAGGTCACTCCCCGGCTGGAGACGCTGCTGGCCGCCGGAGAGACACCCGCTCAGCCCCTGGGCGGCTAGCGTCGGCGGTCCCGGCCACCGTTGCGCTCGCTGGCACCACGGTCGAGGACCGACACCCGGTCGGCGGCGGGCCGCTGGGCGGCCCACTCACCGTCGCCCGCGGCGGTCGGGAATGGCACCACCTTGCCCTCGGTCTCGGCGTTGCCGGCCGCCGCGAAGGCGTTCCAGGAGATGTCGACCAGCAGCTTCTTCACCTCGGCGTGCCGGATGGCGGCGTTGTGTTGCAACGCCATCCGGGCGCCGAGCAGCACCGCGACGAGCGTGGTGGTGATGGCGCCGGTGGCGGCCAGCACCTGGAGGCCGGTCGCGGAGTCCGTGCGGAGCACCAGGACCAGCAACCAGATCCAGAACGCGGCGGCGAAGACGCCGGCCTTGGCAACGAAGAAGAGGCTCACCGCACCGGGCTGGTACGGCTGGGGGCGGCTCGATTCGGCCATGGTGCTCCTCGGCGGTGGTCCGGTCGGCGGCGGCAGACGACAGACGCGATGTCGGGACGGGCACCGAGCTTAATAGAAGAACGATGAAGATCGCTCGATGCAATTTTCGTTCTGCACACACGCTTCCAGAGAAAAGTCTCGTCCACGGGACAGTTTGTGCGGTCAGTCAATTGTTTCCGCCTCCTGGCGTACTACCCTCGGAAGGCGCATCGTCCCGGTGCTCCGGCAGGAGGGGAAGACACACAGGGATGGGATCAGCCGACGTATCACCGCAGATGGCCTTCGCCCGCTTCGTCCGGCGCGCCATCGATGACGCTCGCGACGAACGTGGCTGGACCGTGACTGATCTTGCCTCGCACACGGGCGTGGGCCGCTCCACCGTGTTCCGCTGGCTGGCCGGCGACTGGCAGGACTATCCCGAGTTGGCCAAGGTGCGCGGCTTCTGTTCCGCGCTGGATCTGCCGGTCGCCGCCGCGTTCCGCGCGCTCGGGCTACCCGACGCCGGTCCCGCGCCGCGCCGCCGCCACGACGAGGGCCCGGTCGAAGCCGACGTCCGGGCCATCCTGGACCGGCTGGCCGACCCGACGGTCCCCGCCGAGGAGAAGCACCACATCCGCGACCTGCTCCGCTACCTGGCCCGCCGCCCCATCCGCCGAGCCAGCTAACCACCCCACCCACCCCGCGCTGTTGATCATGAAGTCATTGTCCCGACACGCCGTGGCGAGTGGCAATAACTTCATGACCAACGAGAGGGGCGGGGCGGAGCGGAGCGGGCCTAGGGGACGGTGAGGGTGAATTCGGCGGTTCGGACTTCGGCTTTCACCTGGAAGTCGAGGTAGAGGCGGTAGCGGCCCGGGCCGGGGGTGGTCAACCAGAACTTGATCTGACCGTCCACCAACTCGGTCTCCGGGTGCACGTGCAGGTAGCCGAGGTCGCCCTCACGCAACGCCACAAGGTGCCCGTACGCCCCGAGGTACCGCTCCAGCCGGGCGGCGCCGCCAGCGCCATCCACCCGGAAGGTCAGCGGCACTGTCGCCCCGGCCTGCGGAGTGCCCTGGTAGCCGACAGTGAAGCCGTCCGCTGTCGTCGAGGTGGCCGGCTCCGGCAGCGGACGGGGTCGGTAGTCGCCGGGAGCCACCAGGTCCGTACCGAGGGTCACAGCGGTCTGTGCTCCGTTGTCGGCGACGACTGTGAAGTCGGCGTACGCGCGCCAGAGGCCCGGCTGCGCGAGGGTCAACGGCACCGACCAGGTGCCGTCCGCCGCCATGGTCGGGTGCAGATGCTGGTAACCGGTCAGGTCCCGCCGGACGACGATGAGGTGCATCGGCTTGTCGTGCACGATGGCGAACCGGGTCACCGGCCGGCGCTGCGCGTCGCGCACCTGGAAGCGGAGCTGACCGGGGCGACCCGCCGCGAACTCGGTGGCCAGCGGCGCCAGTGTGAACCCGGCCGAGCTGACCGCGAGACCGCCCGGCTCGGTGGCCGCGCCCTGATCGGTGGTCGTGGCGGAGCCGTGGTTGTGCGGCGCGACACCCGGCGGGTCGGTGTGCTCGGCGGCCAACGACGGGCTGCCGGTGGCGGCACCGTTGGCGTTCAGCCGGCCGAGGCCGAAGCCGAGCAGCACCGCCAGCACCAGCCCGCCGACGACAAGCGCCAGCCGGAGAGTGCTCCGGTCCGGCTCGGCTGGGCCCTGGTCAGCCACGACCGACGCCCCGCGCCTGGCCGGCCTCACCGCCAGCGCTCCTGCCCGCATCGGTGCGCGCACGGGTGACGAGCTGCTGGTCGGTCATGCCGCCCACGGTACCGCCGTGCCCTGCCGGGTCAGGCCGACGCCCGGACAGCGTGGCGACTGTCGCACTCGACACCGCCCGGGAACTTTCCCACCCGACCGGTGCGGACCGCGCCGCAGCACCGGACAACGCCCCGACCAGGCACGACCGGCGGCGCAGACCCGATCATCGCCGAGGACTCGCCTCACCACCGACGCGAGCGCAGCCTGTCAGCCGGCCACGGCGAGGGCGAGCGGGAGCACGTCGGTCGCACCGGCTCGGCGTAGGGCCCTGGCCACCAGCGTCATCGTCCAGCCCGAGTCGATCAGGTCGTCGACGAGCAGCACCGGGCCGTCCAGCTCGGCCAGGGCCTCGGCCAGGTCGGTCGGCACGGTGAAGGTGTCGTGCAGTGCGCGTACCCGTTGGGCGCTGTTGCCGCGCGGCCCAGCCGGGCCGTCGGGGCCGGCCGCGGTGACCACGCCGAGCAGCGGCAGCCGGCCCACCGTGGCGATCCGATCGGCCAGCGAGCCGAGCAGCCGGGGCCGCCGTCGGGAACCGACAGCGACCACCGCCACCGGCCGGCGGGGCCACGGGTTGTCGCCGTGCGCCCACGCCTTCAGCACCTCCACGACGGCGCCGGCGACGTCGTCGGGCACCGGTGCGTCCGGCGCTTCCGGGCCGACGAGAGCGCGCAGCCGGCCACCCCAGCCCAGGTCGGAGAGGCGCCCGACGGCCCGGCCCGGCAGCGCCTGCTCCGCGGGGGCGATCCGGCCCTTGAGGGGTACGCCCACCGCGTCGAGCCCGGTAGGCCAGAGCTTCTTCGGCGCGATCTCCACGCCGGGTCGCCCCAGGAAGGTCTGCGCGGCGGCGAGCGCGGCAGTCGACACGTCAGCGGCGAAGAGTGGGTCGGCGCACCTGTCGCATCGGCCGCAGTCGGCCGCCCCGGTGTCGTCCAGGCGTTCCCGTAGATACCGCATCCGGCAGTCGGACGTGGTCGCGTACTCCCGCATGGCCTGTTGCTCGACGGTGCGCGCCTCGGCGACGCGGCGCAACCGGGCCTCGTCGTAGACCCACGACTCGCCGGTGGCGAGCCAACCACCGCGCACCCGGCGGACCGCGCCGTCCACGTCGAGCACCTTGAGCATCAGCTCCAACCGGGCCCGGCGCAGGTCGACGAGGGGTTCGAGCGCCTGGGTGGAGAGCGGGCGGTCGGTGTGCAGGGCGGCCAGCACGGCCCGGACCTGCTGCTCCGGTGGGAACGCCAGCGAGGCGAAGTAACGCCAGATCGCGGCGTCCTCGACGCCGGGCAGCAGCAGCACCTCGGCGTGCTCGACGGCGCGGCCCGCGCGGCCGACCTGCTGGTAGTACGCGATCGGCGAGGGTGGCGCGCCGAGGTGGACGACGAAGCCCAGGTCGGGCTTGTCGAAGCCCATGCCGAGGGCGCTGGTGGCGACCAACGCCTTGATCTTGTTGTCGAGCAGGTCCTGTTCGGCGGCGCGCCGGTCGGCGTCGTCGGACTGCCCGCTGTACGAGGCGACCGGGTAGCCCCGGGAGCGCAGGAACTCGGCAGTCTCCCCCGCTGCCGCCACTGTCAGCGTGTAGACGATGCCCGAGCCGGGCAGCTGGTCCAGGTGGTCGGCGAGCCAGGCCAACCGGTGCGCCGGGCTGGGCAGGTCGAGCACCCCGAGGCGCAGCGACTCGCGGTCCAGGGTGCCGCGCAGGATGAGGGCGTCGCCCAGCTGCTCGGCGACGTCCTGGGTGACCCGGGCGTTGGCGGTGGCGGTGGTCGCCAGCACGGGGGTGCGCTCGGGCAGCTCGGCGAGGAAGGTCCGCAGCCGCCGGTAGTCCGGCCGGAAGTCGTGCCCCCAGTCGGAGACGCAGTGCGCCTCGTCGACAACCAGCAGGCCGGTGGTCGCCGCCAACTTCGGCAGGACGCCGTCGCGGAAGTCCGGGTTGTTGAGGCGTTCCGGGCTGATCAGCAGCACGTCGACCGCGCCGCTCTGGATCTCGGCGGTGATCTCGTCCCACTCGTCGAGGTTCGCCGAGTTGATCGTGCGGGCCCGGATGCCGGCCCGAGCGGCGGCCTCGACCTGGTTGCGCATCAACGCCAGCAGCGGCGAGACGATGACTGTCGGGCCGGCCTGGTGGCCCTGCTCGCGGTCCCGGAGCAGGGCGGTGGCCACGAAGTAGACCGCCGACTTGCCCCAACCGGTGCGCTGGACGCAGAGCACCCGCCGCCGGTCGACGACCAGCGCCTCGATGGCGCGCCACTGATCCTCGCGCAGCCGGGCGTGGTCACCGGCCAGCCGGCGCAGCACCGCCTCGGCCCGCTCGCGTACCGCTGCCCGCTCTGCTGTCTCCACCCGGCATTTCTACCAGCGCTGGGCGCCTACGCCCCGGTGCGCGCGAGAGGTTCCGGTCACGATCCGACCGGTGGCGGCTGCTCCGCAACGGGCACCGGCATCGGGGGCAGGAAGACCAACAGCTCGCGGAGAGGTTCGGTGGTGGTCGGAGGCAGCAGACAGCGGCCCGCGAACTCCTCCATCGAGGCGTACGGCCCGCGCATCCACCGGTCCACCACGATCTGCCGGCACTGGTGCTCGGTCAGGCCGGGCAGCATGGCGAGCACCTGCTCCGGGACGGCGTTGACATCGATCAGGCCGCCGTCGTCGAAGCTCCGGGCCAGGTCGGGTCGGCCGAGGCTCAGCTCACCGCGCGCCGCCGGGTAGTGGTGAAGCAGGTAGCGGGCGTGCTCCCGACGGACGCGCCGCTCGACGTCGACCCGGTCGTCCGCGTTCATCCGCTGACTGCCGGTGATCGCCGCCCAGAGGCCTCGACTGAGCAGGATCACGTGCACCGCCCCGACAACCCAGGTGATCAGCGCCAAACCGAAGAAGGAGAACGCGGTGACGTCGGCAACCTCGGCCTCCGGGTCCTCGATGTTGAGCAGGTTCACCTCGACGGTGATCAGGACCAGGTAGCCGACGCCGGCGATGCCGAGGCGCCAGCTACGCCGCCAGGCCGCGTACGCGAGGATCACGACCCAGGTGAGGCAGCCGCCGGAGAGCAGGACGAGTGCCGTACCGACGATCGTGGCAACCCTGCTCGCCCAGCGCGGCGGCGACATCCTGGCGCGCTTTGCGCCATCCAGGGGTGGCGGCGCGGTCACCAGGGTCGACAGGTTCGGCGGGGGGCCGTACACCGGGAACGGCTCCGGGACGTGAGTCGACAACGGCGGCGAGCTGACGGGTGGTGGGCCGGCCTGCGGTGGCACGGCCGCAGCTTCCGCTGTCAGCCGCGGTGGTAGTGCCCTGCTCGACGGATCATCCGGTCGCGTCGGCACTGTCGTCGGCAACCCGGTGGGTGGCCCGGCGGTGGGTGGTGGGGCGGGGGCCGGTGGCCCGGAGCTGGGCCTGGCTGGTTCGACGGTCGTCGACGGCAGTGACACGGCAGTGGGCGGCAGTAGCGCCGGATCGGCCCGCAGGACGCGGCGGTGCAGGTCCTGAAGAGCGTCACCCGGCTCGATGCCGTACTCGTCGCGCAACAGGCCGCGAAAGTCGCCGTACTCGGCCAGCGCCTCGGCCTGCCGCCCGCTGCGGTGCAGCGCCAGCATCAGCTGGTGGCGCAGCCGCTCTCGCAACGGGAACTCGGCGGTCAACTCGCGCAGCTCACCGACCATCTCCCCGTGCCCGCCCAGGCGTAGCTCCAGGTCGGCCCAGCTCTCCAGCGCGGTGGCCCGCAGCTCCAACCAACGCTGTCGGGCGGAGTCGAAGAACGGCCCGGCGAAGCCGCTGAACGGCTCGCCCTTCCACAACTCCAATGTGGTCTTCAGCTCGGTCACCGCATCGGCCACCCGACCCTCGGCGCGAAGCCGCTCGGCCCGACGGATCCCCCGCTCGAATCTGATGGCGTCGACCGCGTCCGGCCCGAGCCGGAGCTGATAACCAGCGTCGGTGAGCGTCAGCACCTGACCGGGGCTACGCGGAGTGCGCTCGGGCTCCAGCACCCGACGCAGCCCAGCGACATATTTCTGCACCACGTTCGCACCGTTGGCCGGCGGCTCCTCGGGCCACACGGCGTCCACGATCTGCGTGGTGGTGACCGGACGGCCGCCAGACAGCAGGAGCACGGCCAGGACGGCCCGCTGCTTGCCGGCCCCCAGGTCGAGATCCCGGTCGCCGTGCCAGGCCCGCTGGGGCCCGAGAACCTCGAAGCGCAGCTCACCTGACATGCGAGTTTCCGCTCCTGACACCCCACTGCCGGCGCCCCGTCGGTGCACCGCCGTCGAACGGCAGCATATCGGCAGTGTTTCCGCCGTACCGCCCGGCAGCATCTCTCCCGGCAGAAGCCAAGCACCGTCAAGGAAAGAGATTTTGTGATGACGAACGGAACCGGCCACACCGGCACCATCCGGCGGAGGTTCAGCACCCTGGTTGGCGTCATCGCCGCGACCACTCTGCTGGCCGGCTGCGGCCCGGACGGGTCCGGTCCCGCCGCTGGCGGCAGCCCGAGCCCAACCCCCACGCCGAAGGAGGCGCTGCTCGCCGCGGTGCCGGACGGCACCGAGGGCGCATTCCGGTTCACCGGGAAAGACTCCAGCTCGGATATCTCGGGTGTGGTGGACCCGGCCGCGAAGGGCATGGACCTCACTGCCGCGTACAAGGACCCGGAGCACGGCTTCACCACCCGGATGTCGTTCCTCCTGGTGAAGGAACAGCTCTGGCTGAAGGTCAAGTTCACCGGTACCGAGGGGCTGACCGGGCTGCCGAAGCTGCCAAGCCGCTGGATGGAACTGGACCGCGCCAAGCTGACCGATGGGGAAAGCGCGCCGACGTACGACGGTGCTGACGTCGGCAACGCCGGCCCGATCATCGAGGCCGCCACCTCGGTCGAGGCGAAGGACGCCCAGACGTACACCGGAATCGTCGACCTGACCAAGGGCCAGGCCGGCAAGGCCGTCGGCGAGGAGGAGGTGGCGGCCCTGGGTGCGGCGGCCGGGCAGGTCCCGTTCACTGCCGTCGTCGGCCCCGACGGCAACCTCGCCTCGCTCACCCTGGCCATCCCCGCCGCCGGCAAGGCGAAGGCCTGGAAGTACCTGGTGAAGTACGCCGACTACGGCTCGGCGCCACAGCTCACCGCCCCGACCGGGAGCGCGGCACAGGAGGCGCCAAAGGTGGCCTACGACATGCTCAACGGCTGACCACCACCAGGGGGTCGCGGCCACACGGGGAGCCGCGCCCCCCTAACCCCCAACCCCGTCGATCATGAAGTTGTCGCCTCGTTTTTCTTTGACTGTTCTGGAGCGTGTACCACGCGCTTAGAGCGAGATTTGCTAACCACTAGCCCTTCTTCGGCC
>NZ_JBEZGK010000035.1:0-69593 GCF_040649935.1 Micromonospora sp. NPDC048842 | reverse complement strand
CGCGCCGACATCGTCAAGACCGTCGACGACGGCCGCGCCGTGGTCGCCAACATCGCCGGCACCAGCACCGACACCAACGGCGTCACCCACTCCTACGAAGGCGGGCACTACATCAGCGTCGTCGGCTACCACGACAACGGCAACACCGCCACCATCGCCGACTCCGCCGACCCCAACCAAGCCGCCTACCAGATCAGCGTCGAACACCTCGCCGACTGGATCGCCACCCGCGGCTACGCCACCAGCTGACCCCCACCACATGCCGAAGGGCCGGACCCCACCACGGGGCCCGGCCCTTCGCCATGCCTAGGTCACTGTCCCGACCACAACAGGCCACCCCGCTGACTGCGTCACGGGTCCTTTGGAGCTGATGTCGTAAACGAATCAGGGCCGGGCAAGGCCAGGCAAGACAAGGCCGGGCCAGGCAAGGCCGAGCCAGGCAAGGCCGAGCCAGGCAAGGCCGGGCCAGGCAAGGCCGGGCCAGGCAAGGCCGAGCAAGGCAAGGCCGAGCAAGGCCGAGCGGGTGATTCGTTAACGACATCAGCTCGATAGGGCGCCGAACTCATATGCCCAGCCTCTGCACCAGGACCGCGTTCGTAGGGGATGTTCGCGGGGCGTCTCTGCTCGACCGGCCAGGGGCTCAGCCGCCGGAGTCGTCCATCTCGGCGCCCTCGGGGACGGTGTCGTCGTCTCGGCTGGCCAGCCAGCCTTCCGGCAGGAAGACCTTGCCGGGCGAGTTGGTACGCCCGCGCGGCTGCCCGAGGGCGGCCATCGGGAACGGCTCCGCCGGGTCGAGCTTGCCGAGCAGGTCGTCGAGCTGGGCCAGGCTTTCGATCATCGCCAGCGAGCGCCGCAGCTCGCCGCCGACCGGGAAGCCCTTGAGGTACCAGGCGACGTGCTTGCGGAAGTCGGTGCAGCCGTCTCGTTCGCCGCGCGCCGGGTTGCGGGCGCCGGCTGAGAACTGGTCGACAAGCAGCTCGGCGTGCCGGCGCATGGTCACCGCCACCTCGCCGAGGGTGGGCAGCCGCCGCTCCGTCCGACCGTTGAAGGCGGCCTCCAAATCGGCGAAGAGCCACGGTCGACCCAGGCAGCCGCGCCCGATGACCACACCATCGACGCCAGTGTGGGCCACCATGCGCAGTGCGTCGTCGGCTTCCCAGATGTCGCCGTTGCCGAGCACCGGCACGTCGAGGGCCTGCTTCAGGGTGGCGATCGCGTCCCAGTCGGCGGTGCCCGAGTAGCGTTGCGCCGCCGTGCGCCCGTGCAGGGCCACCGCTGCCACGCCGGCCTCCTGGGCGGCGAGCCCGGCTTCGACGTACGTCAGGTGGTCGTCGTCGATGCCCTTGCGCATCTTGACAGTGACCGGCACCCCGGCCGGTGACGCGGCGGCCACCGCGGCCCGCACGAGTCGCGCGAAGAGCCGGCGCCGCCACGGTAGCGCCGCGCCGCCGCCACGCCGGGTGACCTTGGGGACCGGGCAGCCGAAGTTGAGGTCGATGTGATCGGCCAGGTTGCGCTCGACGACGATCCGCACGGCGGCGGCGGTGATCTCCGGATCGGTGCCGTAGAGCTGGAGACTGCGGGGCTTCTCGTCGTCGCCGAACGCGATCATCCGCAGCGTCTTCGGGTTGCGCTCGACCAGCGCCCGAGTGGTGATCATCTCGCAGACGTAGATGCCGCCACCCTGCTCTCGGCAGAGCCGACGGAACCCGATGTTGGTGATCCCGGCCATCGGCGCGAGCACGACCGGCGGCCACACCTGGTGCTGGCCAAGAGTCAGCGGGCGCAGCGCGGGCACGGTCGAGGCAGTCACCGGACAAGTGTACGGGGCCCCGACCGGCGCTTATCGCGTCGGCCGGGGCCCCGTGCGCAGAGTCTCAGCAGCCGGGGAGACGCTCGATCAGGTAGCGCTCGACCTGGTCCAGGGAGACGCGTTCCTGGGCCATGGTGTCCCGGTTGCGCACCGTCACCGCGTTGTCGTCCAGGGTGTCGAAGTCGACAGTGACGCAGAACGGGGTGCCGATCTCGTCCTGCCGGCGGTAGCGACGCCCGATCGCCTGCGAGTCGTCGAACTCCACCACCCAGCGCTTGCGCAGCAGCGTCGCGAGGTCCTTGGCCTTGGGCGACAGCGCCTCGTTGCGGGACAGCGGCAGCACCGCCACCTTGACCGGGGCGAGCCTCGGGTCGAACCGCATCACTGTGCGCTTGTCCACGCCGCCCTTGGTGTTCGGCGCCTCGTCCTCGTCGTAAGCCTCCAGCAGGAAGGCGAGCACCGCGCGGGTCAGACCCGCGGCCGGCTCGATGACGTACGGCATCCAGCGCTCACTCTTGCCCTGGTCGAAGTACGACAGGTCGACGCCGGAGTGCTTGCTGTGCGTGGAGAGGTCGAAGTCGGTGCGGTTGGCGACACCCTCAAGCTCGGCGAACTCGGTGCCACCGAACTGGAAGCGGTACTCGATGTCCACAGTCCGCTTCGAGTAGTGCGACAGCTTTTCCTTGGGGTGCTCGAACAGCCGCAGATTGTCCGCCGAGAGGCCGAGGTCGAGGTACCAGTTCCAGCGCTCCTGGAGCCAGTACTCGTGCCACTGCTCGTCGCTGCCCGGCTCGACGAAGAACTCCATCTCCATCTGCTCGAACTCGCGGGTCCGGAAGATGAAGTTGCCAGGGGTGATCTCGTTGCGGAACGACTTACCGGTCTGCGCGATGCCGAACGGGGGCTTCTTGCGGGCGACCGTCTCGACGTTCTTGTAGTTGACGAAGATGCCCTGTGCGGTCTCCGGGCGCAGGTAGTGCAGCCCCTCGTCGCTCTCCACCGGGCCCAGATAGGTCTTCATCAGGCCGTTGAACATCTTCGGCTCGGTGAAGGTGCCCTTGTTGCCGCAGTTGGGGCAGTTCAGCTCGGCCAGCGAGGTGAGCGGCTTGCCGTGCTTCTCGGCGTACGCCTCTTCCAGGTGGTCCGCCCGGAACCGCTTGTGACAGAACTGGCACTCGGTGAGCGGGTCGACGAACTCGGCGATGTGGCCGGACGCCTCCCACACCTTGCGGGAAAGGATCACCGCGGAGTCCAGGCCGACGACGTCGTCGCGCTGCTGGACCATCGTCTTCCACCACTGCCGGCGGACGTTCTCCTTGAGTTCCACGCCGAGCGGGCCGTAGTCCCACGCCGATCGGGTGCCTCCGTAGATCTCACTGGAGGGGAAGACGAAGCCTCGGCGCTTGGCGAGGCTGACGACGGCGTCGATACGGTCGGCTGGCATGTTTCCTCCTACGCCGGCTGGCGGTCGGCGGGGGCGAGATGTGGATGGAACGGTCGGTTCGGGACAACGGTACGACCACCGTCCCCCCGAGCCCAGCAGAATACCGGGGACGGGTCAGCTGACCTCGCAGACCTCCACGCCGCCGGTCTGCCCGTCCTGCCCGAGGCTGACCTGTTGCCGATCCCGGTCGCCGCCGTCGAGGGTCACGTCGACCGGCACGGTCAGGTAGGTGGTGTCCACCTCACCCACCCGGAACGCTGTCACCTGCGGTTCGGCGGCGGCGCGCCGCTCGAACTCCGGCCGGGACTCACGCCGCTGCGCGTCGTCGCAGAGCTGGTCGTACGCCCGCCCGTAGTTCCGCTCGACCAGCGCCTGGTAGTAGTCGCCGGTCACGGTGCGGGCCTGTTCCCGGATCGCCTGGACTCCACTGACGGCCAGGCCGACGACGGCGGTGCCACCCCCGCCGCAGCAGAGCACCACGGCGAGCGCGCCGACGCCGAGGCCGATCCAGAGCCGAGTCCGGCGGCCCTCGGTGGGCGGCGCGGCGAACGGCGGAGCCACCCCGGGACCGGGTGGCGGGGCGGGTGCGGTCATAGGAGCAGCGTAGTGTCCGGCGGCTCAGCGGTAAGGACCCGCAGCCCGATCACTCTCGGCGACGACCACGGCCCCACCGGGGGCGGCGGTGGCCAGCGCCTCGTAGGCGGAGGGCTCGTCGACGGACTCAGCGAGCAGCGGCACGGCGCTGACCTTGACCTCGAAGGCGCCCAGCGCCCGCCGGTACGTGCCGACCGACTCCCATTCGGTGACCAGTGACCAGTGCCGGGGGTCGTCCAGCGCCCGGACCAGTTGACCGCGCAGGTAACCGGGCCGGGCGGCCAGCGCGGTGAGGGCGGCGTGCGCCCGTTCGGTGAAGCCGTCGGCGGCATCGACGTCGACCACGAACCGGTTGGTCACCAGCACCGGGGGTTCCTCCTCGTAGAGTCTGTGGGATGCAGCGTACGCAGCGCCCTCTGCTCGCCCGGTTGGCCGGGGCGAACCCGACGTCGGTGTTCCTGCTCACCCTGGTGGTGGTGCTGGTGGCGTTCTTCACGCCCGGGGTGATCGGCGGGCTGCTCACGCTCGCGCTCGCCGGGGTCCTGGTCGCCCTGTTGGCGACGACCTGGGCGGTTCAGGCGCCGCAGACCCGGCTGATCCGACTGGTGATGCTCACCCTGCTGGTGGCGGTGGGCCTCGCGAAGCTCCTCTGACATGCAATCATGCGTTTTTGACAATCATTATCGTTGCCACGGACAGTTGACGACATGACCAACCGCGCCACGTACCGTGTCCTGGCCGCCGCGACCGCCCTCCTCGCCCTGGGCGCCGGGGCCGGCTGCTCCACCGGCGGTGCCGCCGGCGCCGACCCCCAGCGAGTCGACGTGGTGGCAGCGTTCTACCCCCTCCAGTTCCTGGCCGAACGGATCGGCGGCGACGCGGTCCGGGTCACCAACCTGGCCAAGCCCGGCGCCGAGCCGCACGACCTGGAACTCAACCCGAGCCAGGTCGGCGAGGTCAGCGACGCTGAGCTGATCGTCTACCTCAAGGGGTTCCAGCCGGCGGTGGACGACGCCGTGGCCCAGAACGGCGGCGACCGGGCGTTCGACGTGACCAGCGTGCAGCCGCTGTTGGACGCGTCCGCCGGCGGGCACGACCACGAAGGCGAGGAAGGGCACGCCGAGGAGAGCGGCGGCAAGGACCCGCACGTCTGGCTCGACCCGACCCGGCTGGCCGGCATCGGCGACCAGCTCGCCCAGCGGCTCGGCAAGGCCGACCCGGACCACGCCGCCGACTACACCTCCCGGGCGGCAGCCCTGCGCGCCGACCTGACGACCCTGGACGGCGAGTTCAAGCACGGTCTGGCGACCTGCCAGCGGCGGGAGATCGTGACCAGCCACGCCGCGTTCGGCTACCTCGCCGACCGCTACCAGCTCGACCAGGTCGGGATCACCGGGCTGAGCCCGGACGTCGAGCCCTCGCCGCAGCGTCTCGCGCACGTGATCGAGGAGGCCAAGGAGCACCAGGCCACCACGATCTTCTTCGAGACCCTGGTCAGTCCGAAGGTGGCCGAGACCATCGCCGGTCAGGTCGGCGCGAAGACCGCCGTGCTCGACCCGATCGAAGGGCTCGCCGCCGGCAGCAACGGGGACTACCTTTCGGTGATGCGCACCAACCTGCGGACCCTGCAGACGGCCTTGAGCTGCTCGTGACCTCACCTGTCATCACCGTCGAGCACGGGGTGGTCGGCTACGACGGCCGCCCCGTGCTCCGGGACATCTCGCTCACAGTGACCGCCGGTGAGGTGGTCGCGATCCTCGGCGCCAACGGCTCGGGCAAGTCCACACTGATCCGCGCCGTGCTCGGGCTGGTGCCGATCAGCGCCGGCTCGGTCACCCTCTTCGACCGGCCGTTGCGCCGGTTCCGGCAGTGGGCACGCATCGGGTACGTCCCGCAGCGCCTGGGCGCCGGCGGCGGCGTACCGGCGACCGTCCGCGAGGTGGTGGCCTCCGGCCGGCTGGCCCGTCGGGGGGTGCTGCGTCCACCGGGTCGAGCCGACCGGTCCGCCGTCGACGCCGCGCTGGGCGCTGTCGGTCTCGCCGACCGGGCCGGTGACCCGGTGTCCACGCTCTCCGGCGGCCAGCAGCAGCGCACCCTGATCGCCCGCGCCCTGGCCGGCCAGCCGGAGCTGCTGGTTCTCGACGAGCCCACCGCCGGGGTGGACGCGGCCAGCCAGGAGGCGTTCGCCGGCGCGCTGCGCGACTTCGTCGGCGACGGCGGAACGGTGCTTCTCGTCGCCCATGAGCTGGGCCCGCTGCGACCGGTGATCAGCCGGGCCGTGGTCGTCCACGAGGGTCGCATCGCCCACGACGGCGCGGTGCCGGACCCGGCCGGCCATCACGCCGAGCCCGACCACGACCACGTGCACCCGCACTGCTACGACGAGCCCGCCGGGCTGTGGAGCAACTGAGAAATGGAACTCTTCCAGTACCCCTACATGCAGCGCGCCCTGATCGGCGCGCTGGTGATCGGCCTGGCCGCGCCGGCGCTCGGCATCTACCTGGTGCAGCGCCGGCTGGCGCTGATCGGAGATGGTGTGGGGCACGTGGCGCTGACCGGCGTCGGGGCGGGGTTGCTGCTCAACCGCTCGCCGGTGCTGGTCGCGGTGATCGCCGCCACCATCGGCGCGATCGCCATCGAGATCGTCCGCGCCCGTGGGCGTACCTCCGGTGACCTGGCTCTGGCCCTGCTCTTCTACGGCGGCATCGCGGGCGGCGTACTCCTGGTTGGCCTCTCCGACGCGACCAGCGCGAACCTCAACGCCTACCTGTTCGGGTCGCTGACCACCATCTCGCCCGCCGATCTGACCACCATCGGGGTGCTCGGCGCGGCGATCCTGGTCACGATGATCGCGTTGCGGCCGGCGCTCTTCGCGGTCAGTCACGACGAGGAGTACGCCCGCGTCTCCGGCCTGCCGGTCCGCACGCTGAACCTGTTGATCGCTGTCGCCACAGCGGTCACCGTGACCATCGCCATGCGGGCCGTCGGCGTGCTGCTGATCAGCGCGTTGATGGTGGTGCCGGTCGCCACCGCCCAGCAGGTCACCCGTGGCTTCCGCAGCACGATGGCCGCCGCGATGGCGCTCGGGCTCTTCGCCGCCGGCTCGGGAGTCTGGGTGGCGGCCACGGCGGACACCGCGCCGGGCGCCTCGGTGGTGTTGGTGGCGATCGCCTCGTTCCTGGTGGTGGCCGTGGCCGGCGCTGTCTGGCGGGTCGTGCGCCGCCGGACGACGCCGACCGCCGCACCGACACCGGAACCTCACGAGGTCGTGCTGAGCTGAGCCTGGTCAGCGCGGAGTCGGTGGTATTGGTTACCGTTGCAGGATGACCAGCGCGACGGGCTACGACGGGTTCGACGGGGCCAGCGAGCTGCTCCGCGCCCTGTCCGCTCCCATTCGGCTGGCCATCGTCAGTGAGCTGGCCGGCGGCGAGCGGTGCGTGCACGAGTTGGTGGAGAAGCTCGGCGCGGCACAACCACTGGTCTCCCAGCACCTGCGGGTGTTGCGCGGAGCGGGCGTGGTGCGCGGCTCCCGCCGAGGCCGGGAAATCGCCTACAGCCTGGTCGACGAGCACGTCGCGCACATCGTGGCGGACGCGGTAAGCCACGCCGGGGAGGGATCATGAGCGAGAGCAGCGCCGCGGTGCGCAACACCCGGCAGCGTTCGGCGGTGAGCGCGCTGCTGGGCGAGATGGAGGGCTTCCACAGCGCCCAGGACCTGCACGCGATGCTGCGGCAGCGCGGCGAGCGGGTCGGCCTGACCACCGTCTACCGCACCCTCCAGGGGCTCGCCGACGCCGGTGAGATCGACGTGATGCGTCCGCCGGGCGGCGAGCACCTCTACCGCCGGTGCAGCGAGGGGCACCACCATCACCTGGTCTGCCGGGTGTGCGGGCGTACGGTCGAGGTGGCCGGCCCGGCCGTGGAGAGCTGGGCCGATCGGGTCGCCGCGCAGCACGGCTACGCCGACGTCAGTCACACCCTGGAGATCTTCGGCACCTGCCCGAGCTGCCCGCGCTGACCACCAGCGCGTGGTCGATCGCGATCCGGGCTCACGTCACGGCTACACCGGGCGGGGCGTTCGTGGCACGCTGGCCGGCGTGAAGATCTATGCCGATCGGTTTCCGACCGCCGCCCGTCAGTTGCTCACCGACCTGCTCGTCGTCGCCTGGGTGTACGTGGCGATCCGCGGCGCGTTGTGGCTGCACGACCTGGTGCAGAAGCTCGCCGTGCCGGGGCAGAAGTTGGAGGGCGCCGGCAGCGGGCTCGCCGACAATCTGGGCGACGCCGGCAGCAAGGTCGGCAGGGTGCCACTGGTCGGTGACGAACTCACCGCGCCGTTCCAGCGCGCCGCCGACGCCGCCCGGTCGCTCGCCGACGCCGGGCGCGACCAGCAGCAGTTGGTCGACCAGCTCGCCCTTGCCCTCGCCATCGCGGTGCTGATCTTCCCGCTCGGCATCGTGCTGTTCGGCTGGCTGCCGCTGCGGGTCCGCTGGATGCGCCGGGCCGGATCGGCGACGAAGCTGGCCGCCGGGCCAGCCGGCCGGGACCTGCTCGCCCTGCGCGCGCTGGCCACCCAGCCACTGGGCAAACTGACCCGGATCGGTCCGGACGTCGCCGAGGCGTGGCGGCGTGGTGACGACGCGACGGTCGACGCCCTGGCCGCCTTGGAGCTGCGCCAACTCGGCCTACGCGGCCGGGGCCGCTGAGGTCGTCCGCCGGCACGCCCCCTGCGGCATCCCCCGCCGCACCGATCTTGCAGTTTCGGTTGTCGACATGAGTGGGATGCCCCATTCGTCGGGACAGCAAGTGCAAGATCGCGGAGCGCGAGCAGGCCGGCCCCGTCGATCAAGGAGTTGTGGTGCCTGGTTTGGGGATTTGCCGGGTGCTTTGTGACCCACCACAACTCCATGATCGACCGGACAGGGTGGGGTTGACGGGCAGTCGTTCCGCCGGGCGCAGGTTCAGCTCGACGAAGGTGTCGTTAAAGTCGTCGGGTGTTCTACTTCCTCGTCGTCATCGCCGTCCTGCTGCTCGGCTACGCCGCCGTCCTGGTCTCCTTCGTCCGCCGGGGCAAGAAGATCCCACCCGCTGCGTACCTGGCCCTGGCCGGGCTCAACGGTCTGATCCTGGCGGGAGTGCTGGCCTGGGCGGTCTCTCGCTGATCACGCACCGCTGACCGCACACCGCCCGACCCGCGTGGCGGGGAGCCCGCGTGGCGGCAGGCCGGTGGGTGCGGTTTACGGCTTCGGGGGGATACGGCGGCGGACGTCCTCGGAGGTGGACGGGCCGGGCGACCAGCGGGCCACCCAGGGCAGCTCCTCGGACGGGGTGAGCACGCCCTCCTCCAGGCCCGCGTACCGACCGGCGAGGATGCGCTTCGCGGCGGCGGTGTCGACCGAGTCGGTGTTGTCCCAGAGTGCGGCGAACAGGGCATCCACCCGCACCCGCGCCTGCCGGCAGAACAGGTCGGCCAGCTCGACGTTCTCCGGGCGGCTGTCCCGTTCGGCGGAGGCCCGGACGCAGACCGCGGACATCGCGAACAACTCGGCGCCGATGTCCACCACCCGACCGAGGAACGCCTGCTTACGCTCCATCTTTCCCTGCCAGCGGGACATCGCGTAGAACGTCGACCGGGCCAGCTTGCGCGACGAACGCTCCACCTGGCGCAGGTGCGCGGCGAGCGGGCCGAACTCGGCGTACGCCGAAGGGCTCTGCCCTCGGCCAACGGCGAGGGTGGGCAGCCACTTCGCGTAGAAGGCGCCCGCTCGCGCGCCGGCTCGGGCCTTGCGGCCCAGCCCCGCGTCCGGGTCGATGATGTCGCCGGCCACCGACAGGTGGGCGTCGACCGCCTCCCGCGCGATCAGCAGGTGCATGATCTCGGTAGAGCCCTCGAAGATCCGGTTGATCCGCAGGTCGCGAAGCATCTGCTCGACGGCGGCCGGGCGTTCACCGCGGGCGGCCAGTGAGTCGGCCGTCTCGTAGCCACGCCCGCCCCGGATCTGGATCAGCTCGTCGGCGATCTTCCAGGCCATCTCGCTGGCGTACAGCTTGACCAGTGCCGCCTCGATCCGGATGTCGTTGCGGTCGTCGTCGGCGAGCAGGCAACAGAGGTCGAGCATCGTCTCCATGCCGTACGTGGTGGCGGCGATGAAGGAGAGCTTCTGCGCGACCGCCTCGTGCTCGCCCACCGGCCGTCCCCACTGGACCCGGTCGGCGGCCCACCCCCGGGCCACGTTCAACGCCCACTTGCCGGCGCCCACGCACATGGCCGGCAGTGAGAGCCGGCCGGTGTTCAGAGTGGTCAGGGCGATCTTCAGCCCCTTGCCCTCGCCACCGATGACGTTCTCGGCGGGGACGATCACGTCGTGGAACCGGGTCAGGCTGTTCTCCAGGCCCCGCAGGCCGATGAACTCGTTGCGCCGCTCGACGGTGATGCCGGGGCTGTCGCCGTCAACCACGAACGCGGTAATGCCGCCCCGACGTTCCTCCGTGGCCGGCACCCGGGCCATCACCACCAGCAGGGTGGCCACGATGCCGTTGGTGGCCCAGAGTTTCACCCCGTTGAGCCGGTAACCGGTGCCGTCCTCGGTCGGCTCCGCATTGGTGGCCAGCCGGGCCGGGTCGGAGCCGACGTCCGGCTCGGTGAGCAGGAAGGCGGACACCTCGCCGGCGGCGAGCCGGGGCAGGAAGCGTTGCTTCTGCTCGGCGGTGCCGAACATCTTCAGTGGCTGCGGCACCCCGATCGACTGGTGCGCCGAGAGCAGCGCGCCGATGGCCGGGCTGACCGAGCCGGCCAACATGAGTGCCCGGCAGTAGTGCAGGTTGCTCAGCCCGAGCCCGCCGTACTTCCGGTCGATCTTCATGCCGAACGCGCCGAGGTCGGCCAGGCCGTGGAACACCGAGTCGGGTATCGACGCGTCCCGCTCGATGGCCTCACCATCCACCTCGGAGGCCAGGAAGGCGCGGAACCGACCAAGGAACTCCTCCGCGCGAGCCACGTCGTCCGGATCGGATCGGGGCCACGGGTCGATCAGGTCGAGCCGGAACCGGCCGAGGAACAGCTCCTTGCCGAAGCTGGGTCGGTCCCAGGTGGACTCCCGGGCGGCCTCGGCGACCTGCCGGGCCTCCTTCTCGGTGACCTGCCCGGCTTCCGCGGGCAGCGGCGCGGCCGCACCGGCGGTGGTTTCGGAGTCGGGGCCGTCCGGTGCCGGTCGGCCATCCTGCGTCGTGGTCACGGCTGCCCCCTCGAAGCTCGGTGCGGCTGCGTCGACGTGCGCGACTACCGCCACGCTACCCCTGGTTGTTACCCAGGGGTAGCGCTGCGTGTAGATCGGCGCGGTCAGCGACCGTCGATGGTGTCCGGGTCGTCGTCATCATCGTCGATGTCGTCCTCACCCCAGTTACGTCGGGCGAATGGCAGGGCCACCCAGAACGTGAGGAACCAGAATCCGGTCAGGGCGCTGAGCACGAAGGCGATCGGCCGGTCCAGCACGAAGTCGGTGATCAGCAGCACCGCGCTGACCATCGCGATCAGCATGAAAGCGAGGCCACCGGTGGCCATCCGGTGGGCGAAGCGGACCAGCTCCGGCTTGCGCCCCTGCCGGAACAACGCCCTGTGGAACGCCACCGGCGAGATGATCATCGCGGTGGCGGCGGCCGCCGCGAGCAACGCCACGATGTAGACGTCGCGCTGGAACTCCGTCGTCTCGGTGAACCCGTTACTGAACGGCAGGGTGAGCAGGAAGGCGAAGAGGATCTGAACGCCGGTCTGGGCGACCCGCAACTCCTGCAGCAGGTCGGCGAAGTTGCGCTGCCAGCGCTGCTTCTCGGTCTCCTTGGACACGCGCTACCTCCGGTGAGACGCTACTGCCGGCGGTCCCGGCCGCCGGCAGCAACGCCAATGCCCCACCCGGCCGAGCGCGAAACAGGTTCACGACATCTGCCGTTCATCGCGGCGACACACGTCGGCCGCCGGCAGGTGTCAGGACCCGCGTCGGATCCGGCCCGCGTACCGCGCTTCCAGCTCGTTGTTGTGCGCGTCGCCGTCCGGGATGTTCGCCGACAGGTAGACCGGGGGCCGCTCCCCCGCCGCCAGCAACCGCGCCACCACCTCCACTGTCACCTGCTGCGCCAGCAGCGCCGCGGTGATCGAGGAGACCGCGCCGACCGCGCCGCCGCCGGGCAGGGGCAGCGTCGCGTCACCGTACGGTGCGCCGTTGTCGAGCACCACGTCGGCGAGGTCGCTCAGCTTGCGCCCGGACGGGTGCCGGGAGGTCATCCGGCCGGAGTGCTGCACCGAGGTGATCGCCACCAGCCCGTGACCGTGCTCCTTCACCAGCGAGGCGAACTCCACCATCGCGCCGTTGACCCCGGAGTTCGAAGCGAGCACGAAGACGTCGGTGGGACGCACCGGGGCCAGCTCGTAGAGGCGGTGCGCGACGGCCGGGTCCCGTTCCAGCAGCGGACCGAGCCGCTCGGCCGGTTCGCCGCCGAGCAGCACCAGGTCGCGGAGCGCGATCCGGTTGGTCGGCACCAGACCACCCGCCCGTCCGGCGATCTCCATGGCGAGGGCCTCCGAGTGCCCGGTGCCGAACGCGTGCACCACACCGTCGGCCCGGACGGCCTCGGCGATCAGGTCGGCGGCCCGCCCCACCGCCTCCCGCTGGCTGGCGGCCACCCGGCCGATCGTCTCGGTCACCACGGCCAGGTAGTCCTCGGCACTCACCGTCATACGTCCTCCGTCGTTCGATTACGGGCCAGCCAGCGAACCGCGAAGTCGACAGCCGCCCGCTGGCGCATCAACCTGCCGGTCCCGGCGCCGACCGGTGCGGTGCGTACCGCCCCGCCGGCTTCCAGGTCCTCGCCCAACGCGGCGAAGTCGTCCGCGTCGAGTCGTACGTCCTGCCACCACACCCATTCCCGA
Organism: Micromonospora sp. NPDC048842; assembly: GCF_040649935.1. Classification (NCBI taxonomy): domain Bacteria; kingdom Bacillati; phylum Actinomycetota; class Actinomycetes; order Micromonosporales; family Micromonosporaceae; genus Micromonospora; species Micromonospora sp. NPDC048842. The sequence continues at coordinate 56,819 of NZ_JBEZGK010000035.1, read as the reverse complement.
CCACCGTCGGCGGTACGCACTGCGGCACCGATGCGCTCCCGAGGCGAGCCGGGGCAGCGGTACTCGGCCAGGTGCAGCGAGGTGCTCACCGAGTGGTCCACGCCGAGCAGCAACACGTCGGCGTCGAGGTCGTAGAGGCGGGCCAGTGGTGAGCCCTCGCCGAGCATGTCCGCCAGGGCGTGCCCGGCCACCACCTGCTCGGCGGCCGGACCGAGCGCGGCGAACGACACGTGCGGATGGGAGCTGCGCAGCGCACCCGGCCAGCCGCGGACCGTCTCGGCGAGCGCACCCATGAACCGGCTCGGGGTGACCGCCGGGTCGAAGCCCGGCATCTCCGAGCGGATCAGCGGCCACCAGCCCGCCGGCACCGGCGGGTTGCGCCACTGCGCGGGGTCGCTGTTGTCGGGCGTGTGGGTGGGCACCACGATCGTGCCGTCCGGGCCGAGCGCGTCGCGCAGGGCGAGCACCACCGCGTGCGGTCCGCCGCTGACGAAGCCCAGCGGACGCAGTGATGCGTGCACCAGCAGCGTCGCGCCGGGGCGTACGCCCAGCACGCGCAGCTGCGCGGCGATCGAGCGACGGCTGCCCGGCCCGCTGGCCTCCGTCGTCACTGTGACTTTCCCTCGCGGACCCGCACGGCTCAGGCCGTCCCGCCGGCTCGCGCCAGGATCGCCTCGGCGAGCGGGGCCGGCGCCGCGTCCGGGATCCAGTGACTCACAGCGGGCAGCTGCACGAAGCGGTAGTCCCCGGTGACGTTCTGCGCGCACGACTCGGCGGCGGTCCGGCCGATTGCGACGTCCCTGTCACTCCAGACGTACGTGGTGGGCACCGCGACCGGGCCGACGCCGGCCAGGTCGGCGCCGGACATCGCCCGGTACCAGTTCAGCGCGGCCGTCAGCGCCCCCGGCTCACGCATCGGGTCGGCGTACCGGTTCACCCGGGACGTGTCGCCCACCCCGCCGAGCAGCTTGCGCAGCGCGGTGGCGTGCCACGCCAGCAGCACCTTCTCCGCCTTGTCGGGCTTGCGGAACAGCGCGATGTACGACGAGCGGGCCTTCTGTTGCGCGTCGGTGCTCAGAGCGTGCGCCATGGCCGCCGGATGCGGTACGGACACCGCGGTCAGCGTGTGAACCCGCTCGGGGTGCCCGGCGGCAACCGCCCAGGCGACGACCGCGCCCCAGTCGTGGCCGACCAGGTGCACGGCGTCCAGCCCGAGCGCGTCGAGCACCGCCACCACGTCGGTGACGAGTTCGGGGATCCGGTAGTCGGCCACCGCCGTCGGCCGGGCGCCGGGTGAGTAACCGCGCTGGTCCAGCGCGTACGTGCGCAGCCCACCCGCGTGCAGCGCCGGCACCACGTCGTCCCACTCGCCGCTGTGCTGAGGGAAACCGTGCAGCAGCAGGACGGGTACGCCGTCCGTCGGACCGCCGACGGTCACCTCGAACGTGAAGCCTCGCGCGTCAACCCGCATGATCGGAAGCGTACCCAGCCGGCGGTCGGCCGGTCGCTCCCGCAGGTCAGGCGGATGCCCTGCTGGGCCCGCGACCCCGGTCGGTGTTAGCGTCAGCGAGACAACTTCATATCCGACAGGGGAGCGCACAGCGCTGAGAGTGCGGGCACGCCCGCAGACCCTCGAACCTGATCTGGGTAATGCCAGCGCAGGGAGTTCGGTCGACCTCCAGCCGCGCCGCAGTCCGGTGCCACCGGACGCGGCGTGCGTCTTCTCCTGGTTCGCACTCACGAACTGGGAGCAACACATGAATTCCACCACCGACACACACCGCTGGCGCACCATCGACATCGTGGTCGCCTCGGTGATCGCTGTCGCGTTCGGCGTCATCTTCTGGGCCTGGGGCCTGGTCTGGAGCGCCACCGAGGGCGCGTTCGCCTTCTTCCCGCCGGCGCAGACGCTGCTCTACGGCGTCTGGCTGATGCCGGCGGTGATCGGTGGGCTGGTGATCCGCAAGCCCGGCGCCGCGCTCTACTGCGAGACCGTGGCCGCGGTCCTGTCCGCGCTGCTGGGCAGCCAGTGGGCCGGCACGGTCATCCCGCAGGGCATCGTGCAGGGCATCGGCGCCGAGCTGGCCTTCGCCGCCTTCCGGTACCGGTCGTTCCGGCTGCCGACCGCTGTGTTCGCGGGCGCGCTGACCGGCCTCAGCGCCGCGCTGTTCGACTTCTTCGTGTGGAACGTCGACTACGCGCTGACCGACTACCGCATCCCGTACGCGCTGCTCACCATCGTCAGCGCCACAGTGATCGCCGGCCTGGGCGGCTGGCTGCTGACGAACGCCCTGGCCAACACCGGAGTCCTGGACCGCTTCCCCGCAGGCCGAAACCGAGCCCTGATCTAACCCCCACCTGATTACGTTGATCAAGAGGTTTGCGTCAGCGGACGGCGATTTCCTGACGCAAACCTCTTGATCAACGGACGAGAGCGCGGACCGGAAGGGGGTTCGGTGGGCGGGGTACTGCTGCGGGGGTTCGGGTGGCGGCACGCTGGGCGGCGCGCCTGGGCCGTTCGCCGGGTTGACCTGCGGGTCGAGGCTGGGGAGCGGGTTTTGCTTCTCGGGCCCTCGGGGGCTGGGAAGAGCACCCTGCTCGCCGCGCTGGCCGGGCTGCTCCCCGAGGACTCCGGCGAGCAGGAGGGCACCGTCGAGATCGACGGGCTCGACCCACGCAAGGGGCGGGAACGGGTCGGCATCGTCTTCCAGGACCCGGAGACCCAACTGGTGATGGCGCGCTGCGGCGACGACGTCGCGTTCGGGCTGGAGAACCGGGGAGTGCCGGCCGACGAGATCTGGCCCCGGGTGGACGAGGCGCTGCACCGGGTCGGCTTCCCGTACTCCCGGGACCGCCACACCGCGGCGCTCTCCGGCGGCGAGCAGCAACGCCTCGCCCTGGCCGGCGCGCTGGCCCTGCGCCCCGCCCTGCTGCTGCTCGACGAGCCGACCGCCAACCTCGACCCGGCCGGGGCTGAGCTGGTCCGACACGCGGTGGCCGGCGCGCTCGACGCCGACACCACGCTGATCCTGGTCGAGCACCGGGTCGCCGAGGCACTGCCGCTCGTCGACCGGGTGGTCGTCCTGGAACCGGGCGGCGGCGTCCGCGCGGACGGCACACCAGAGGCGGTCTTCGCCACCCACGGCGCCGCCCTGGCCGCCGAGGGGGTCTGGGTGCCCGGTCACCCCATCGCGCCCCGGCCGGCCACCGCCGGCCCCGGGGAGCTGTTGCTCACCGCCGACCGGCTCGGCCTGCCGCCCCGGCTGGGCTCCACCGACCTGGCGGTACGCGCCGGTGAGGCACTCGCCGTACGCGGACCGAACGGTGCCGGCAAGTCCACCCTGGCGTTGCTGCTCGGCGGTCTGCTCCGGCCGGGCAGCGGGCGGGTCACCGCGTCCACCGAGTTGGCCGGCGCGGACCACCGCACTCCCCCACACCGGTGGCGGGCGCCCGCGCTGGCCCGACGGATCGGGTCGGTCTTCCAGGATCCGGAGCACCAGTTCGTCACCAGCACGGTCTTCGACGAGCTGGCGCTGGGCCCGCGCCGCACCGGTCAACCCGAGGCGGCCGTCAAGGAGACAGTGGCCGGGCTGCTGGACCGGCTGCGGTTGGCCCGGCTCGCCGCCGCCAACCCGTACACCCTCTCCGGTGGCGAGGCGCGGCGGCTGAGCGTGGCGACCGCCCTGGCCACCGCGCCACGCCTGCTGATCTGCGACGAACCCACCTTCGGCCAGGACCGGCGGACCTGGCGGGAGCTGGTCGACCTCTTCGCCGACCTGCGCGACGCCGGGCACGGCGTGGTCACTGTCACCCACGACGCGGACTTCGTCGCCGCGCTCGCCGACCGCACCGTCACCCTGCACCGGGCCCCGGACGACCACCGATGATCAGCATCGAGCCGGTCGCCGCGCCGGACGCGCCGTTGGCCCGCCGCAACCCGGTGGCGAAGGTCGCCGCCGCACTGGTCTTCTCGTTCACACTGCTGGCGACCCTGGACCCGGTGGCCCCGGGGATCGCCATCGCTCTCGAACTGGCCGTCCTGCCGCTGTTCGGCATCCGCTACCGGGTGCTGGCCCGCCGGGCCTGGCCACTGCTGCTCAGTGCCGCCGGCATCCTGGTCACCCTGGTGCTGTTCGCCGCCGACCGGTCCGGTCGGGTCCTGCTGGACGCGGGACCGGTGTTGGTGAGCACCGGCGTCCTGCTCACCGCGCTCGGCTTGGTGCTGCGGGTGTTCGCGGTGGCCCTGCCCGGTGTGATCGTCTTCGCGACCACCGACCCCACCGACCTGGCCGACGCGTTGATCCAGAACGCGAAGGCGCCGGCCCGCTTCGCGATCGGGGCGCTGGCCGCGTTCCGGCTGGTGCCGCTGCTCGGCCAGGAGTGGCAGATGATCACCATGGCCCGACGCGCGCGGGGCGTCGACGCGGGACGCAACCCGGTGGCGAAGCTGCGGCTGTTCGCCTCCACCGCGTTCGCCCTGCTGGTCGGGGCGATCCGTCGAGGCACCCGGCTGGCCGTGGCGATGGACGCGCGGGGCTTCGACGCCGGCACACCCCGTACCGTCGCCCGGCGGCAGCGCTTCACGGCGGCCGACGGGCTGCTGGTCGCCGGTGCAGCGGCGCTGGCCGGGGCGGCGCTGACGGTCAGCGTGCTGCTCGGCACGTTCCGCCCGCTGCTCGGCTGAGGGCGGCTACGCAGTCACCTGTTCGCGTTCCTGCCGTGACCGGGACACCCGACGTTCCGCTGGCCGCAGCAGATTGACCCGGACGCCTCCCGCGAACGCGACTGGAGCAGCACATGGGACACGGACCGGCTCCCCGCGATGACCACGACCAGACGGCCGCCACCGACGGACTCCCGGCGCTGGACCGCTCCGCCCCGGTCGCCGAGCACTGCCGCGCGTACGGGTCGGGCTGCTACGCCTGGGCGCTGAACCGGTGATCGTCGGACTGAGCCTGGGCCACCGGACAGTACGGGAGGCCGAGCACTGGCTGGCCGAGCACGTACCCCCGCTCGACCTGCCCGACCTGGTGGCCTGCACCCACCTGTCCTGGGCACCGCATCCACACGTGGCCCTGAGCCTGGGCAGCACCTGTCCGACGACCGGCTGGCCGGGCTGCCGGCGAGCCCCGCCGAGCTGAGACAGGCCGCCGACCATGCGGCCATGGAGCACGCCACCCGCCGTTCGGGTCGGGCGGTGCGCTAACCCGGGGTCGACCGTCTGGTCGGGACGCTGACCGTCGCCGAGCTGCTCGACGCCAGCGCCATCCAGCGGGTGATCGTGTTGGGCGCGCCGCCGGCCGGACGGGAGACCGTGGTGCAGACCCGGGACTTCGTCCGGCCGCAGTGGCAGGCCGGCGAGCTGATCCTGATGGCCACGCCGTACCGGGCCGCCGGCGTCGCCCCGTGCGAGGTGCCGGACCCGCTGCCCTGCTGCGCCGGGCAGCACTGACCGGACGTTCAGTCGAGCTGCCGGATCTCGACGTCGCGGAAGGCCACCTCGTACGGCGGCTCTGCGGGCTCGTCCCGGCCCGGGTCGCGGAAGATGCCGAGCACCACCCGGCCCGGCACCGGGGCGCCGTCCCGGGCCGCGCCGATCTCCACACCTTCCCGGAGGAACCGCAGCTGCCCGCCCCTGGCGACGATGCCCACCTGGATCGTCCGGCCCAGTGCCAGCTGCCCAGCCGGGTAGGGGAAGGTGCCCGCCGGGGTGACCGCGTTCGGGCTGTCCACTCCGTGCGCCACGAGGTGATATCCGTCCGGGCAGACCCGCAGCGCGTGCCCACCCGTCAGGTCGGTGAAGCGGAACCAGATGCCGGCGCAACTGCCGGGCCGCCGCAACGCCACGTCCACCTCGACCTGAAAGTCGGCGAAGGACTGCTGCGGCCCCAGGCAGCGGTACGGACCCTCGGACCGTTTCGTCACCACGTACGCCCCGTCGAACGCGCAGCTGACCCGGTTCTTCTCGTCGGTGCGGGTCCGCCAGTAGTTGGTGACGGTGAGCGGATCCCGGATCACCACCGACGGCAGTGCCGGCGTCGCGCCGGACGGCCCGACGGACGGCCCGACGGACGGCCCGACGGACGGCGTCGGGGCGAGGCCGAGCGGCTCGCCCGGGCCTCCCCGCAGCACCCCGGTCAGCACGCCGACGCCGGCCAGTGCGGCGACCAGCGCCAGGGCGGAGAGCACCGTGGCGGCGACGAACGGCCACCGCCGGGGAGTCGGCGCGGGCGGGCTCATCGCGGGCGCGGAGGTCGCGGGCGGGGGCGCGGAGGCGGGTAGGGCGTCCGCCGGCCTCGCGACGGAGGTCGGCCTCGGCGTCGGGGTGGCGGACGAGACACCCCACCGGGTGGTGGCGTCGTCGTCCGCAGGCGGCGTGGCAGGGGCACCGGACGCGACCACGGACCCGTGGGTGGTGTGCCGCCGACCGGCGAGCTCGGTTTCGAGGAGGGGACGCTGGTCGGTCGCCGCCTGCGCCTGCTCGACGGCGGCGAGCAGCGCGGACCGGTCGGCCGTCACTTCGGCGGAGCCGGTCTCCGGCCGCGGAGCGACCGTCAGCAACCGGTCCAGCAATTCCCGCGCACCGGGCCGGCCCGCCGGATCCTTCGCCAGCGCCTGCTCCACCAGTGTGCGCAACGGGCCGGTCAACCCGTCCAGGCCCGGCTCCTGGGTGAGGATACGCACCGCGGTGGCCTGCGGCGTGTCCGCTGCGAACGGGGTCCGACCCGTACCGGCGAACGCGACGACCGCGCCCCAGGCGAACACGTCGGCCGCGGCGGTCAGCGTCCCACTGCCGGCCGGCTCGAACCGCTCCGGCGCCATGTACGCGACCGTCCCGACCACCTGGTCGGTCCGGGTGACGGCGCTGCCCTCAACCGCCCGGGCGATGCCAAAGTCGATCACCTTCGGGCTGCCCGGCGGCAGCAGCACATTGCTCGGCTTGAGGTCGCGGTGGATCACGCCGGCACCATGGATGGCGGTCAGCGCCGTCGCCACGCCGATCGCCAGGCCGTGCAGGTTGCCAGCGGTCAGCGGCCCCCGCTCCGCCACGACGGCAGCCAGGCTCGGTCCGTCGACGTATTCGACGACGAGGTAGGGCGGCTCATGATCGGGGTCCGCGTCGAGCACCTCGGCCGTGCAGAAGGGAGGAACCTGCCGGGCCCGCTTCACCTCGCCCCGGAAGCGCCGCCGGAACTCGGCGTCGTCGGAGCGGTCGGTGCGGATCACCTTGACCGCCACCCGTCGGCCACCCGGCTGCTCCGCCAGAAAGACGGTGCCCATCCCACCTTCGCCGAGCCGGCCGAGAAGCCGGCACGTCCCGAGGTGCCGGGGATCGCCAGGGCGCAGCGGCTGGAGGTCTTCGGTGGTATCGCCCGTCATCCCGTCCCACTTCCGTGCCTCACGCCCGGTCCGCGCCGGGAGCCGGCACAGTATCGCACCCGTCCCGCTCATCCCGGGACCGCGGCGGAACCAACCACTGCCCAGCGGCGGCGTCCACCGACCTTCCACCCTGGACGGTGAGGTGCGCCCCGTCGGAGGCGGCGTCGCGGCCGGCAATCCGTAGGACCCCCGTCGGCGCCTCCCCGCCAGTGTCCACGGTCACCCCCTGCCGGACCAGCGCGCGAACAGCCGCGTTGGCCCGCCGGGCCCCGCCGCCGGAACCGACCGGCTCCACCATCAGCGGCACCCCCGCGCCCGCCGCGAGCTGGGCGGCCACCCGCAGCGCAGCCGGCCCGTCGGCGCCGTCCGCGGCGACCGCCACGGCGGGCCAGGGGCGGGCCGGCAACCGGTGCGCCGTGACCCACACCGCGTCGGGCACATCCACGTCGGCGGGCTGGGTGGACAGCACCACGGCCGGCTGCGCCGTCGCCACCTCGCCCGCCAGCTCACCTCGGGGGTCGGTCGCATACCGCACCAGCACCGGCGCGCCGAGACCCGCGCTGCGGACCGACTCGGCCAACCGGGCCAGCTCCCCCATCGCGGCGGTCATCCCCGCCAGCTCCGTGTGCAGGCCCGCACCGACCTCCACGGCGGCTACCGGGTACGGCAGCAGGCGGTTCAGCACCACCTCGGCGGGTCTTCGGGATCCGGCCAGGTCGACCGCGAGCGCGGTCAGTTCGGCCGCCCGCTCACCCTCCGGCACGACCACCAGCACCCGGTGGGTGTCGGGCCCACCGAGCGCGGCCCGCTGTGCCTGGGCGATGTCCCGGTCCACCAGGCGACGGGGATAGATCACATTGAGCAGTGGCCCGGCCATCACGGTGGTGACCAGGGCCATGACCACCATCAGCGAGAACAACTCAGGGTTGAGGATGCCGAGCTGCAGACCCACGGTGAGGATGACGATCTCGGTGAGGCCACGGGTGTTCATCAGGGCCGCGAGCGCCCCCGCCGGCCGTCGGGCGACCCGCTGCGAACGGGCGCCGAGGTACGCGCCGACGAACTTGCCGCCGATCGCCGTGACGAGGATGAGGGCGAGGTCCACCACACCGGAGAGACCGATCCGGGACAGGTCGACCTGGAGCCCGGCGATCACGAAGAAGACCGGGAGCAGAAGCAGCACGGAGACCTGCTCCAGGCGCTCCAGGATCTCCTCCCGCAGCGCCGCACCGTCCACCCGCGGCATGATCGCGCCGAAGACGAAGGCACCGAAGATGGCGTGCAGGCCGAGCAGCTCCGTGGCATAGCAGGACAGCAGCAGGCCGACCAGGATGACACCGAGCACGTCCGGGGTGAGTCGGCCGGCACGTGCCCGGACGACCGTCAACCGGCGCAGCATCGGCCGCACCCAGCCGAACATCACCAGCAGGTACGGTGCCACGAGCAGCACCTGCCACGGGAATCCGGCCTCCGCACCGCCCACCGCGACGACCCCGGCCAGCAGGCACCAGGCGACCACGTCGTCGACGGCGGCGCTCGCAAGCGCCAGTCCGCCCAACTCCGTCCGGACCATCCCCCGATCGGCGAGGATCCGCGCCAGCACCGGAAAGGCGGTGACCGCCATCGCGGCGCCGAGGAACAACGCGAACGGCACCACCCGGTCGACGTCGTGCCGCCCCGCCAACCACCCGGCCAGACCGACGCCGAGGCCAAGTGGCACGACGATCGATCCCAGCGAGACCGCGGCCGCCGCCCGCAGCCGGCCCCGCACCAGCGACTGGTCCAGCTCGTAGCCGATGATGAACATGAACAGCACGAGACCGACGTTCGCGAGCCCGGACAGGGCGGGCCGGATCTCGGTGGGGAACAGCCGCCCGCTCAGCTCGGCACCGAAGATGGTCGGACCGAGCAGCACACCGGCCACGATCTCGCCCACCACCGGCGGCTGCCCGAGGCGCTTCGCCGCCGCCCCGAGCAGGCGGGCGAGCGCAATCACGACGGCCAGGGCGAGCAGGAGTTGGCCGACCGCGTGCGCGGTCACGCCTCGTTCTCCGCGGCGATCCCGTCGAGCCGGGCCGCGACCTGCGCCGCGGTGGGACGGTCGCCCGCGGGCGCCAGGCAGTCCGCCACCAGCCCGCGCAGCGCGTCCGGCAGGTCGGGGTCGACGCGGGGCGGCCGCGCGAGCACCGCCCGCAGGGCGAGCAGCGCGTTTCCCGGGGGCAACTCGCCGTGGACGCCGCTGCCGGCGAGCACCCGGTGCACGGTCGCGCCGAGGGACCAGACGTCACCGTCGGGTCCGGCGGGGTCGCCGAGGAGCACCGCCGGGTCGACGTACTCGACCGAGTCGGCCGACCCCATCCCGGTGATGGTGGCGCCCTCGGTGAAGATCTGCGAGAGGCCGAGGTCGGCCAGCCGACCGCCACCGTCGCGCAGGAGCACGTTCCCCGGCTTGATGTCGCGATGCGCGATGCCCGCAGCGTGCAGGGCCGACAGCGCCCGGGCCGCGTCGGCGAGCGCCCGCAGCGCGGTCGACCGGTCGACCGGTACGGCGGGCTGGGCTAGCGAGCCGTCCGGCAGGTATTCGGTCGAGTAGTAGAAGAAGCCGTCGTGCTGACCCGCGTCGTACAGGTCGACCAGGCACGGGGACCTGACCGCGGCGAACGCGGCGAGCTCTCGGGTCGCCCGCCGGAACGCCGTCTCCTCGGACTCGGCGTGCAGCACCTTGACGGCGACCAGGTCGGCCGGGATCGGGAGCCGGGCCGGCCGGTTCGCCAGGTAGAAGGTCCCGTGGTTACCTGAGCCGAGCGGGCGGATGAAGGTGTAGTCGGCGATGCCGCGCACGGGCTTCCTCAGGGGTTCCGGTGGGATTCGTACCGCAGCCACCGTGCGGCGAACTCGATCTGGGTGCCGGGCCGGATCACGACCGGCTCGCCGGCGGGCACCCGCCGGGTGTCGGCGTCCGCTGCCTCGCGCAGCATGGTGCCGTTGGCGGAGCCTAGGTCCACCACCGCCACCTGCCAGCCGCGCAGCTGGATCCGCAAGTGCAGGCGGGAGACTCCGGAGATCTCGCCGGTGAGCCGGACCTGCCGCGCCCGCCGGGCCCGGACGTCCGGATGCTGCTCCGGACGGCGCCCGACGACATAGTCCGTGTCCAGCCGGAAGGTGACCCCATCGTCGGTGAGCAGCACGCCGAGTGGCGGCCGCGGCGCCAGCCGGGTGGCGAGCGTCTGCTGATGCATGGCGATGCCGCAGCGTTGGCAGTAGCGCAGCCCGGGGTCGTTGAAATGGCCGTTCCGGCAGTCCACGCCCTCGACCATCGCCGGCAGCACGACCGTCGGCTCACCGGCCGTCGTCGCGACCACCTCGGTGGCGCCGGCGACGAGCAGCACCGCGGTGAACGGCACGGCCGGGTCCGGCTCCCGGCCGCTCACCCGATCCGCCCGCCGAAGAAGCGCCAGCGCAGGAACGGCACCCGCATCGGGCCGTTGGCGACCAGCCAGACCGCCAGCCAGACCGCCGAGAAGTGCAGCAGGAACGCACCGAGCGGAGGTGGCCCGGCGAGCCCCGGCAGCGCGTGGTGGTCGAGCAGCAGCCAGATCAGCGCCGCCTCGGGCACCCCCGTGCCCAGACCGAACAGCAGCGGCCAGTCCTTCTCCCAGCGGAACTGCATGAGCAGGTGGTAGACCAGCTCCCAGCCGACGCCGAGGACGGCGACGGCGAGCAGCACCCCGAAGGTGTCCCGGTAGCCGACACCGGAGGGCAGCAGCGGGGTCACGATCGCGGTCACGAGTGAGCCGACGACCGCCAGGAGCACGAGCCGGGTCTGGATCCGTCCGGCGAGGGTGGGCACCATCGTCTCAGCCCTTCTGACCGGCAGGCCGGCCACGCATCCACCGCACCCACTCCACGGTGGAGCGCACCGGCCCGAGGCGGGCGCCGAAGCCTCGGCGCGCCAGGTCGTCGGCGATCTCCTGGGCTGCGATCTGCAACCCCAGGAAGGTGTCCACGCCGGGGAAGTAGCCGCCGAGGGTAGCCGTGCCCGAGGCGTAGAGGGCACCGTCGCCGCTCGCTGTCCCGCGTACCTCGAAGTGCTGCTCCACGTCGAGGCGGCCGACCGGGTTGCGGCCGGCGCCGCCATGTTCGAGCAGGTCCGCGATGACTCGGTGCTCGGCGATGTCGGCCTCCAAGCCGGTGCAGTCGATGACGTAGTCCGCGAGCAGCGTCCTCGTGCCGGCGTCGCCGGTGACCCGGCTGGCGATCCGGCCGTCGGCGGTCGGTTCCACCTGGTCGACCGTGCCCTGCCAGGTGCGGTACCAGCCGCCTTTCCGGCCGGCGCGCATCTGTTCCTGCCAGCGGCGGCGCTTCGGCGTGTTGGTGCCGCCCATCGCGGCGTACGCGGCGGCCCGGTCCGCGCCCTCGAGGCGGCGCATCCGGGCCTTGAGCTGGCCGCCCCACACCGACTTGGGATAGTTGAACCCCTGGTACGCCCATCCGTCGCCGCCCCGGCGGCGCAGCCACGGGTGCGGCCCGTGCGCGCCGCTGACATAGGTGCGGAACAGGTGCTCGATCTCGGTACCCAGACCGTGCCGTTCCCGGTCGTCCATCAGGCGCTGCAGCACCCGGGACGCGACGATGCCGCCGCCCCGGACCAGCACGGTGCCCGGCCGGGTCTTGAGCACCTCGTACACGTGCTCGTGCGGCTCGTAGGCGTTGACCACGTGCTCGAAATCCTGGTGGGTCTCGCGGAACTGCTGCAGGTCCGGCAGGAAACGCAGGCCGGGATAGCCGACCGCGAGGTGCACGAATCGGGACCGGTAGGCAACCCGCCGGGTCGACGAGCTGCCGGCCGGCGGAGTGAGGATGGTGAAGTAGCCGCCCCCGGCACGCCGCCGGACCATCCGCACCACGCCGTCGACCAGCATGTCCCGGTATCCGATCCGCTCCGCCTCCCGCTCCAGGCCGGCGAACACCTGCCCGGCCCGGGGCGTCCAGTAGTCGCTGAACAGCGGCTCACCCAGCACGTGCAGCAGCGGCCGAAGGCTGCGCTCCTGCCAGGCCTCCGCCACCGCGTACGACGGGAAGCCCCAGATGTTGTCGGGCCGGGAGGACGAGTCGGAGCGGATCCGCTCGTGGCGCGGAATCTGCGACACCCGGGTCAGATATTCGTACGTCTGCCAGGGATGGTCGATGTTGGACAGCACCCGGATCCGGTCGGCAGCCACTCCGGCGATGCGGAGGTAGTCCACAGTGACGAAGGAGCCGATCCCGCCGCCGACCGTCACGAACGGGACATCCACCACCGGTATGCCGGCGCCGGCCAGCATCTCGTCGGTCCACACGTCGCTGGCCAGCAGTTCGGAGTTGAGATCTCCGGCCGCCTCCTGTTGTTCCACCAGACCGCTCCCCGTCCGCGCGGCACGCCCCGCCCGTGCCACGTCGGAGAGTTTCTAGCACGGCGGCCGACGCCCCGCTGCCCCGCGAATCCGGGAACGGACCCCAGCCGCGGCCGGGCCCCACTGGTTTCTCCGGTGCGCCTACTGCTCAGCGCCGCCGGCATCCTGGTCACACTGGTGCTGTTCGCCGCCGACCGGTCCGGCCGGGTCCTGCTGGACGCCGGGCCGGTGTTGGTGAGCACCGGCGTGCTGCTCACCGCGCTCGGCCTGGTGCTGCGGGTGTTCGCGGTGGCCCTACCCGGTGTGCTCGTCTTCGCGACCACCGACCCCACCGACCTGGCCGACGCGTTGGTCCAGAACGCGAAGGCGCCGGCCCGCTTCGCCATCGGGGCGCTGGCCGCGTTCCGGCTGGTGCCGCTCCTCGGCCAGGAGTGGCAGATGATCACCATGGCCCGCCGGGCGCGCGGGGTGGACGCCGGCCGCGATCCGGTGGCCAAGCTGCGGCTGTTCGCCTCCACCGCGTTCGCCCTGCTGGTCGGGGCGATCCGCCGAGGCACCAAGATCCACACAGCATCAGGGATGTGGTGGCCTCGCTCGCCATGGAGGCCACTACATCCCTGATGTTGCTGTCACCACCCCGCGCCCAGCGCCCCCGCCCTCGCCCGCCTACGCCGATCTTGCGACTTCTGTCGTTGGTTCATCCCGATATACCGTTTATGCGAGGACAGGAAGTGCAAGATCACGGGGCGCAGCGGGGCCGGGCGGCCCGGGGCAGGGTGGGTTAGGCCGGGCGATCCGGGGCGGGGTGGGGCGCGGCGGGGCCGGGCGGCCTCGGGCGGACGGGGCGGGGTGGGCGGCTCGATCAGCTGCGGCGGAAGGCGTAGCGGCGGGCCTGGCCGGCCTGCTGGCTGCGGCCGCCGGAGCGGTTGCCGCCACCCTGCGGTGGCCCTGCTGTCGGTGCCTTCGGTCGTGCGGCTGGCTTGGGCAGATCTCCCACCGTCGGCGCGTCGACCGCTGCCGGCACATCGACCGGCGGCGCCACCTCGCCCAGGCCAGATGCCGGCTCCACCAGCACCGCCGGCAGGGCCGGCTCGGCCGGCAGGGCCGGCTCCACCAGCACCGCCGGCAGGGCCGGTTCGACCGTGAGGTCCAGGTCGGGGCGGGTGGGTGGAAACGGGCCGTTGCCGGCCGCCGGGTCGACGCCGAGCGGCGTCGCTCTCGGGGTACGGGTCTTCTTCGGGTTACGCCTGGCAGGCATCCGGGCCTCCTTCAAATGCCGACCGGCACGGCCGGTCCCGCGCTGCGGCGGTCGGTCGGATCGGCTGGTGACCGCCGTTGCGCGACGGTCGAGTGGGGAAGGGACTGCTCACCGGGGCCAGGCAGGGCCATCGCCGCCGAACGGCGGGGAGGGAATGCGGGACGCCCGGAAGCGCACGGACCGCGACGCGGGACGGCGGGCCGGCTCGGAAGTGGGGGCGTCAGTTACGCATGTTCGTACCGTAGCCACCGCCCGACCGACGCGCATCCGTTTTTACTGGCACGATCAACACATGCTGATCGCGTTCTCGATCACCCCGCTCGGCGGTGACGACTCCGTGGGTGACCTGGTCGCCGAGGCGGTGCGGGTGGTCCGTGCGTCCGGTCTGCCCAACCGGACCGATGCCATGTTCACCACCGTCGAGGGCGAGTGGGACGAGGTGATGGCGGTGGTGAAGCAGGCGGTCGACGTGGTCGCCGCACGGGCGCCCAGGGTGAGTGTGGTGCTCAAGGCCGACGTCCGGCCCGGGGTCACCGACGCGCTGACCGGGAAGATCGCCCGAATCGAAGCCCGTCTCGCCGAAGGCTGACGCGCGCGGCGCGGGATGACGACACGTTTCCCTGCCCGGGGCTCACCGACCACTGCCGAGAGCCCGAGCCGCCAGGGGCAACGTCCACATTACGTGCAGTAAAGGGACGTCGATCACTGGTCCGTATCGGCTCACATCACGGTAAGTTTCCAAACGCTGATAGTGGTGTGACGAGAGGTGGCGGCACGAATGGCTGATCAGGCGAGGGCACAAATCGGTGTGACCGGGCTGGCGGTGATGGGTCGCAATGTGGCCCGCAACCTGGCCCGCAACGGCTTCACGGTGGCAGTGCACAACCGCTCGCCGGAGCGCACCCGCAGCCTGGTCGCCGAGCACGGCGACGAGGGGACGTTCCTGCCGGGCGAGACGATGGCCGATTTCGTGGCGTCACTGGAACGACCCCGCGCGGTCATCGTCATGGTGAAGGCCGGTGCGCCCACCGACGCGGTGATCGACGAGTTGGTGCCGCTGCTCGACGAGGGCGACATCATCGTCGACTGTGGCAACGCCCACTTCGCCGACACCCGTCGCCGTGAGGAGGCGCTGCGGGCGCAGGGGCTGCACTTCAGCGGCACCGGCGTCTCCGGCGGCGAGGAGGGCGCGCTGCGCGGGCCGAGCATCATGCCGGGCGGCTCCGCCGAGTCGTACGCGAAGCTCGGGCCGATGTTCGAGAAGATCGCCGCCCAGGTGGACGGCGTGCCGTGCTGCACGCACGTCGGGCCGGACGGCGCCGGGCACTTCGTCAAGATGGTGCACAACGGCATCGAGTACGCCGACATGCAGCTCATCGCCGAGGCGTACGACCTGCTCCGGGCAGGCCTGGACGCAACGCCGGCCGAGATCGCGGAGATCTTCCGAGAGTGGAACAACGGCGAGCTGGAGTCGTTCCTCATCGAGATCACCGCTGACGTGCTCGCGCACACCGACGCGGCGACCGGCCGGTCGTTCGTGGACATCGTGCAGGACCGGGCCGAGCAGAAGGGCACCGGTCGGTGGACCGTGCAGAGTGCCCTGGACCTGGGCATCCCGATCACCGGGATCGCCGAGGCGACGTTCGCCCGTTCGCTCTCCGGGCACGTCGACCAGCGCGAGGCGGCCCGCCGGGCGTTCCCCGACGCGGGTGAGAAGTGGCAGGTGACCGACCGGGAGACCTTCGTCGAGGACGTCCGCCGGGCGCTGCTCGCTTCCAAGATCGTCGCGTACGCGCAGGGCTTCGACCACATCCGCTCGGGCAGCCAGGAATACAACTGGGACATCGACCTTGGCGGCACCGCGACGATCTGGCGGGGCGGCTGCATCATCCGGGCCCGCTTCCTCAACCGGATCCGTGAGGCGTACGACGAGCAGCCGGACCTGCCGACGCTGCTGGTGGCGCCGTACTTCGCCGAGGCGGTCAGCGCTGGCGTGCCGAGCTGGCGGCGGGTGGTGGCCGACGCGACCCGGGCCGGTGTGCCGACGCCCGCGTTCTCGTCGTCGCTGGCGTACTTCGACGCGTTGCGGGCGGAGCGGCTTCCCGCCGCGCTGATTCAGGGTCTGCGGGACAACTTCGGCGCGCACACCTACCAGCGGGTGGACCGCGAGGGCTCGTTCCACACCACCTGGGCCGCCGATCGCACCGAGTCGCCGGCGTAGCCGCGGTGGCGCCCTGCGCGCCACCGTGATCGTGCTCGATCCTTGATGTAGTGGTCTCCCCCCGGCGGGGAGACCACTACATCCATGTTCGGGCGAGATCATGGAGGTAGGCCGCGCGGGTGACGGTCAGGCGACAGTGGCGTGCATCTCCCAGACGAGGATCTCGGCCGGTTCGTCGGCGGTGACACGCCGGCCACCGGTCATGGTGAGCCGGGCGGCGTCGCCGCTGCCGAGCGGACCGCTGCCCTCCAGGGTCACAGTGCCGTCGGGCACGTAGACGTGCACGTAGGGCGCGTCCGGGATGGTGACCTCGTCGCCGGGGGCGAGACGGGCGGCGTGCAGGGTCGCGTACCGGTTGCGGATCCGGATCGCGGACGCGCCGTCGTACCGGTCCATGCCGGAGGCGATCGGCACCAGGCCCCCGCGTAGCAACTCGTCCTCGATCTCGAGCTGCTCGTAGCCGGGGTCGACGCCCTGCTCGTCGGGGAGCACCCACATCTGCACGAAGTGCACCGGGTCGGTGTGCGGCTCCTGGTTGTGGAGCCGCCAGGCGTCGTTCTTCTCCGAGTGCAGGATGCCGGTGCCGGCGCTCATCCGCTGGGCCAGACCCGGGTAGATCACCCCGGAGTGCCCGGTGGAGTCCTGGTGCACAAGGGAACCACGCAGCACCCAGGTCACGATCTCCATGTCCTGGTGCGGGTGGGTCTCGAAGCCGGCCCCCGGTCGGACCACGTCGTCGTTGTTGACAAGCAGCAGGCCGTGGTGGGTGTTGGCCGGGTCGTAGTGCCGGGAGAACGAGAAGGAGTGCTTGGAGTCCAGCCAGGAGATTCGGGTGGCGAAGCGATCATCGGCACGACGGATGTCGACGGCGGGCGCGGGCGCGGTCACCAGGCACGCTGCCCGGCGTCGGGGGTCGACGGCGCCCAGGTCAGGGCCGGCTCACCGGTGGCCAGTTCGGCGATCTCACCGGTGCGCAGCTGCGCTGTGTGGCCGAACTCGGCGCAGTGCTGCTCGGCGATCTCGGCGCAGATCTCGGCCACCTGTTCGCACATCGGGTCGCCCAGGTCGGCGGCGTTCAACGCCATGATCATCTTGAAGCGGAGATCACGCATCTGCCCCCCAACCGCCGTCGTCCCACCACCTCCGGACCCTACCCGCCGCCCGTGCGCAGGACCCCGAAACAACCAACCCACCCCAACCCGCCCACCGGCCGCGCGCCCACCCCGGGTCGCGTCGATCATGGAGTTGTGGTGGTGAACATAAGTCACAAGGGCGCCTAACCCGGCCACCACAACTCCATGATCGACGGGCGGGGCGGGGCGGGGCGGGGGGATGCGGCGGCGCCCCCGCACGAGGGGTGCGGGGGCGCCGGGGACAGTTGGGGGGTCGGTCAGAAGAAGCGGCGGCGCTTGGCCTTCTGCGGACGGATCAGGTCCGCACCCTTGGTCAGCAACCGGGTAGCCCCGGAGGGACCACGCCGGGCCTCCAGGGTGTGGCTGAGCCGTCGGGCGCCGGCCGCGGCCAGCGGCACCGCGATCGCCATCACCGCCCACTGGGCAATGCGCTTCTGGATCATGTGGGTTCACCTCCGTCAGTGGCTTCTGACGTCTCTGATACCCAGAGTGACGTGCGGGTAAGCGCGTCGGCTCAGATAACCGGCGCGACCGGGTTGGGCAACGCGCCGCCGAAGCGTCGGTCCCGCTGGGCGTACAACTCGCACGCGTACCAGAGGTGGCGACGGTCGAAGTCGGGCCAGAGCGTGTCCAGGAAGACCAACTCGGCGTACGCGGTCTGCCAGAGCAGGAAGTTGGAGATCCGCTCCTCCCCGGAGGGGCGCAGGAACAGGTCCACCTCCGGAATCTCCGGGTGGTAGAGGTACTTCGCCACGGTCTTCTCGGTGACCTTCGCCGGATCCAGCCGGCCAGCCGCCACGTCCCGCGCGATCGCGGCGGCGGCGTCGCCGATCTCGGCCTGCCCGCCGTAGTTGACGCAGAACTGCAGGGTCAGCGTCGAGTTGTCGCGGGACATCTCCTCGGCGGTCTGCAACTCGGAGATGACGCTCTTCCACAGCCGACCGGGCCGGCCCGACCACACCACCCGTACGCCCAGGTCGACCAGCTGGTCACGGCGGCGACGGATCACGTCTCGGTTGAACCCCATCAGAAACCGGACCTCGTCGGGCGAGCGCCGCCAGTTCTCGGTGGAGAACGCGTACGCCGACAGGTACGGGATGCCCATCTCGATGGCACCCTCGATGGTGTCGAAGAGGCTGTGCTCCCCCGCCTCGTGCCCCTTGGTGCGGGGCAGCCCGCGGTCCTTGGCCCAGCGGCCGTTGCCGTCCATCACCACCGCGACGTGCTTCGGCACCGCCTCGGTGGGCAGCGCCGGGGGGCGGGCCCCGGACGGGTGTGGCACCGGCGGCGTCGGCTCGCGCCGGTCGGCCTTTTTCGTTCGGATCACTCGGTCACTCCCTGTTCGCGCCGTCCGCCCCGGCCTCGACGTCACCGCGTGGCCGGAGCACCACGGCCCCGGTGCCCTCCGGCGGCGGGGCCGTGCCGGCCGCCGAGGAACCCCGGTCGACCAGCGGCAGCGAGCGTAACGCGCGCTCCAGGTGCCACTGCAGGTGAGCCGCGACAAGCCCACTGCACTCCCGACGTACGGCGGCGTCGGTGGCGTCGGCGATCACCCAGTCGCCGGAGGTCAGCGCGGACATCAGATCGATGGTGGCCGGGGCGGGATGAGCCGCCCCGGGGGGCCGACAATCCGGGCAGACCGCGCCGCCGGCCGGCACCGAGAACGCCCGGTGCCGACCGGGCGTGCCGCAGACCGCGCAGGCGACCAGCGCCGGCGCCCAGCCGGCCAGGGACATCCCGCGCAGCAGGTACGCGTCGAGCACCAGGGTGGTGGCGTGCTCGCCCCGGGACAGCGCCTTCAGCGCGCCGATGGTGAGCTGGAACAGCCGCAGCGACGGCTCCCGTTCCACCGGGGTCAGCCGCTCGGCGGTCTCGGCGATCGCGCTGGCCGCCGTGTAGCGCGGATAGTCGCCCAGGAACCGTTTGCCGTACAGGTCGATGCCCTCGACCTGACTCACGGTGTGCAGAGAACTGCCGTGGTTGCCCTTCGGGTCACCGGCGAGCTGGAGGTCGACGTGGCCGAACGGCTCCAGTCGGGCACCGAACTTGCTGGTGGTGCGGCGGATCCCTCGAGCCACAGCGCGCAGCCGGCCGTGCCGGCGGGTGAGCAGGGTGATGATCCGGTCGGACTCGCCGAGCTTCTGCACACGCAGCACCACCGCGTCGTCGCGGTAGAGCTGTCGGCGATACCCGGCCATCGGACCATTCTCCCTCGGGGTGTGAAATCAGGGTTGGTTCGGGGTGCAAGCGCGGATGAACCCCGATGCGGCCGCCTCGTGCTCGGTCGTAGCGTGCTGGTCATGGCACTGCACCTGACCACCACCACCCCCCGCCGTCGTCGCGTCGCCGCTCCCGTCGCGCTAGGGCTCGCCACCACGCTCATCGTGCTCGCCGGGTGCGACAACCTGTCGTTCCGTCGGCTCGACTACGACAACACCGAGGCCGTCCGGATCACCACGGTCCGGGTCTCCGGGGGTTCGGGCGACGTGGTGGTCCGCGGCACCGGCCCGGCGTCCGAGGTGCGGATCAAGCGAGTGGTTCGCTACCAGGGCGGCGAACCGGACAACACCCGCTACGAGATCAAGGGCAGCGAGCTGGTGCTGGACACCGACTGTGGCTCACGGTGCAGCGTCTCGTACGAGGTGACGGTGCCGGAGGGTGTGGCGGTGCAGGGCGAGACCAGCTCCGGCAACGTCGAGCTGAGTCGGGTCGGCACCGTGGACCTCCAGGTGCGCTCGGGCGACGTGCGGATCTCCGGTGCGTCGGGCGCGGTCGGGGTGGAGGCCCGTTCCGGCAACATCGAGGTGAGTGAGGCCGCCGCGGCGGTACGGCTGCGTGCCTCGTCCGGAGACATCAGCGCACGCCGGCTGGGCGGCACTGTCGACGCCGAGGCCAGCTCGGGCAATGTCAACGTCGAGCTGGACAAGCCCGCCTCGGCCCGGGTCCACGCCTCCAGTGGTGACGTCACGCTTGTGGTGCCGCAGGGCAGCTACCGGGTCCGGTCCAGCGCCGACTCCGGCGACAAGACCGTCACCGTCGCCGACAACCCGGCGGCGTCCCTGGTGCTCGACGGTTCGGCAAACAGCGGCAACCTCACGATCAGCGAGCGTTGATCTCGGCTCTCGCTGATCGTCCACCGCTGCCCGACCGAGGGCGATCGTGCCGCCGGTCGGGCAGCGGTGAATGAGGTGAGTCAGAAGCCCAGCTTGCGCAGTTGCCTCGGGTCGCGCTGCCAATCCTTCGCGACCCGCACGTGCAGGTCGAGGTAGACCCGACCGCCGAGCAGCTCCTCGATCTGCTTGCGGGCGTTGGTGCCGACCTCCTTGAGCCGACTCGCCTTGTGCCCGAGCACGATGGCCTTCTGGCTGGGCCGCTCCACGTACAGGTCGGCGTAGATCTTCATGACCTGACCCTCGGGGATCATCTCCTCCACCACCACGGCGATGGAGTGCGGCAGCTCGTCGCGGACCCCCTCCAGGGCGGCCTCCCGGATCAGCTCGGCGACCAGCACCTGTTCCGGGTCGTCGGTGAGCATGTCGTCCGGGTAGAGCTGCGGCGACGGTGGCAGGTACTTGGTCATCACGTCGACGAGGGTGTCCACCTGGTGCCCGGACACCGCGCTCACCGGCACGATCTCGGCGAACTCCCCCATCTTGCTGACCGCCAGCAGCTGCTCGGCCAGGCGACGCTTGTCCACCAGATCGGTCTTGGTGACCACCGCCAGCACTGTCGCCTTCAACTCGGCCAACTCGCCGGTGATGAACCGGTCACCGCGCCCGACCGGCTCGTCGGCGGGGATACACAGGCCGATCACGTCGACCTCGGTCCAGGTGGACCGGACCAGGTCGTTGAGACGTTCGCCGAGCAGCGTACGGGGGCGGTGCAGGCCCGGCGTGTCGACGAGGACCAGCTGCGACTCCGGTCGGTGCAGCACCGCCCGGATGACGTGCCGGGTGGTCTGCGGCTTGTTCGAGGTGATGGCGATCTTGGTGCCGACGATGGCGTTCGTCAGCGTCGACTTGCCGGCGTTGGGGCGACCGACGAAGCAGCCGAACCCGGCCCGGTACGGACGCGCCTCCGGGTCCTGCACCGGGCTCACTGGGTCACCGTGCCGAGGACAGTGCCGTCCGGAGCGGCCACGTGGACCGGTGCGTCCGCCGCGAGGTCGCGTACCGCAGCGTGCCCGGCACCATCCAGCGTCGACGCCTCGGTCACCACCACCGCCGCCTCCAACCGAGTCGCCCCGGCCGCCACTGCCGAAGCGACCGCCAACTGCAGCGCGGTGAGCGTCAGCGACGGCAGCGCGACGCTGGCAGCCGCGTACGTCCGGCCGTCCTGGTCGCGAACCGCGGCGCCCTCCACGGCGCCGACCCGCGCGCGGGCTCCCCGGGCCAGGACGACGAGCTTGCCGTCCTCGGCGCTCAGCGCGCCCGACGCGGTGGGGGTGGGCCGGGCGGCAGGCGCGGCGGGTGTGTCAGGCATCGGCGGGTTGCCTCTCGTCGTCTCGATAGTTGTCAGTGTCGTCTCCGGGGCCAGCGTGCTCGCCGCGCCCCGCGGTGTCCTGTTCATCGCCCGGCTCCACCCGACTGACCAGGACGGTGTCGATTCGGTTGCGCCGGCCGGTGGTGCCCTCGGCGACCAGGCGGAGACCGGCGACCTCGGCCTCGGCACCTGGGATCGGCACCCGCCCCAGCGACTGGGCGAGCAGACCGCCGACCGTCTCCACCTCGTCGGTGGGCAGGTCGGTGTCGAACATCTCGCCGAGATTCTCCACCGGCAGGCGAGCGGTCACCCGCACCGAGGAGTCCGCCAGACGTTCGACGGGCGGGCGCTCGACATCGTACTCGTCGGTGATCTCGCCGACGATCTCCTCGAGGATGTCCTCGATGGTGACCAGACCGCCGGTGCCGCCGTACTCGTCGACCACGATGACCAGGTGGTTGCGGGCCGCCTGCATCTCGGACAGCAGGTCGTCGACCGGCTTCGACTCGGGTACGAAGGTCGCCGGGCGCATCAGCTCGGCCACCGGCAACTGCTCGGCCCTCGGGTCCCCGCCACGGGAGCGCCGGATCAGGTCCTTGAGGTAGAGCACCCCCAGCACGTCGTCGACGCTCTCGCCGATCACCGGGATGCGGGAGAAACCGGAGCGCAGGAAGAGCGCCAGCGCCTGCGCGAGCGTCTTGCCCTCCTCGATCCACACCATCTCGGTACGCGGCACCATCACCTCACGGGCGATGGTGTCGCCGAGCGCGAAGACGGAGTGGATCATCTGGCGTTCGCCGTGCTCGACAACGCCGCGCTGCTCGGCCAGGTCGACCAGCTCCCGCAGCTCCACCTGGGTGGCGAACGGACCTTCCCGGAAACCGCGCCCCGGGGTGACCGCGTTGCCGATCAGGATCAGCAGCGACGCGAGCGGGTTGAGCGCCCGGCCCAACCAGCGGACCAGCGGCGCCACCGCACGACCCACCGCGTAGGCGTGCTGCCTGCCGATGGTGCGCGGGGCGACGCCCACCACCACGAAGCTGACCACTGTCATCGCGCCGGCGGTCACCAGCGCGGCCCGCCAGCCGGCGCCGAAGCTGTCCACCGCCACGAGCGCCACCAGCGTGGTGGCGGTCAGCTCGGCGAGCAGCCGCAACAGCAGAAGCAGGTTGAGGTGCCGGACGACGTCGCCGGCCACGACCTGGAGGGTACGAGCGCCGCGCACGCCGTCGCGGGCCAGCTCGGCGGCTCGTGCCGGTGAGACAGCGGCGAGGGCCGCCTCGGTCATCGCGATCAGGCCGGCCAGCACCACCAGACCGGCCGCGAAGACGATCAGCTGAAAGTCGGGAAGGCCGGCGGTGGCGCCGGCCGCGAGTAACGGAGGAGTGGACATCACTGGGTGCGGGTCGACCGCCAGCTCGCCAGCAGCCGAGCCTGGAGTGCGAACATCTCCCGCTCCTCCTCCGGCTCGGCGTGGTCGTAGCCAAGCAGGTGCAGCACCCCGTGCACGGTGAGCAGGTGCAGCTCGTCGGCCGGCGCGTGCCCGGCGGTCGCCGCCTGCTTGGCCGCCACCTCCGGGCAGAGCACGATGTCGCCGAGCAGGGCGGGCTCGCCGCCGGCCGGTGCGGACTCACCCGGGCCGTGGTCGACGCTGCCCTCGTCCATGGGGAAGGCGAGCACGTCGGTCGGGCCGTCGCCACCCATCCAGCGGTGGTTCAGCTCGGTCATGTAGTCGATGTCGACCAGCAGCACTGACAGTTCGGCGAGGGGGTTGACCCCCATCTCGTCGAGGGCGTGCCGGGCGACGGCGAGCACGGCGTCGGTGTCGACGTCGACACCGGACTCGTTGGCGATCTCGATGGACAACTGCTTTCCTCTGCTTTAGCGGCGGCGGGCGGCCCGGCCGCCCTGGGCGGGTCGCCCAGGCACGGCGTGAACGCCCTGCGCCTGCTGGTTCTCCCGCTCGGCGTCCCAGCGGGCGTACGCGTCGACGATCTCCCCGACCAGCTGGTGGCGGACCACGTCAGAGCTGGACAACTGGGAGAAGTGCACGTCGTCGACGTTTTCCAGGATCTCCCGAACCACCCGCAGGCCGCTGCTCGTCCCGCCGGGAAGGTCCACCTGGGTGATGTCACCGGTCACGACGATCTTGGAGTTGAAGCCGAGTCGGGTGAGGAACATCTTCATCTGCTCGGGCGTGGTGTTCTGCGCCTCGTCCAGGATGATGAACGCGTCGTTGAGCGTCCGACCCCGCATGTAGGCGAGGGGGGCGACCTCGATCGTGCCGGCGGCCATCAGCTTCGGGATGGTCTCCGGGTCGAGCATGTCGTGCAGCGCGTCGTAGAGCGGGCGCAGGTACGGGTCGATCTTCTCGTTGAGCGTGCCGGGCAGGAAGCCCAGTCGCTCGCCCGCCTCGACCGCCGGCCGGGTGAGGATGATCCGGTTGACCTGCTTGGCCTGCAACGCCTGGACGGCCTTCGCCATCGCCAGGTAGGTCTTTCCGGTGCCGGCCGGGCCGATGCCGAAGACGATGGTGTGGGTGTCGATCGCGTCGACGTACTTCTTCTGCCCGAGCGTCTTGGGGCGGATGGTGCGCCCGCGCCGGGAGAGGATGTTGAGTGTCAGGACCTCGGCGGGCCGCTCGGCGCTGCCCTGCTCGAGCATGCCGACGGTACGCCGGACGGCGTCAGTGGTCAGGGTCTCGCCTTTCTCGATGAGTTCGAGGAGCTCGCTGAAGACCCGCTCGGCGAGGGCGTTGTCAGCGGGGTCACCGGTGATGGTGATCTCGTTGCCGCGGACGTGCACGTCACTGGTGACCGAGCGTTCGACGAGTCTGAGGATCTCGTCGCCTGCGCCGAGCAGATTGACCATGATCTTCGGGTCGGGCACTGTGATCCTGGTCTGCACCCGGGGCGGGCCGGGAGGTGGGGTGCCGGTCATAGGTTGGGCCGAAGGGCCCTGCGCCACCTGCTCTCGATCTCGGCGCCGGCCTCCTGGCCTGGCGTGCGGACGTTACACCCATCGTATCGGTTCAACGCGGGCCGCATCGCGCCCATTTCCGCTGGCCGCGATCAACTCCCGGCCCGGAAGTCGTACCTGTCGAAGGTCTCCTGGTGGCGGGTGAACCGGTACGTCGCCCAGTGCATCCGGACCACCGCGCCGGCCTCATCCCGGGTCAGCCGCAGCAGCTCACCGACCTCCCGACCGGAGACCACCCGGAACACGTCCGGCTGGTCCGGCAGCGGGGTGAAGATCGCCGGCGGACGTCCGGTCGGATCACCGACCCCCCGCGCCCGCAGGGTGCCGTCGTGCCAGGAGAAGACGTACTCGGAGCCCTCGCCCCACCAGCGGCCGAGCGCACCCCGCAGGGCCGCCGGCGCGGGTGCGCCGGGCCGCCAGGGCTCGATCTCGGCCGGGTCGTGCTCGACCGCCGCGGCGAGCAGCCGGTGCGACAGGTCGAACAGTTCGCTCGCCGTTCCGGACGAGCCGAGCACCGCGGCGCCCATCGCGCCGGGTGTGCCGTCACCGCCGCGACGGCCGTACGCCCCGGCGAGGAAGCCGGGCATCGCCCCGTCGTGCCCCACGTGCATCACCCGCTCCCCCTGCGGGATCAGGATCAGCCCGAGCCCGAAGCCCGCGCCCCAGAGCGTCTCGTCGGTGGTGGTCAGCGGCCAGCGCATCTCGTCCAGGGTGGCCGGGGCGAGGACCGCGCCGGTCGGGTCCAGCGCCGCCGGGTCGGCCAGGAACGCCGCCCAGCGGGCCATATCGGTGGCGGTGCTCCAGAGCTGGGCGGCCGGGCCGACAGCGCCGAAGTCGGTCGGCGGTTCCGGGTGCGCCTCGTCGGAATACGCGTCGACCAGGAACCCGGTGGCCGCCGTCGGCAGTGGGGTCACTGTGGTGTCGGTCAGCCCCAACGGCGTCAGGATCCGCTCGGTGAGCGCCTGCGCCCAGCCGCCGCCGCGGAGCCGGGCGACGAGTTGGCCGAGGACGGCCACGCCCAGGTTGGAGTAGTGGAACCGCCGGCCGGTCGGCAGCACCCGCTCGGCTCGGCCCAGCTCGGCGACCAGTTTGTCGTCGTCCGGTGCGCGCAGGCTGTCCCACACATCGCCGAACGGCTCGCGTTGCAGGCCGCCGGTGTGCGACAGCAACCGGCGCACTGTCAGCTCGCCGTGCGCCGGCAGTTCCAGGTGCCGTCCCACCGGGTCGTCCAGGTCCAGCAGCCCGTCGTCGCGGCACTGTAGGACCAGCACCGCTGTGAACGTCTTGGTGATCGAGCCGATCCGGAACTGGGTGCCCGCGCCCAGGGGGCTGTCGGTGCCGGTCTCGCCGACGGTGCAGCTCCAGAGCGGTCGGTCGGCCCGGTGCAGCGCCGCGGACACCGCCGGCACCCGGGCTTCGGCCTGCACCCGCCGGACCAACCGGTCCAGGTGCTCATCCGCCCGAGAGCCAGGCGCCGCACCTCCGGTCACGCCCCCGCTCCGCTTCGCTGCGCGTCGGCGTGAGGCACCCCACTGAGCCTTCTGGTTCGCTCGCTGCGCTCGCTCACGCCAGGTCCCGGGCGAGCATCGGGCCGAGCGGCGCACCACCGAGCAGGTGCGCGTGCACGTGGAAGACCTCCTGCCCGCCGTACGCGCCGGTGTTGAACATCAGCCGGAAACCGTCGCCGAGCAGCCCCTCGTCCTCGGCCACGGCGGCGGACGTCGCCAGCACGTCGGCGGCCAGCGCCGGGTCACCCTGGGCGAGCGTGGCGACGTCGGCGTAGTGCTCCTTCGGAATGACCAGGACGTGCACCGGCGCCTTCGGGTCGATGTCGCGGAAGGCGAGCGTGGTGTCGGTCTCCCGGACCACTGTGGCCGGAATCTCCCCGGCGACGATGCGGCAGAACAGGCAGTCGGATCCCATCGGGGCAGTGTAAGGACTAACGGGCCGGGAGCACTCCGGCGCAGCACGCGCCGGAGTGCTCCCGGCCCGTTCGTAGGCCAAGGCACTGCTGAGGCAGGATGGCCGGCATGACGGATCGGGCGGTACTCGTGACCGGGGCCTCGCGCGGGATCGGCCGCGCCGTGGCGAAGGCGTTCGCAGCCGGCGGCGACCGGGTGGCCATCCACCATCGCGACTCCGCCGACGCGGCCGAGGAACTGCGCGCGCACCTGCCGGGCACCGGGCACGCCGTGGTCCGCGCCGACCTCACCGATCCGGACGCGGTCCGGGTCATGGTCGACCGGGCCGCCGAACTGCTCGGCGGACTGGACGTGCTGGTCAACAACGCCGGGACGTACGGCGACCGCGACGACCCGCACCCGATCTTCGGCGCCTCGTACGAGGAGTGGCAGAAGCGCTGGCGGCAGGTCATGGAGACCAACCTGACCGGCGCCGGCAACGTCACCTGGTGCGCCGCCCAGCACATGCGCGAACGCGGCGGGCGGATCGTCAACGTCTCGTCCCGTGGCGCGTTCCGCGGCGAACCGGAGCAGCCGGCGTACGGCGCCAGCAAGGCGGGGCTGAACGCGCTGGGCCAGTCGCTCGCCGTGGCGCTCGCGCCGTACGGCATCACTGTCGCCACCGTCGCGCCGGGCTTCGTGGCGACCGACATGACCACCGAGCACCTGCGCGGCGAGCGGGGCGCGGCCATCCGGGCGCAGAGCCCGTTCGACAGGGTCGGCCAACCGGAGGAGATCGCCGCCGCCGTGCACTGGCTGGCCTCGCCGCAGTCCGAGTGGGCCTCCGGCACCATCGTCGACCTCAACGGCGCCTCCTACCTGCGCAGCTGAGGTCGACGCATTCGGCAGATCACCCGACCGGGGAGGTGGTTCGCGGTTCGCGGGAGGGTAAGTCCCACCGACATGGCCGACTCCGCGTTGCTGGACCTCACCGCCGACTACCGGGTGGCCGACGGCCACGACGACGACCCTGTCCTGCTCCGCCCCGACGGCACCCCCGTCGAGACCTGGCGCGAGGACTACCCGTACGACGAGCGACTGGACCGCGAGGAGTACGACCACGACAAGCGGCTGCTCCAGATCGAGCTGCTGAAACTCCAGGACTGGATCAAGGAGTCCGGCGAGCGTTTGGTGATCCTCTTCGAGGGCCGGGACGCGGCCGGCAAGGGCGGCACCATCAAACGCTTCATGGAGCACCTCAACCCGCGTGGCGCGTCGGTGGTGGCGCTCGCCAAGCCGGACGAGCGGGAAGCCGCCCAGTGGTACTTCCAGCGGTGGCTGGCGCACCTGCCGGCGGCAGGTGAGATCGTGCTGTTCGACCGTTCCTGGTACAACCGGGCCGGCGTGGAGCGGGTGATGGGCTTCTGTAGCCGCAAGGAGTACCTGGAGTTCCTGCGGCAGGCCCCGGAGCTGGAACGGATGCTGGTGCGCTCGGGCATCCGGCTGGTCAAGTTCTGGTTCTCCGTCTCCCAGAACGAGCAGCGCACCCGGTTCGCGATCCGCCAGGTCGACCCGGTCCGGCAGTGGAAGCTGTCCCCGATGGACATCGCCTCACTCGACCGGTGGGACGAGTACACCGAGGCCAAGGAGGCGATGTTCTTCTGGACCGACACGGCCGACGCGCCGTGGACGGTGGTGAAGAGCAACGACAAGAAGCGGGCCCGGCTCGAGGCGATGCGGCACGTGCTGCACCGTTTCGACTACACCGGCAAGGACCCCGAGGTGGTCGGCGCACCGGACCCGCAGATCATCGGGCCGGCCGGGCTGGACCTGGGGCCCGAGGAAGAGGTGGTGCCGGTCTTTCCCCGGCCCTGAACGAGCCCGAGGCCCGCTGTCACCAGCGGCCGAGGCGGGTGGCGAGCACGCTGAGGGCCGCCACCCCGGCGGTGGAGGTGCGCAGCACGGCCGGCCCGAGGCGTACGGGTCGCCCGCCGGCCTCGGCGAAGGCGGTCAGCTCGGCCGGGGCGATGCCACCCTCCGGGCCGATCACCAGCACGATCTCGCCGGTGGAGGGCAGCTCGGCGGTGGTGAGCCGCTCGTCGGCCTCCTCGTGCAGCACGAACCCGGCGGCGGCGCCGGCGATCCGACGGGCAACGGTGGCGGTGGACTCGTCCGGCGCACCGGCCACCACTGGCAGCCACGGCCGGCGGGCCTGCTTGGCCGCCTCCCGGGCGGTGGCCACCCACTTCTCGCGGGCGCGTACGCCCCGGTCACCGCGCCACTGGGTCACCGAACGCGAGGCCGCCCAGGGCACGATCTCGTCCACCCCGACCTCGGTCATCGCCTGCACGGCCAGCTCACCTCGGTCGCCCTTGGCGATGCCCTGCACCGTCACCAGACGGGGTACTGGCGCGTCCGCGTACCCCCGGGAGGTGATGGTGACCTCCAGGCTGCCCCGGCCGACGGCGGTGACCACTGCGGCGGCCGTGCCACCCCGGCCGTCGGCGAGCAGCAGCTCCTCGCCGACGCGCAACCGCTGCACTGTCGCGGCGTGGTGCCCCTCGGGGCCGTCCAGTGTCAGCGCGTCGCCGGTGGGCAGCGCCTCGACCAGGAACAGCGGCGCGGACACCTCAGGCGTGCCCGTTGAACGCGTCGCGCATCCGGGAGAAGAAGCCGCCCTGCTTTGACAGCTCGGCGACCTCCTCACCACGGGTCTTGGCGAAGTCGCGCAGCATCTTCTCCTGGTCCGGATCGAGCTTGGTCGGCGTCCGCACGTCCAGGTGGACGTAGAGGTCGCCTCGGCCGGTGCCGCGCAGGTGCGGCACGCCCCGCGCGCGCAGTCGCAGCGTGCTGGCCGGCTGGGTGCCGGCCTTGACGTCGACGGTCTCCTCGCTGTCCAGCGTCTTGATGGTCAGCCGGGTGCCCAGCGCCGCCGCCGTCATCGGCACTGTGACCCGGCAGTGCAGGTCGTCGCCCTTGCGCGAGTACACGTCGTGCGGGCGCTCGTGGATCTCCACGTAGAGGTCACCGGCGGTGCCGCCGCCGGGGCCCACCTCGCCCTGCTGGGCCAGCCGGATCCGCATGCCGTCCTCGACGCCGGCCGGGATCTTGACGGTCAGCGAGCGGCGGGTCCGCACCCGGCCGTCGCCGGCGCAGGTGGGGCAGGGGTGCGGGATGGTGGTGCCGTAGCCCTGGCACACGGTGCACGGCCGGGCGGAGACCACCTGGCCGAGGAAGGTGCGCTGCACCGACTGCACCTCGCCCCGACCGCCGCACGCCTCGCAGGTCGCCAGGTGCGTGCCGGCGGCAGTGCCGGCGCCGGAGCAGGTGGTGCAGAGCACCGCGGTGTCGACGGTGATCGGGGCCTCGACGCCGAACGCCGTCTCGTGCAGGTCGAGTTCGAGTCGCAGGATCGCGTCGGCGCCCGGGCGGGTACGCGGCCGTGGGCCACGGGCGCCACCTCCGGCACCGCCGAAGAACGCGTCCATGATGTCCTGGAAACCGACGAACGGGCCGGCGCCTCCGGGACCACCCGGGCCGCCGGCACCGCCACCACCCGGGGCGAGCGGGTCGCCACCCAGGTCGACGATCTGCCGCTTCCGGTCGTCCGAGAGGACCTCGTACGCGGCGTTGATGTCCTTGAACTTCTCCTGAGCCTCCGGGTCCGGATTGACGTCCGGGTGGAACTGGCGCGCCAGCTTGCGGTAGGCGCGCTTGATCTCGTCATCGGAGGCTTCCCGGCTCACACCGAGAATGCCGTAGTAGTCCCTGGCCACTGCGTTCCGTGTCCTCATGTTCGTCTCGCGTTGCGCCGGTCGGCGGCCGCAGCCGGCCGCATCGGCCCTGACCAATCAGTTCTGGGCCAGCAACTCGCCCACGTAGCGTGCCACGGCGCGCACCGTGGCGATGTTGCCGGGGTAGTCCATCCGGGTGGGCCCCAGCACCCCCAGGCCGCCAACGATCGTGGTGCCCGGGCCGTACCCGGTGCTGACCACCGAGGCGGCGCGCAGGTTGTCGAACTCGTTCTCGTCGCCGATCAGCACCCGGGTCGTGCTCGGCTCGGTCTCACCGATGAGCTTGAGCAGCACGACCTCCTCCTCCAGGGCTTCGAGGATCGGCCGCAGGGAGCCCTGGAAGTCGAGCAGGCCGCCCCTGGTGAGGTTCGCGGTGCCGGCGAGCGCGATCCGCTCCTCGTGCCGCTCGACGAGCGTCTCCAGCAGGACGGTGGCGAGCGTGGTCATTGTCGGACGCAGGCCGGTCGGCGCTTCCTCGACCAGCGCCTGCACCAGCGGGGGCGTCTCGGACAGCCGGGCGTTGGCGAGCTTCTCGTTGATCAGTCGGCGCAGGTCGGTGACGTCGTCGGCGGGCACCGGCCCGGGCAACTCCACGAGTCGCTGCTCCACCCGCCCGGTGTCGGCGATCATGACGAGCATCAGCCGGGTGGTGGAGATCGGCACCAGCTCCAGGTGACGCACCGAGGAGCGGGCCAGGCTCGGGTACTGCACGACGGCGACCTGCCTGGTCAACTGGGCGAGCAACCGCACCGTGCGGTGCACCACGTCGTCGAGGTCGACAGCGCCGACCAGGAAGCGCTCGATGGCCCGGCGCTCGGCCGGGCTGAGCGGCTTGACCCGGGACAACCGGTCGACGAAGAGGCGGTAGCCACGGTCGGTGGGCACCCGGCCGGCGCTGGTGTGCGGCTGCCGGATGTAGCCCTCCTCCTCCAGCACGGCCATGTCGTTGCGGACAGTGGCCGGGGAGACCCCGAGCTGGTGCCGCTCGACCAGCGCCTTGCTGCCGACCGGCTCCTGGGTGGAGACGTAGTCTTCGACGATGGCGCGGAGCACTGCGAGTTTCCGGTCGTCGAGACCCATCCTCCGCACCTCCTGTCGCACGTCGGCCGCCGGCGCTCTGGGCCGGTCGGGCCGTCCTGGCACTCGACTGTAACGAGTGCCAGTCTACGTCGGCGGGCCCGCCGACGCGATGATCAACGGCCACCCTTCGGTGCGGCCCACACCACCCTGTGGGGCCGATCGGCCCACACTGCCAGGCGGTGTCGCTCTGGTGCGGCGTTGCCACTGGCACCTACCGTGACATCCATGACTGAACCTCCTCGCCCTCCCGGCTCGGGCGACCCCGGCAACTACCCGCCGGAGCCCACCTCCCCAGGCCCGTTTCCGTCGGCCGAGCCGCCCACCGCACCACTGTCCGGGGCACCCGGCCCAGCCGGCTATCCCCCGCCCGGTGGCTATCCGCCGCCCACCGGTGACCAACCGCCGTCAGGCGGCTACCCTCCGGCAGGCGGCTACCCCCCGCCCGGTGGCTATCCCCCACCCGGCGGCTACCCGGCCGGTGGGGCCTACGGCGGCCCCGGCGGCGGCTACGCCACCAACGAGGACAAGACCTGGGCGCTTGTCGCGCACTTCGGCGGCGCGCTCGGCGCGCTGGTCAGCTTTGGTCCGCTGGGCTTCGTCGCCCCGCTGATCGCCTACCTGGCCCGCGGCCAGCAGTCGCCGACCGTCCGGGCGCACGCCCTCGCCGCCCTGAACTTCCAGATCCTCTGGTCGATCATCGCGTTCGTGCTGCTCTTCGTGAGCTGGTGCCTGCTCTTCCTGCCCAGCATCGCCGTCGTGGTGATCCAGATCCTGTTCGGGATCATCGCCGGCATCAAGGCCAACGAGGGCACCCCGTACCGCTACCCGATGACTGCCAACTTCATCAAGTGAACCGGGCCGGCCGCTCCCCCGGCCGGTCCGGATCACCGCGGTCCCGGTCCGGGCAGCGGTGGGCCACTCAGGGCAGCAGGTCGCGGACGACAGCGTCGGCGAGCAGCCGCCCGCGCAGTGTGAGCACCGCCCGGCCGGCGGCGTACTCGTCGGCGGCCAGGAGGCCGCCGGCCAACGCCCGCTCGGCGCCGGCCCGGCCGGCGGCGTCGAGCACCGCCAACGGAAGGCCGCTGGCCAGCCGCAGCCGGAGCATCACGTCCTCCATGTGCGCCTCGTCGACAGTGAGCACCTCCCGGGCCAGGCCGGGAGACGCGCCGGCTGCCAACCGCTGGGCGTACGCCGAGGGGTGTTTCACGTTCCACCAGCGCACCCCGCCGACGTGGCTGTGCGCCCCCGGGCCCAGCCCCCACCAGTCCGCGCCGGTCCAGTAGAGCAGGTTGTGCCGGCAGCGGGCCTCCTCGGTGCGGGCCCAGTTGGAGACCTCGTACCAGGAGAGCCCTGCCGCGTCGAGCGCGGCCTCCGCGGCCAGGTAGCGGTCGGCGGCCACGTCGTCACTGGGGTACGCCAGTTCGCCGCGTCGCATCCGGGCGGCGAGCCGGGTGCCGTCCTCGACGATCAGGGCGTACGCGCTGACGTGGTCCACCCCGGCGGCGACGACCTGCTCCAGCGAGGCGGCGAAGTCCTCGGCCCGCTCCCCCGGGGTGCCGTAGATCAGGTCCAGGTTGACGTGCTCGAACCCGGCGTCGCGCGCCTCCAGGGCGGCGGCGGTGGCCCGGCCGGCGCTGTGTTTGCGGTCCAGGATCGCCAGCACCCCCGGGGAGGCGGACTGCATGCCCAGCGAGATCCGTGTGTAGCCGGCGGCCCGCAGTAGCTTCAACGACTCCGGGGTGACCGACTCGGGGTTGGCCTCGGTGGTCACCTCGGCGTCGGCGGCCAGCCCCCAGGTGCGGTCGATGCCGTCGAGGATGCGGGCCAGGTCGTCGGCGGGGAGCAGGGTGGGCGTGCCGCCGCCGACGAAGACGGTGTCGACCCGGGGCGGCGGGGTGTCGCCGAGCACCCGGCCGGCGAGCTTCAGCTCGGCCAGGACCGTGTCCGCGTACCCCTCGCGGCTCGCGCCGCCGCCCAGCTCGGACGCCGTGTAGGTGTTGAAGTCGCAGTATCCGCAGCGGCTGGCGCAGAACGGGACGTGCACGTACACGCCGAAGCCGCGCGCGCCGACCGCAGTGGTGGCGGTGGCGGGCAACGATCCGTCGACGGGGACGGTCTCACCATCTGGAAGGACGCCGGGCATGGCCACTAGTGTGCCCGGCATGACCTCTCCCGACGTCCTCGTGCGGGTCGCCACGGCCCGTGGGGTGACCACCCTCACCCTGGACAGCCCGCACAACCGCAACGCGCTCTCCACCGGCCTGATGACCCAACTGCTGGCTGGGCTGGCTGACGCGGTCGCCGACGAGGCGGTCCGTGTGATCGTGCTCGACCACACCGGCCCGGTCTTCTGCTCCGGAGCGGACCTGAAGGAGACCGCCGCGGCGTACGCCAGCGGGACGGTGCCGGCCGGCATGCTGGGTGACGTGCTCGCGGCGCTCTGGGAGTGCCCGAAGCCGGTGCTGGCCCGGGTCGGCGGGCCGGCGCGGGCCGGTGGGCTGGGCCTGATCGCCGCCGCCGACCTGGCGGTCTGCGCCGACGAGGCGACGTTCGCGTTCACCGAGGTCCGCATCGGGGTGATCCCGGCGGTGATCTCGGCGACAGTGCTGCCCCGGCTGCACCCTCGCGCCGCCGCCGAGCTGTACCTGACCGGCGACACCTTCGACGGTCGCCGGGCCGCCGAGATCGGCCTGGTGACGGCCTCGGTCCCGGCGGACGGGTTGGACGACGCGGTACGGGGCTACTGCGACTCGCTGGTGCGCGGTGCGCCCGGGGCGCTGGCCGGCGCGAAGGAGTTGCTGCGCCGACCGGGTACGGCCGAGTTGCGCGCCGATCTGGCGCGGCTCTCCGCCGTCTCGACCGGCTACTTCCTTTCCGACGAGGGGCGCGAGGGGGTCACCGCGTTCCGGGAAAAGCGACCGGCGCGCTGGGTGCCCGCTCTCGACGACTGAGGATGGGGGCGCCGCCGTCGTTCGGCGGCGCCCCGGTGTCCTGCCGGGTCACCAGGCGGTCGCGCCGCCGTCGACCGGGTAGTTCGCCCCGGTGATGTACGACGCCCGGTCGGACGCGAGGAAGACCACCAGCTCGACGACCTCCTCGGGGCGCGCGAAGCGCTTGAGCAGCGTCTTGGCGGTGATGGCGTCCCGGGCCTCCTGGTTGTCGCCGAGGTCGCGTTCGCTGGCCGGGGTGAGTGTGGGCCCCGGGCTGACCGCCACCGCGCGGATGCCGTGGGGCGCGCCTTCGAGCGCGAGCTGTCGCGTCATCCCGATGATGCCGGCGTTCGCTGCGGTGTGACCGACCATCGGCGGGACGTGGCCGCCGATCAAGCCGGCCATGGAGGCGGCGCTGATGATG
Organism: Micromonospora sp. NPDC048842; assembly: GCF_040649935.1. Taxonomy (NCBI): domain Bacteria; kingdom Bacillati; phylum Actinomycetota; class Actinomycetes; order Micromonosporales; family Micromonosporaceae; genus Micromonospora; species Micromonospora sp. NPDC048842. The sequence goes on along the minus strand of NZ_JBEZGK010000035.1, from coordinate 21,844 downwards.
ACACCGCCACCGCGTCGGACCAGGTGCGGCCAGGCGAACTTCGACACGAAGTACGGAATGTCGAGTTCTCCGGTGATGGTGTAGCGCCAGTCCTCCACGGAGAAGTCGGGCATCGGGCCGAAGCGGAGCGCGGCCGCGTTGTTGTAGACCACGTCGAGGCCACCGTAGGCGGCGGCAGCGTCGTCGACGAGCTTGCGTACCTGCTCGGGGTCGGTGAGGTCGACCGGCGCGATGCCGGTCATCTCGCCGCCGGCGCGGCGGACGAGTTCGACGGTCTCGTCGTTACCGGCGACCTGGAGGTCGGCCCCGACGACCTTCGCGCCCTCGCGGGCGAAAGTCAGCGCCGCGACGCGGCCCAGACCACCGCCGGTGCCGGTGATCAGAACGACCTTGCCATCGAGCGTTCCCATGGAACTCCTCCTCGTGCGGTGACCCACGCGTCCGACTATGCGGTGGTAGATCGAATTGACATGTCAACCGGGTTAAGTCCTTGACCGGTCAATCGCTTCCCGATATCGCTTACCCGGTGACGCTCACGACAGCCCCGCACCGGGGCGGGTGACAGAACGACGCAGCAGGTGAGATCGAGACCAGAGCGGGAACGTCGCCAACCGGTACGCGACAGCGGAGGCGCCCCCGAACCGGTCAGAGTCGGCCAGGTTGGGCCCGAACCGCGCGGACGACCCGGACAGCGCCTGCGGGGACGTACGCTTGGCGAACTGTCGATCTGGGGGTGTGGGTGCGAACTCGGGCAACCGTGGCGGGTGGAGTGGTGCTCATCCTCGTCGCCGTGATCGCGATCTGGCTCGTCGTACGACAGGTCGGCGACAACCTCAGGTTGCCGCTGGTGGCACGGAAGTGCACGGTGCAGGCCGACGGACGTGTCGCGCTGGACGCCGACCAGATGGCCAACGCGGCGACCATCGCGGCAATCGGCGCGAAGCGCGGAATGCCCGAGCGGGCCGTCGTGGTCGCGCTCGCCACCGCGTACCAGGAGTCCGGGCTGCGCAACCTCGCCGACGGCGACCGCGACTCGGTCGGCCTGTTCCAGCAGCGGCCGAGCCAGGGCTGGGGCACTCCGGCGCAGATCCGCGACCCGCGTTACGCGGCCAACCGGTTCTACGCGGCCCTCAAGAAGGTGCGCGGCTGGGAGAAGATGCGGGTCACCGACGCCGCGCAGCGGGTGCAGCGCTCGGCGTTCCCCGAGGCGTACCAGAAGTGGGCCGACGACTCCGAGGTGCTCAGCCGGGCCCTGCTCGGCGACGCCAGCGGCGCGGTCACCTGCTCGGTGGGGCGCACCCCGGCGATGCACGGCGCGTCGGCGGCTGCGCAACTGACCCGCAACCTGGTGCTGGACTGGGGACTGAAGGGCACCGACCCGACCGACCCGACCGGGTTGGCGGTGACTCCGGGCGACCAGCGCGACGGCTGGCGGTACGCGCACTGGCTGGTCTCGCACGCCCAGGACCACGGCGTGAAGCGGGTCCGCTTCGGCGACCTGGAGTGGACCGCCCGCGAGGGCTCGTGGGGCCGGGTGGACGGTCGGCAGAACCCCGCCGGCCAGGTGGTGGCCGAGGTGTTCAACGAGGGTTGACCGACCCGGATCTCTTAACCGGCAGTCACCGCACAATCGGGCAATGCCCATCTAATCGCACTATTGATCTCCCGGATCTCACTCTGTGCGTTTCTCTCGCTGCGCGGGGTCCCACACTGGCCCAATCCCGCACCACACCCTCCCCGATGCCTGGACCGCCGCGTTACGATCGGCGGCCTGTGCCAGAAAAGGTTTCACCTCATGGGGAGGGGTACGACGCGGTGTTCGATTACGGCGACCGGACCGGTTACGAACCGATCAGCGACACTGACCGCAAGGAGTTCCACGAGCAGGGCTTCCTCCTGCTGCGCAACGTCCTGACGGAGGACCACCGGGCGGCGCTGGAGGCGGCGGTCGACCGCGTCTACGCGGAGGAGCAGGCCAAGGGCACCACCAAGAAGGACGGCACCCTGCACCTGCTGGGCTTCCTGGAGCGCGACGAGCTCTTCGGTGAGCTGCTGACCCACCCGATCGCCTTCCCGTACATGTGGGGGCTGGCCGGCTGGAACATCTACACCCACCACAACCACCTGGACGTCACCCCGCCGGCCGCCGAGCCGGAGAAGCCGTACTGGGGTTGGCACCAGGACGGGTACCGCCAGAACTCCGACCCGGAGACGATGGACCCGAACCTGCCTCGGCCGATGTTCTCGCTGAAGGTCGCGTACGTGCTGTCGGACCTCTCCGAGACCGGCCGCGGCGCCACCAAGGTCATCCCGGGCAGCCACCTGAAGAACTCGCTGTCCCGGCCGGCGGACCTCACCGTGCAGAACCCCGACCCGGAGGGCACGGTGGAGATCACCGCCAACCCGGGCGACGCCTTCATCTTCGACCGCCGGCAGTGGCACTCGCGGTCGACGAACCTGTCGACCATCACCCGCAAGATGCTCTTCGTCGGGTACACCTACCGGTGGATCCGTCCCCTGGACGAGCTGCACCCCGACGTGGACGGCGAGTGGTACCGCAACCGCACCCCCGTGCAGCGCCAGCTGATCGGTGAGGGCACCCACACCGCCAACTACTGGGGCATCAACTGGGACGGGTACGTCGACGACGAGATCCCGCTGCGTAAGGAGCTCAAGGAGCGCGGTCTGCTCGACCGCAACATCCCCTGGCTCCGCTGATCCACGGCTCGTAGGACGGCCCCCTGCCGACGCTCAGCGTTGGCAGGGGGCCGTTCCACGTTCGCGGACGGACCGCTCGGGCCGAGCCCGTTCCCGACCACCGGGGACCGCACTGTCGGTAGCGTGGCGGGTGCGCAGGTCGGGGCGTGGTGCGCAGGGCGTGGGGTGGCACAGGAGGCAGCGCAGTGACATCCGCTCCGCTCCCCCGGATCCTCCGCCGCCGCGGCGAGCCGGAATACCCGACCTTCCTGGAACTCTTCTTCGATCTCGTCTACATCTTCATGTTCTCCCGGCTCGCTGCCAGCCTGGCCGAGAACCTCACCGTCCGGAGCGCGGCGCAGACCGCCGTCCTGCTGCTGGCCGCCTGGTGGGTCTGGGTGCTGACTGCGTGGCTCACCGACCTGTTCAACCCCCGACTGCCGATCATCCAGGCGACAGTCCTGGTGGTCATGCTCGGCACCCTGCTGATGGCGATCGCGACGCCGTACGCCTTCGGTCGGTACGGGTGGCTCTTCGTCGCGGCGTACTTCGGTATTCACCTGGTCCGTGACGCCGTCCTGATCCCCGGCACCCGAGTGAACCGCCCGATCCAGGCCAGGAGCATCCGGGTCTTCTTCTGGTTCGGCGTCACAGTGACGCCCTGGGTGGCCGGAGTGTTCGTGGACGAGACCGCCCGACTGGTGCTCTGGTCGCTCGCGGTGGCGATCGACCTCGGCTCGGCTCGGATCGGCTGGCCGACGCCGAGGCTGGGGCGTACCGAGCTCGCCAGCCAGATCTTCACCGGTGTGCACCTCTCCGAGCGGCACCGGGCGATCTTCATCGTCGCCCTCGGCGAGTTGATCCTGAGCACCGGCACGGGGCTGGCCGGCAGCGGATTCACGGCCGGCGCGGTGGCTACCGGCGCTGTCGCGTTCGTCAGCGCGGTTCTCCTGTTCCAGCTCTACTTCCAGCGGGTCCAGCGGATCCTGGCACCACCGAGCGTCGCAACTGTGGAACGGGTCCGCTCCGGCACCTCCACCTCGTACAGCCACCTCGTCATGGTCGCCGGGGTGGTGCTGGTCTCGACCAGCACCTCGCTGGTCATCGACCGGCCGTTCGGTCGCGCCCCGGCCGAGCTGGTGGTCGCCACCCTCGGCGGACCGGTCCTGTTCCTGCTCGGCAGCGTCCTGTTCGACGCCGTGGTGACCGGCCGGATCCTCTGGTCCCGGGTGCTGGCGATCGTGGTGCTGTGTGCCGTGATGGCACCCGCGACACTCCTGCTCACACCCCTGACCGCCCTGGTGCTGGCGAACCTGGTCCTGCTGATCACCCTGGTCGGCGAAGGGTGGGCCGCGCGCAGCCGCCTGGTCGGGGCCGCCGCGCCATCGCGATGAAGCGCCGTCGGCGGCCCCGGGAAAGAGTCACCGCAGCATCGGCGGCGCCGGCGTTCGCGCGTGTCGCCGGGTGCTCAGCAGATTCGCCACGGCGATCAGGGCCAGCACGGTCATGGCGAGCAGCGCGACAAGCACCGGCGGCAGCAGGGGCGTGGCCGGCGCCACGCCCGCCAGCAGCACCAGCCCGGCCAGCCGGGACCTTGAGATCCGCCCGAACACCGTGAAGTCGAGGACACCCCGGCCGACCAGGTACAACGCGGGGCCGCCGAGGATGACCGCGGCCCACGACGACGGGGTCTCGCCCCACGGGCGGCTCACCACCAGGTGACTGGTGACCGCCGCGCCGACGATTCCGGCCACCATGATCAAATGGGTGACCGCGGCGGACTGGGTGAGCAGCGCCGGGTTGGACGACCTGGCGATCGCATCGGTCAGCAGCTCACCGGCGCGGTAGATGTAGATCCGCCACATCAGCACCACCGTGCTGAACACCACCACCAGCGCCCAGGCCCGTTCCATCGTGTACTCGCTCATGCTGAAGGTCGTTCCGGTCACGAACAGCGAGACACCGAGCGCGACGATGACGAACTGCCGGTACCGCTCGGCCACCCGCCCGCCGACCAGCCGCCAGTCGCGCGGTCGTGAGCGACCGATCCCGGGCACCGGCCAGCCCAACGCCGCTGCGCCGTACTCGACGACGACAGCGAGCACCCAGATCGCCAGTTGCCCCGAACCGCCGACGAGCGCCCCACCAATCCAGCCGATGCCCGCGACGGCCTCCCAGATCAGGATGCGGATGCTGCGACGCGGCGGCCTCCTGAGCGAGACGACCAGGATGTAGTAGGCCGCCGTACTGAGGTGGATGACCACGTACGTGGTGGCGAAGAGCAGCCGGCGATCGCCGTACGCATCGGCCGCGAGCGCGGCCAACAGCAGGCTGGCGGCCGCCACCCAGATGAACTGCCCCTGCCCGGCAGGGCGGGTCAGGTCGACGCTGTCCGCCGTCCACACCGTCAGCGCCCAGATCATCGTGAACCCGAGCAGCAGCACCAGCGTCTCCGCGGCGCCCGTCCAGGTCAGGTTCTCGGTCAGCACCGTCGCCAAGGTGACCAGCGCGAAGACGTAGACGAGGTCGAAGAAGAGCTCCAGGAACGCCGGACGCTCCAGGCCCGGATCGGGGGGTGACGCCCCTGCGGCACCACCGTCCGTCGCCATCGACATCGCGCTCCACCCGGTCCCCGCCGCACGCCCTCCGTGGGGACGATACGGGCAAGTCCGACGCTGGACCCGTCATCGGGGTTCTTCCGGGTCGGATCCGCCGAGCCCGCCGGTGCTCGTCGCGGCGTCGAGGCGGATGTCGCCGGTGCTCGTCGCGGACGCCGCCGGTGCTCGTCGCGGCGTCGAGGCGGATGTCGTCGGGGTCGGTCAGCCCCGGGCGGCGAGGCGTCGTCGGGCCTTTTCCCTGATCGGCGCCGGCAGATCCTCGACGTCGAGCAGCCGGGGCAGCAACTCCGGTTCCAGGCTGGTCGCCCGGAACACCTCGCCGATGGTGACACCGTGCGCCGGCCGGTCCACCACCTCGACCGGGTCACCCGCGCCGACCTCCCCCTCGCGCAGCACCCGCAGGTAGGCCCCGGGCGATGCCCGGACGGTGAACCGCTTGATCAGATCCGGTACGCCCCAGAACCCGGCGAACGTGGTGCAGGGCGTACGCGGCTTGGTGACCTGCAGCAGGGCCGAACCGACCTGCCACTGCTCGCCGATCACCGCACCCGTCACGTCGACCGCGTAGGTGGTCAGGTTCTCGCCGAAGCCGCCGGGCGGTATGGCGCGACCCAGTTCGGCCACCCACCAGGCGGCGTCCTCCTCCGCGTACGCGTAGACCGCCTGGTCCGGGCCGCCGTGCTGGGGCCGCTCAGCGATGAAGTCGCCCGCCACGCCGCCGGTGAGCAGCGACACCGGGCCGTCGACCGGCCGCTTGTCGATGCCGCTGCGACCGCTCGCGTCGCTGGCCCACCCAGCCTCGGTCACGATGCCGAGGTTCACCGCTGCCACCCTGCCCGTCATGACCGTCAGCCTAGTGGCGGTCCATGGCTGGGCAGGGCGGCAGCGTGGGGGTCGACATCCCGCACGTAGGCCGACGTCGGCCTCGGGCTGACGCGGGGTCAGCCCTTGACGGCGCCGGCCACCAGGCCGGAGACCATCCGACGCTGCACCAGCAGGAAGAAGATGATGACCGGCAGGGTGAACAGGGTCGACGCGGCCATCACCGGCCCCCAGTTGGTGTCGTCCCGACCGAAGAAGAAGGTCATCGCCACCGGAAGCGTGTAGCTGCCCTGGTCGTTGATGAAGGTCAGCGCGAAGATCAGCTCGTTCCAGGCGGTGATGAAGGAGAAGATGCTGGTGGCCACCAGGCCGGGCGCGACCAGCGGGAAGAGCACCCGGCGGAAGATCTGGGCCCGGCTGGCTCCGTCGATCGCCGCCGCCTCCTCCAACTCCTTCGGCACCGCGGCGACGAAGCCGCGCAGCATCCAGACCGCGAACGGCAGCGAGAAGCCAAGGTACGTGAGGATCAGGCTGGGCAGGGTGTTGTAGAGCCCGAGCCGCTGGATCATCAGGAACAGCGGGATGACCAACGCCTCCAGCGGGATCATCTGCACCACCAGCAGCATGATCAGGAAGCTGGTCCGCAGCTTGAAGCGGAACCGGGCCACAGCGGTCGCGGCGAGCAACGCCACCAGACCGCTGAGCACCACGGTCGAGACAGCTACCAACGCACTGTTGAGGAAGAAGTCGAGGAAGCTGACGCCGGGGATCAGGTTGCCGGTCAGGATCTCCCGATAGTGCGCCAACGTCGGATGAGTCGGCACCGGCTGCGGGGTGGCTGAGAAGATCTCGTTGCTCGGCTTCAGCGAGGTGGAGATCATCCAGTAGACCGGGAACGCCGCGAAGAGCGCGACCAGCAGCCCGGCGCCGTTGAGGGCGATTTTCTTCACGACTCGTCCTCCTGCCTGAGCACCATCCGTACGTAGAAGCCGGTGACCACGAGCAGGATCAGCGTGAGGATGACCGCGATGGCCGCGCCGAGCCCGTACTTGGGCGGCGGGGAGAAGGCTTCGGCGTACGAGTAGATGGCGAGCATGAACGTCGGCCGGTCCTGGGTGCCGCCGGCCAGCACGAACTGCTGGGTGAAGACCTTGAAGTCCCAGATCGTGGAGAGCACGATCAGGATCCCGAAGACCGGGCGCAGCAACGGGAAAGTGATCTTCCAGAAGACCCGCCACGGGCTGGCGCCGTCCACCCGGGCCGCCTCGTGCAGCTCACTCGGCACGCTCTTCAGACCGGCCAGCACGCTCACCGCGATGAACGGGAACGAGTGCCAGACCACCACCAGGGTGAGGATGGCGAAGAAGAGCAGTGGCGAGTTGAACCAGCCGTAGCCGGTCCAGTCGCTGCGCCCGAACAGGCTGTTCGAGAGACCGTCCGGCAACGCGTTGAACAACCACGTCACGAGGCCGCTCGTGTCATCGAAGATCCACTTCCAGACGATGGTGCCGGTCAGCGCCGGCGTCGCCCAGGCGAGCATCACGCAGCTGGCCACGAACGTCGCCATCTTGCGACCGAGCCGGTTGAGCAGCAGCCCCACCAGGGTGCCGAGCACCATGGTGAGCAGCACGTTGGCCGCGGCGAACAGAACCGTGTTGCGCAGCACGGTCAGGAAGAACGGGTCGGAGAGGATGTCGACGTAGTTGCCGAACCCCACCCACGGCCACTCCCGATCGCCGCGCAGTTGCCGGACGCTGTTCAGCCGGTAGAAGGACATCACCACCACCTGGCCGAGCGGCCAGAGCAGCAGCACCCCGATGATCAGCAGAGCGGGCAGGAGCAGCAGGTAGGGCAGGCGGTCCACCCGGCGAGGCCGCCGCGCGGGGGTCTCCCGCGCAGCGGCCGTCTCCGGGTTTTTGGTCTGTGAGCTCACTTGCTGTTCAAAATGCCTTCCATCTCACCGGCCGCGTCGGCGGTAGCCTTCTCGACCGTCTTCTGACCCTTCATGACCGAGCTGTTCATCGCCTGGGTCACCGTCTTCGTCCGGCTGACCTCCACCCACTTCGGGGTGAGCGGCGTGAGCTTGGTGTTCTGCATCGTGGTGGCGAACGACGCCATCACCTTGTCGTTCGCGTACGCGTCACCGGAGACCAGGTCCTTGTAAACCGGGAAGAAGCCGAGGCTGCTCGCGAAGCTCTGTGCGTTCTTCTTGTTCAGCAGCACGGTCAGGTAGTCCCAGGCCAGGTCCTGCCGCTCGCTGTCCTTCCAGATCGCCACGTCCGAGCCGCCCGCGAAACCGGGCGCCGCCTTGCCATCCGGGCCGGGGATCGGGAACGTGCCCCAGACCTTCTCGATCTCGGGGTTGTCCTTCTTGATGGCGCCCTGCTGCCAGCTGCCGGCGAAGGCCATCGCGGCCTTGCCGGTGGCGAACTGGGTACGCGCGTCGATCTCGTTCCAACCCGCCGCCGCCGGCGGGGCGACCTTGTGCACTGTCACCAGGTCGGTCCAGAACTTGACGGCCCGCTGCGCCTCCGGCGTGGTGTAGCCGGACTTCCAGGTGCCGCCCTGGTTGCTGGCGATCTCGCCGCCGGCACCCCAGAGGAAGGAGTAGAAGGGCAGCTCGGAGTTTCCGGGCAGCGCGATGCCGTAGGTGCCCTTCTTCTTCGCCTGTACGGCCTTGGCCACTGTGACCAGCTCGTCCCAGTTCTTCGGGGGCTGCACGCCGGCCTCGGCGAACCAGTCGGTGCGGTAGTAGATGGCGCGCACACCGGCGTACCAGGGCACGCCGTACTGCTTGCCGTCGAGCTGAGCGTTGCGCACCAGGTCGGGCAGCAGATCCTTGCCGTCGGCCCAGCCGCCCATCCGACCACTCACGTCGGCGAGCGCCTCCTGGGCGGCCCAACCCTGAGTCTCGGTGTTGCCCAGCTCGGTGATGTCCGGCCCCTCACCGCCGGCGAGCGCCGCCTGGAACTTCTTGGGCGCCTCCAGCCAGGGGATGTACTGCACGACCACATCGGTGTCGGGGTGCTTCTGGCGGAACTCGGCCTCGACCCCGTCGAGGAAGGAGTTCTGCGCGTCCCCGCCCTCGCCCATCATCCAGACCGTGAGCTTGCTGTCGTCGGCCGCATCGTCGCTGGAGCCCCCACAGCCGGTCAGCACCATCGCGGCCGAGGCCACTATGGCGGTGACCGGGGCCAGCCGCTTCCACCTGTTCACGCCACTTCTCCCCTCGCGCCGCTTGGAACTAACCTTCTCCGCCGCACCCTAGTACGGAGAATTCCTTTACGACAGTGGGCGGGACTGGCCGAAGCGTGGCGACCGTACCGCAGCGGCCCGACGACCGGCACTCCAACATCCGGCCAAAGTCGGGCCTACCAGCACGAAAGAGCGCCCGGCTCTCGGCCGGGCGCCCTTTCCAGTCGTGCTGTTCCAGCAGTGGTGCTGTGTCGCCAGATGATGCCGGGTCGTTATCGGGTGACGCTGCGGCGGCGACCCACACCGGCCACCAGCGCGACAGCGATCGCGGCCACCACGACCTGCACCAGCAGCTCGCCCCAGTCGATGCCGCTCGTCTCGGTCGCGATGCCGATGGCCCGCGCCAGGACGGTGCCCAGCAGCGCGGCGCCGACACCGATCAGCAGGTGCAGCCAGATCGGCATGTTCTGCCGACCCGGGACGACCAGGCGGCCGAGCGCGCCGACGATGAGACCAACAACGATCGCAGTGATGATGCCCCACACGGTGAGCTCCACGGCCACCCTCCTTCAAGAATGTCTGACACACGGTTCGTGTGCTTCCTGTCGTGACCGTTAATTGCCCTACCCACCGAAAATCCAAACCGACTTCACTCACCAAACGATCACGACTTGGCCGACAGGGACACGTTCCACAGCGCTCCCACCAGCCGCCGGGCCGCCGGGCCGCCGAGCCGCCGAGCCGCCGAGCCGTCGGCGCATGATCAACACGAGGTCATTGAATCCGCGGCATTGGACCGACCGGGACACCGCGACATCACCAAAACCGAGTCGATCACTGGGTTCCAGCCCGCCGGGAACGTCGAGCAGGACGCGGCGACGGCCCTCGCGGCGGGCATAACACCGATGGGCGCCCGACCTGTCGGTCGGACGCCCATCGGAGGTGTCGCGGTGGTACGAGTTGGTGCTGTGGTGTTACCGGGTCACGCGGCGGCGGCCACCCACACCGGCCACCAGCGCGACAGCGATCGCGGCCACCACGACCTGCACCAGCAGCTCGCCCCAGTCGATGCCGCTCGTCTCGGTCGCGATGCCGATGGCCCGCGCCAGGACGGTGCCCAGCAGGGCCGCGCCGATACCGATCAGCATGTGCAGCCAGATCGGCATGTTCTGCCGGCCCGGGACGACCAGCCGGCCGAGCGCGCCGACGATGAGACCGACAACGATCGCAGTGATGATGCCCCACACGGTGAACTCCACGGTCGCCCTCCTTCAAAGAATGTGTGACACACGAGGTGTGTGCTTCCTGTCGTGACGGCTAAGTGCCCGAGCCACCGAAAGCCCAAACCGACTCACCTCAATCGACAACGCCACTCGTCAATGTTTTCGAGGTGCGTCGGTTGGCGCGTAAGTACGTCCACACAGGTAGGAGGCCATGTCGTCGACCCGCCGGCCCCAGCACAGCGACAGAAAATTTTCCGCGCCCGGCGGTCACACGCCCCACACGGGCGCGCTCGGCCGGCAGTCTCGGCGGCCCGCCAGACCCGACGGGGGGCAGTGCGGGCGAAGTGCGCGGAAACGCGACGCGCCCGGGTGCGGGTGGCACCCGGGCGCGTACGGCGGCGCGAACTACTTCTTGCCGGCGGCCTTGCCGTCGCCGGAGTCGGAGGAGAGGGCGGCGATGAAGGCCTCCTGCGGCACCTCGACCCGGCCGACCATCTTCATCCGCTTCTTGCCTTCCTTCTGCTTCTCCAGCAGCTTGCGCTTACGGCTGATGTCGCCGCCGTAGCACTTGGCGAGCACGTCCTTGCGGATCGCCCGGATGGTCTCCCGGGCGATGACCCGGCTGCCGATGGCCGCCTGGATGGGTACCTCGAACTGCTGGCGCGGGATCAGGGTGCGCAGCTTGGCGGCGATGGTGACGCCGTAGTTGTACGCCTTGTCCTTGTGCACGATGGCGCTGAACGCGTCCACCGGCTCGCCGTGCAGCAGGATGTCCACCTTCACCAGGTCGGACGCCTGCTCGGTGGTGGGCTCGTAGTCGAGCGAGGCGTAGCCCTTGGTACGGCTCTTCAGCTGGTCGAAGAAGTCGTAGATGATCTCCGCGAGGGGCAGCGTGTAGCGCAGCTCCACCCGGTCGGCGGAGAGGTAGTCCATGCCGAGCAGGTTGCCGCGACGGCCCTGGCAGAGCTCCATGACCGCGCCCACGTAGTCGTTGGGCGTCAACACTGTGGCCCGGACCACCGGCTCGTACACCTCGGCGATCTTGCCGGTGGGGTACTCGCTCGGGTTGGTGACGACGATCTCCTCGCCGTCGTCAGTGATCGCCCGGTAGACGACGTTCGGCGCGGTGGAGATCAGGTCGAGGTTGTACTCGCGCTCCAGCCGCTCCCGGATGATCTCCAGGTGAAGCAGGCCGAGGAAGCCGCAGCGGAAGCCGAACCCGAGCGCGCCGGAGGTCTCCGGCTCGTAGTCCAGGGCGGCGTCGTTGAGCTTGAGCTTGTCCAACGCCTCGCGCAGGTTGGGGTAGTCGGACCCGTCGATCGGGTAGAGGCCGGAGTAGACCATCGGCTTCGGGTCCTTGTAGCCACCCAACGCCTCGGCCGCCGGCCGAGTGTTGATGGTGACCGTGTCACCGACCCGGGACTGCCGGACGTCCTTCACACCGGTGATCAGGTAGCCGACCTCGCCGACGCCGAGCGCCTCAGCCTTGACCATCTCGGGTGAGATGACACCGATCTCCAGCAGCTCGTGCACAGCACCGGTGGACATCATCTTGATCCGGTCGCGGGCGCTGATCCGGCCGTCGATGACCCGGACGTACGTGACGACGCCGCGGTAGACGTCGTACACCGAATCGAAGATCATCGCCCGGGCGGGCGCCACCGCGTCACCGACCGGTGGGATGAACTGCCGGACGATCTCGTCGAGGAGGTACGGAACGCCCTCGCCGGTCTTGCCGGAGACCCGGATGCAGTCCGCGGGATCACCGCCGATCAGGTGGGCCAGCTCCTCGGCGTACTTCTCCGGCTGCGCGGCCGGCAGGTCGATCTTGTTGAGCACCGGGATGATGCGCAGGTCGTTCTCGAGAGCCAGGTAGAGGTTGGCCAGGGTCTGCGCCTCGATGCCCTGCGCGGCGTCGACAAGCAGCACGGCACCCTCGCAGGCAGCCAACGACCGCGACACCTCGTAGGTGAAGTCCACGTGCCCCGGGGTGTCGATCATGTTGAGCACCGCTTGCTCACCAGCCCGCTCACCCTCGCGGATGGTCCACGGCATGCGGACGGCCTGGCTCTTGATGGTGATGCCGCGCTCGCGCTCGATGTCCATCCGGTCCAGGTACTGCGCGCGCATCTGCCGCGGGTCGACCACACCGGTGAGCTGCAACATCCGGTCGGCCAGGGTCGACTTCCCGTGGTCGATGTGGGCGATGATGCCGAAGTTCCGGATGCGACCGGGGTCGGTGGCACCAGGGGCGTTCGCGCCGGGATCGAGCTTCGGTGGCACAGCGGTCCGTTCTGGTCGGCTGACGTGAACAGGCCGGCGCGCCGCCGACCCCCTCTATGTTCCCACGCCGCCGGGGTGCGCCCACTGCGCGGGCGATGGAACGGCCCGAGGACCCCTCACTCCATCGGCGGCTCGACGAAGAGCGCGGCCAGCCGGGGCAGCCGGCGACGCGCCTCGTCCTCGTCGTCGAAGTCCCAGAAGTCGTTGAGATCCGGCGTCCGCACCGGGTCGCGGTCCGCCGGCAGTTCGGTGGCGGTGGCCTTGCGGTACGCGTCCCAGGGCACCGAGAGCATCTGCTCGGCGGAGAACTCCTCGCCGCTGAGCGAGGCTGCCCGCACCTGGGGCAGTTCGGCCAGCGAGTCCGGTTCGGCGACCGCACCGGCGAAGACGGCCCGCCCCTGGGTCATCAGCCAGCCCCGGAAGTGTTCGAAGCCCTCAGCCGAGGCACCACCGTTGATCAGGTACGCCGCACCCCACAGATCCGCCTTGTGCGAGGCGGCCAGCACCCGCGTCTGGTGCCGCGCGTACCCGATGATGTCCTCCGGGTCGCGCTCCGCGAGCAACGCCACGGCCCGCGCGGCGACCGGGCCGGGTTCACCCCCGCCGCCGGCCCGCGCCTCGTCGATCAGCTTCCAGAAGTCCTCGGTCCTCATGGCTTGGCAGTCTGGCAGTGTCGCCGTGCGTCGCGCACGTACCCCGGGGCAGCATGGTGGGATGTCCCCTCCCCTGCTGCCGCCGGTGCCGTACCACGCGAGTGCCCTGCGCCCGTCGTGGCCGGCGTTGCCGGCGGCGCTGCGGACCGCGGTCGCCGACCGGCTCGGCGCGCCGGTGGTCACCGCCCGGATCGCGGGCGCGGGCTTCACCCGCGGGTTCGCCGCCGTGCTCGACACCGCCGACGGTGGTCAAGCCTTCGTCAAGGCCGCACCCGCCGCCGAGCAACCGCATCTGGTCGACTGGTACGCCCGGGAGGCAGCGATCCTCGACCGGCTGCCGGCCGACCTGCCGGCGCCCCGCCCCCGGTGGACCCTCTCCGCGGCCGGCTGGTTCGTGCTCTGCACCGACGCGGTCGACGGGCACACACCGCACCTGCCCTGGGTGCCCGCCGAGTTGGACGCCACCCTCGCCGGGTACGCGCGCATCGCCGCCGCCCTGGCCGACCCGCCGGCCGAGCTGACAGCGCTCGACCTGCCGCACCTGGCCGACCTGGCCCGGTCGGACATCCTCTGGTGGGAGGAGGTCGCCGCCGGTCGGGAACCGACCCCACCACTGCCCGCGCCGCTGGTGGGCCGGCTGCCCGAGCTGGTGGAGTTGGAGTCCCTCCTCCCCCGGTACGCCGTCGGCGCGACCGGCCTGATCCACGGCGACCTGCGGGTCGACAACGTGCTGATCGGCACGGACGGCCGAGCCTGGTTCTGCGACTGGACCTGGGTCTGCTCCGGGCCGGCCTGGTTCGACCTGGCCGGCCTGCTGCTCACCGCGTACGCCAGCGGGCTGGACGCGGACCGGCTCTTCGCCGCGCACCCGGCCGCCGCCGGCGCGCCAGCGGACGCGTTGGACGCGACACTGGCCGCGTTGGCCGGCTACTACCTGACCGGCGCGGCGGCGGCACCGCCGACGGCCTCGCCGCACCTGCCCGCCCACCAGCGGTGGAGCGGCGAGCAGTCGCTCGACTGGCTGGCCCGCCGCCAGGGCTGGCGGTGACGGCTGACCAGCCTGAAGCGGCCCGGACTCCCGGTCACGCGTACCGGCCTGCCGCCAGGGCCGGCGGTGGGCCGCCGCCGTGTTCGAGGGCGTAACCTGGTCCCCGACGGGCCGGGTCCGTCCGCGCGAAGGCCGAGCCGTTTTGGCTCGTCCCGGGCGACCTGGTAACCTGGCTCTTCGCGCAGCGATGACGCACGTTCGTCATCACGCGCAATAAGCTGACCAACCCGAGCTATCAAGACGAGGCTGTCGCGTGGCGAACATCAAGTCCCAGATCAAGCGCAACCGGCAGAACGAGAAGGCCCGGCTGCGCAACAAGTCGGTCAAGTCGTCGCTGAAGACCGCCGTCCGGAAGTTCCACGAGGCTGCCGAGGCCGGTGACGTCGAGAAGGCGACCGCGCTCATGCTGGACGCCTCGCGCAAGCTGGACAAGGCCGTCAGCAAGGGCGTGATCCACTCCAACCAGGCCGCGAACCGCAAGTCCGCGATCGCGAAGCGCGTGGTGTCGCTCTCCGCCTGACGACTTAACCGTCAGACTGATTCGGAAAACCCCGGGCCCCAGGCCCGGGGTTTCCGTGTGTCCAGAGGCCGGCCGTGTTCATCCGGGCGGCCGTTCTCTGCGGGCCGGCCGTTCTGTGCGGGATGCGGGCAGCGTTTCTCCCGCCGGCCGTCCCTGGGCGTGGGCTCTGACGGGTCGGCGGTCAGTCTGAGGGGTTGGCCCGTCGGGGCGGTGGCACCGGATCGGCGGTGATCACCACGCCGGGAACGCTGTGCGAGACCCACTCCACCCGGGCTCGGCCGACCACCGGTTCCATCTGCCGGCGAAACCGGTCCCGCTCCTGCTCGGGCACGAGCGCGGCGGAGCGGACCACGATCGCGGCCACCATGTCGTTGAGCTTCACCATGGCGGCCACCACGACCGGCAGCACCAGCACCGCCCACCAGCTGACCAGCTCGGCGAGGGCGAGCAGCACCGCCAGAGCGATGGCACCCTCGAAAAAGAGGAAGCACAGCACGCCGCCGGGGTTGACGAACCGCAGGCCGAGCAGCCGGGCGTAGAGCGGCCGGTAGCGCTCCTCGTCCACGGGAATGGTGGCCCACGCTGGGCGGTTCGCCCCCGTCACCTGGTGCTGCCCTGCCGGGCCGCCGCGACCGAGAAGACCGCACGCTCCAGGGCGTACGCCCTGTCGTCGGAGCCGCCCTTGACGGCCGCGTTGCACTCGGCGGCGACCTGCATGGCCCGGACCAGGCCCTCCGGCGTCCAGCCCCGCCCCTGCCGCTGCGCCCGCTCGATCTTCCAGGCGGGCATTCCGAGGCTGCTGGCGAGCTGGTACGCGCTACCCCGCCCGGCCGACGCCACCCGGGCCACAGTGCGTACCCCGTCGGCCAGGGCGTCGGCGATGGGCACCGGGTCGACCCCGACGTGCAGGGCCCAGCGCAGTGCCTCCAGCGCCGCCGGCACGTCGCCGACCATTGTGGCGTCCGCCACCGTGAAGCCGGTCACCTCGACCCGGCCCCGGTAGTAACGGGAGACCGTCTCGGCGCTGATTCGCCCATCGGTGTCGGCGACCAGTTGGGAACAGGCGGCGGCCAGCTCACGCAGGTCGTTGCCGACCGCCGCGATGAGCGCCTCGGCGGCGTCGTCGGTGCACTTTCCGCCGGCCCGGCGGATCTCGTCGCGGACGAAGGCCACCCGGTCGCGGTGCCCCTTGAGCTTGGCGGCCGGGACGACAGTCGCGCCGGCCGCCCGCAGACCGTCGGCGAACGCCTTGCCCTTGGCACCGCCCAGGTGCAGCACCAGCAGCTGGACCTCCGGGTCGGGATTCTTCGCGTACGCCAACAGCGCGGCGACCAGGTCCTTGCGGGCGTCCTGGCCGGAACGCAGGATCAACAGCCGCCGCCCGCCGAACAGCGAGGGGCTGAGCATCTCGGCGATCTCGCCGACGGTGAGCGCGCTGGCCTGGTACTCGCGGACGTCCACCTCGGGGTCGACACTGCGAACCTTCGCGACAGCTTCGGTGACCGCGCGCGTGGCGAGCAGTTCCTCGTCACCGAGGACGAGCAGAATGGGGGCGAGGCTGGCGGGGGTCACGCCGCCCATATTCGCACGGCCTGCGGCGGGATCGTGCCTGCTCATTCGCTGCTTGATCGGCGCAGCCCGCACACAGCGCAAATCCAGACATCCAACTCAATTCCCCGCTTAATCCGCAAGTCGCCCGCGCCTCATGACCCACGCCGCAGCGTCCGCGATCTCCCCGATCTTGCACTTTCGGTCGCCCATACGCCTGGAATGCCCTCCATGCCGCGACAGCAACTGCAAGATCGCGGGCGGGGTCGGGGGTTACCTGTCGATCATGGAGTTGTGGTGCCTGTTTTGCGCCTTAAGGTGGCCTTTGTCGCCCACCATAAGTCCATGATCGACGGGGCAGTGTGGGATTGACGAACAGCAGTCTGTCTTACGCAACGGCGTTCCTACTTGCTACATGCGCCATCAGGAGACCGCGGTGTCGGACCACGGTGATACGCCGGGTTCAGCGGAACCGAGTCGATCAGTGACCGAGAACAGCCAGCGCAGGTCAGAGCCGTCCGCGCAGGTCAGAGCCGTCCGCGCGGGTCAGGGCCGTCCGCCCGCGGGTCAGGGCTGCCGGCCTGCGGGCACACCTCGCCGGGCTACCGCCAGACCGTCGCCCGTTCGGACCGCCGCCACGTCGCCATCCGTGTCGGTGCGCAGCACCCGCACCCCGCCCCTGCCCAGTTGGGCGAGTAGCGCCGGACTCGGGTGCCCGTAGGTGTTGCCCGTGCCCACCGGCACGAGCGCCACCGTCGGCCGCACCGCGTCGAGGAACCCCGGATCCTGATACGCCGACCCGTGGTGCGCGACCTTCAACACGTCCGCCCGTAACTGGCCGGGGGCCGCCCGCGCCAGCAGCGCGTGCTGCTCCTCGGTCTCCGCGTCGCCGGCTAACAGGATCCGTACCCCGGCCACCGTGGCGCGCAGCACCAGCGAGTTGTTGTTCGGATCGGACCTGGTCCCGGCCAGCGGGTACGGCGGGCCGAGCACCAGCAGGTCGACCTCGCCCACGGGGTGGCGAGCGCCAGCCACCGTGGTGAGCAGCGCGGCCCGCCCCCCGGTGGCCGCCGCTCGAACCAGGTCCCGGCCGCTCTCCGGGTCGGTGGACGACGGCGTCAACACGGCACCCACCCGCCGTCCCCGGAACACCCCGGCCACCCCGCCCACGTGGTCCGCGTGAAAGTGACTGATCACCAGCAGGGGCACCTCCCGTACGCCGAGCCGACGTAGGCAGCCGTCCACCGCACCCGGTTCCGGCCCGGCGTCCACCACCACGGCCCGGCCGGGGTCGACCGGGAGCACCAGGGCGTCGCCCTGCCCCACCGCGCAGGCCACCACCACCCACCCGGCGGGCGGCCAGCCGGCAGCCACCAGCCGGACCGGCAGGGCACCCAACACGGCGGCGACCCCGACCACCGCCACCAGCCGGCGTACGAGTGGCCGGCGAACAGCGATCAGCAGCGCGACGGTCAGCCCGGTCAGCAGCAGGGCACCGGGCACCCCGCCCGGCCACGGCAGGGTGCCACCTGGCAGTCGAGCACCGTGGCGGGCGATGACCACCAGCCACCAGGCCGGCCAACTCGCCAGCCACGCGACGAACTCGGCGCCGGCTGGCCAGATCGGCGAGACCATGGCCGCCAGCACGCCCAGCACTGTCGCAGGCGCGATGGCCGGCACCGCCAGCAGGTTTGCCGGCACCGCCACCAGGCTCACAGTGCCGGAGATCCCGGCGACGACCGGGCCGCAGGCGAGTTGGGCGGCCGCCGGCACGGCCAGCGCCTCGGCCAGCCCTGGCGGGACGCCTCGCCGACGCAATCCGTCCCGCCAGCGCGGCGCCAGCAGCAGCAGGCCACCGGTGGCCAGCACGGAGAGGGCGAACCCGGGGTCCCCGGCCAACTCGGGGTCGACGAGCACCAGCACTGTCACGGCGGCGGCCAGCGCGGGCAGCGCCGCCCGAGGTCGACCGGCGGCGAGCGCGGCGAGCCCGATCGCTCCCATCGTGGCGGCCCGTACGACGCTCGGTGACGGGCGGACCAGGATGACGAACCCCACCAGCGCCACCGCACACAGCGCCGCGGCGAGCCACGGGCCGGCACGCGACCAGCGGGCCAGTAACAGCACCGCACCCACCACGATCGCGACGTTGGAGCCGGAGACCGCGTTGAGATGTGTCATCCCGGTGGCCTGGAAGTCCGCCTCGACGGCGGGTGGAAGTCGGCTGGTATCACCCACCACCAGACCGGGCAGCAGCCCGCCGGGGTCGTCGGGCAGCGGCGCGCAGGCCCGTTGCAGGCCGGTACGCAGCGTCCCGGCGGCGCGCTGCGCCCAGGACGGCGCGCCGTGCCGCTCCGGTGGACCGTTGGTGCTGAGCACCGCCGCGGTGAGGTCGCCGCCCCGCGGAACGCCGAGCCGGCCGTCGACGGTGAGGCGCTGCCCGGGTAACAGCCCCCGCCACGCCGGGTCGGTCGCCAGGACGAGCAGCCGCACCGATGCGTGGATCCGTCGACCATCCGGGCCGGTGAGCCGGACCAGCTCGGACGACACCAGCAGCATCCCCGGCCGCCCGGCGCTCCGGATCGGGCGCGGATCGTCCCGGACGACCAGGTCGGCGGTGATCGGAGCGCGTTGCTCGGCGAGGGCACGGATCGCCGGCGCGTCGCGGACGGCGAGCTGGGCGGCGGTAGCCGCACCACCGCAGACCACACCGAGGCCGACCGCCACGGCGACCCACCCGTAGCGCCGCACCACGGCTCGGGGACTGCCGAGGCGGCCGAGCAGGTGCACGGCACCAATTGCCGTCAGCCCGGCTGCCGTACCCGTCACCAGCAGCGTGGTGCGGCTGCCGAGGTGCAGGCCGGCGAGCGCCGTCAGCCAGGCCGCCACCGCGAGCCCAGCCAGTCGCAGATCCGGCGGCTCGGGCCGGGCCCGGCCAACCAGTGGCGTGCTCTGAGCCGGCCCGGCCAGCGGCTCGGGCTGAGCCCTACCGGCCGGCGAAGGGCCAGCGGCGACGGAGGACTCGCTCACACCGTCACCAGATCCTTGAGCTGCTCGTAACGGGCATCACCGATCCCGTCGACCTGGCGTAGGTCGCCGACGGACTTGAACCCGCCGTGCTGGTCTCGATGGGTGAGGATTCGTTGGGCGAGCACCGGCCCCACCCCGGGCAGCGCGTCGAGCTGCGCCAGCGTCGCGGTGTTGAGGTTCAGCGGCCCGGTGGCGGGTGCCGCGCCGCCCGCCGCAGGCCCGGCCGCGCCGCCCGGCACCGGCGGTGGCGGTGGCGGTGGCGTCACCCCGACCACGATCAGCTCGCCGTCGGTGACCTTGCGGGCGGGGTTGAGCAGCGCCACGTCGACCCCCGGGAGCGCGCCGCCGGCCGCCTGCACCGCGTCGGCGAGCCGGGACCCGGCCGGCAGGCGTACCAGACCGGGTTTTCGGACCTTGCCCGCGACCGCCACCACCACCTCGGCGGAGCTGGACACGCTCGGGTCACCCGCCGGCGCGGCCGACGCGGCGTCGCTGGCCAGCGGGGCGACCGGCTCCGACTGCGGCCGGGCCTGCCAGGCCCAACCTGCCGCGCCCACTACCACCACCACGGCGACCACCGCCAACGCCCGCACACCGCGCCGCCCAGGGTCGAACGCACCGGGGCCGGGCAGCCGCGACTCGGACGGGACCGCAAGGCCGTCCGATGTCGGCTCCGCGACCAGCGCGGCGGGCTGGGAGGGCAGCACGTCCGCCGGCAGCGCGCCGACCAGGGACGACGGGGGTACGCCCGCGAGCGGCACCTCCGGCCGGGGCGGTGGCACGACGGCCGTCTCCGTCAGCCGGCGCAGGCGCTGGCGTACCTCTGTCTCCTCGTCGTGCGACACAGCGCGACGCTATGGCGGCGGCCGGGACGGTGGTGGGTGACGACGTCGTCCTGTGGACAACCACCGCCACTGTGGACGAAGCCCTGATCATGCTCTGATCTGCTATGTGGGCGTCAAGTTACGGCGCGCGGCCTGGGCGGCCGGTCTGGTCGCGGACGCCCACAGCGAGCGGACTACCCTCGCCGGTATGTCCGACTCCCGCCTGCTGCGCATCGGCACCCGCAACTCTCCGATGGCTCTCGCCCAGGTCGAGCGGGTCCGCGCGATGCTCGCCGATCGGCACCCAGAGGTCACAGTGGACGTGCTGTCGATGTCGACAAGCGGGGACCGCTGGCACGGTGACCTGGCTGCCCTGGGCGGCAAGGGGGCGTTCACCAAGGAGGTGGACGCGGCCCTGATCGCCGGGGATGTGGACCTGGTTGTGCACTGCGTCAAGGACGTCCCCGGAGACCGGCCGGCACCGGCCGGCACGGTGATGGCCGCCTACCTGGCCCGTGACGATGTCCGGGACTGCCTCGTGCACCCGGGCGGGCTGCGGATCGACCAACTGCCCTCCGGTACCCGGATCGGCACCTCCGCCGTCCGGCGGGTGGCGCAGCTGGCGCTGCACTGGCCGAGCCTGGTGCCGGTGGCCATCCGGGGCAACGCGAACAGCAGGCTCGCCAAACTCGACGCCGGGGACAGGTACGACGCACTGCTGCTCGCGGTCTCCGGGCTGGAACGGATCGGGCAGGCCGCCCGCATCACCCACCCGATCGGCGTCGACACGATGGTCCCGGCCGTCGGCTCCGGCACCCTGGTCCTGCAGTGCCGGGAGGACGACATGAGCACCCGCGACCTGGCAGTCAGCCTCGGCGACCCACGGGCCTGGCGGGAGACCGTGGCGGAACGGACCATGCTGCGGATCCTGGAGGGGAACTGTCACTCCCCCATCGCTGCGCTTGCCCGCACCGAATCCGACGGACGCCTCGGCCTACGGGCGAGGGTGATCAGCGTTGACGGTAAGACAGTGCTCGACGTACACGAATGGGCGGCGGATCCGATCACCCTCGGGACCTCCGTCGCCGCCGACCTGCTCCAGCAGGGCGCTCGTGACCTCCTCGACCCGCCCGCGCACGCCTGACAGGTCGACGGTTTCTACCGCCGGGCCGTCTACGTTCGCGCCTGGGGATCCGGCGGCAAGAACGGCCAGAAACTCGAAGCGGATCTGCCGCCTTGTCTCGATCACGGTCAGCAGGGGCAGGGCGTGTTCGTCGCCGACAGCTAGAAGCAACGCCGTTCAGTTAAGCGGTTGGGCGGATCGTCAAGGCGTGTCTGAGGCGTAAAGCAGCGGAGCTCCGGTATAGAGGGTGGTCACTCTAAGAC
>NZ_JBEZGK010000034.1:0-70709 GCF_040649935.1 Micromonospora sp. NPDC048842 | reverse complement strand
TCCTCCCCCCCCCCCCGCTCTCCCGATCTGTGGGGGGCGTGTTTTTTATTGTTTTGTGTGGCCACCCGTTTTTGTTTTGCCCACTACTTCCTGGATCGAGCGCGATCTTGCGGGCGAGCCGGCGTACCCGGCGGGCCGGCGGGTTGGGGTTAGCTGGCTTCGACGATCATGGCGGCGCCCACCGTGCGGTTGGTCGCCTCGTCGATGATGACGAAGCCGCCGGTGGTGCGGTTACGGCGGTACTCGTCGGCCAGCAGCGGCACGGTCGTGCGCAGTCGCACCCGGCCGATCTCGTTGAGCCGCAGTTCGTCGGCCGACTCGTCGCGGTGCAGGGAGTTGATGTCCAGCCGGTAGTGCAGCCCGCGCACGATCGCCCGTGCCGACCGGGTGGTGTGCTTGATCGCGTACCGGCCGCCGACCCGCAGCGGGGCAGTCTCGTCCATCCAGCAGACCATCGCCTCGATGTCCTGGGCCACCGCCGGCGCGTTGTTCGGCCGGCAGATCAGGTCACCCCGCGAGATGTCGATCTCGTCGGCCAGTCGTACCGTCACCGACATCGGCGGGAACGCCTCCGGGACCGGCCCGTCGGCGGTCTCCACGGCCTCGATCCGGCTGGTGAAGCCGGAGGGCAGCACCATCACCTCGTCACCCGGCTTCAGCACGCCGGAGGCGACCTGGCCGGCGTAGCCGCGGTAGTCGGTGACAGTGGTGGACTGCGGACGGATCACGTACTGCACCGGGAACCGGACGTCGACCAGGTTGCGGTCGCTGGCGATGTGCACCCGCTCCAGGTGGTGCAGCAGCGACGGGCCCTCGTACCAGGGCATGTTGTCCGACCGGGTGACGATGTTGTCGCCGCGCAACGCGGAGACCGGCACCACTGTCAGGTCCGGTGCGTCGAGCTTCGCCGCGAACGCTGTGAACTCGTCGGCGATCCGCTCGTAGACCTCCTGAGACCAGTCGACCAGGTCCATCTTGTTGACACAGAGGACCAGGTGCGGGACCCGCAGCAGGGAGCAGAGGAACGCGTGCCGGCGGGACTGCTCGACGAGGCCCTTGCGCGCGTCCACCAGGATCAACGCCAGGTCGGCGGTCGACGCCCCGGTGACCATGTTGCGGGTGTACTGGATGTGGCCCGGGGTGTCGGCGATGATGAACTTGCGCCGGGGGGTGGCGAAGTACCGGTACGCCACGTCGATCGTGATGCCCTGCTCCCGCTCGGCACGCAGACCGTCGGTGAGCAACGCCAGGTTGGTGTATTCGTCACCGCGGGCCGCGCTGACCGCCTCCACGGCGGCCAACTGGTCGGTGAAGAGCGACTTGGTGTCGTAGAGCAGCCGCCCGATCAGTGTCGACTTCCCGTCGTCAACGCTGCCGGCGGTGGCGAACCGCAGCAGGTCCATGGCCCGGGCCTCCGGCCCGGCCCCGGTGGCAGCCTGGGCCTCCGCATTCGCGGACGCCACGATCTCGGTGCTCATCAGAAGTAGCCCTCCCGCTTGCGGTCCTCCATGGCGGCCTCACTGACCCGGTCGTCACCACGGGTGGCGCCGCGCTCGGTGATCCTGGTGGCAGCCACCTCCTCGATGACCTTCTCCACGGTGTCCGCGTCGGAACGGACAGCGGCGGTGCAGGAGGCGTCGCCGACGGTGCGGTAGCGCACCTGCGCCTTGAACCGCTCCTCACCCGCGCGGGGGCGGAAGAACTCGTTTACGGCGTAGAACATGCCGTCCCGCTCGATCACCTCACGCTCGTGCGCGTAGTAGATCGACGGCAGCGGGATGCGCTCCCGTGCGATGTAGTGCCACACGTCCAGCTCGGTCCAGTTGGACAGTGGGAAGACCCGGATCGACTCGCCCGGGTGGTGCCGGCCGTTGTACAGCGACCACAGCTCCGGCCGCTGGTTCTTCGGGTCCCACTGACCGAACTCGTCGCGGAAGCTGAACACCCGCTCCTTCGCCCGGGCTTTCTCCTCGTCCCGGCGGGCGCCACCGAACAGCGCGTCGAAGCGGTGCTTCTCCACCGCGTCCAGCAGCACCGGTGTCTGGATCCGGTTACGCATGCCGTCACCGGACTCTCGGACCATGCCGCTGGCCAGGGCCTCCGGCACGCTCGCCACCACGAGTTGCAACCCGAGCTCGGCGACCCGTTGGTCGCGGTATTCCAGGACCTCGGGGAAGTTGTGCCCGGTGTCGACGTGCATCACCGGGAAGGGGACGTTGGCCGGGGCGAACGCCTTCTGCGCGAGCCGCAGCATGACGATCGAGTCCTTGCCACCGGAGAAGAGCATCACCGGGCGTTCCATCTCGGCGACCACCTCGCGCATCACGAAGATGCTCTCCGCTTCCAAGGCGTCCAGGTGGGAGACCTGGTACGCCGCGGGGGTGGTCATGACACCGGCTCGATTCGCTCGCTCATCCGATTTCCAGACCTTTCCGGTCGGGCATGTCAAGAAAGTTCGCTCAGGCTACCCGGAATGTTTCTGCAACGCTGCAAGCAACCGGGTGGCGAGATCCTTGCGGCAGACCAGGAGGTCGGGCAGCCGCGGATCCGCCTCGTTGTATTTCAGCGCAGAACCGTCGATCCGGGAAGCGTGCAGTCCGGTGGCCGTCGCCACAGCGATCGGGGCTGCGGAGTCCCACTCGTACTGCCCACCTGCGTGGATGTACGCGTCCACCTCACCGGTGACCACTGCGGCGATTTTCGCTCCGGCCGAGCCCATCGGCACCAGGTGCGCCCCGACGTCCTCGGCCAGATCGGTCAGGAAGACCGGTGGCCGGCTCCGGCTTGCGGCCAGGCGGATCTTCCGCTCGCCGGCCGTCGCCGCCTCCACAGTCATCGGCGGGTACGCCGGCGGGTAGTCGGTGCCCAGCACCCGGTGCTGCGCCGGCAACCCCACCGCCCCGGCGACCAGCCCGTGCGGGCTCGGCGCGTTGCGCGCCCAGAGCGCCACGTGCACCGCCCAGTCCGAGCGCCCCTCCTCGGAGAACTCCCGGGTGCCGTCCAGCGGGTCGACGATCCACACCCGGTCCGCGTTCAACCGGGACACCGCTCCGGTGTTCACCTCAGCGGCCCAGGCCATCCGCGAGCCCTCGTCCTCCTCGGAGAGCACCGCGTCACCCGGACGCCACTTCGCCAACTCCGTGCGGATCAGGTCGTGCGACACCTTGTCCCCGGCCGACTTCAGCGCACCGGCGTCGGCGAAACCCATCTCCGTACGCAGGTCGAGCAACGCCTGCCCAGCCCGGGACGCCAACCATCGGGCGAACGCGCCATCGATCATCGGAGGACTGCTCATCTGTCCGCTCCCGTCGCCTCGCCGCGCTGCCCGCACGGGCCGATCCGCCGCGACTCGCGTCGCCGGTCGCGGCACGCTGAAAGGCGCAGACTACCGGCCCGCCGTTTCCGATTCGGGTACGCCCCGCCCGGCTCAGCCGCCGTGGTAGAGGTTCTGGGTCGGCTCCACACCCTTGGTGATCACCGACTCCACCACGTCGGCGGCCCGGTCCACCAGGAAATCCAACTCCTTGCGCTCGGCCGCGCCGAAATCCGACAGCACGTAATCCGCCGGATCCTGGCGCCCCGGCGGTCGGCCGACGCCGAACCGCACCCGGGCGTAGTCCTTGGTCCCCAACGACTTCGACATCGAGCGCAGGCCGTTGTGCCCGCCCTCGCCGCCGCCGAACTTGATCCGCACCTGACCGAAGTCGATGTCCAGCTCGTCATGCACCGCGATCACCTGCGCGGTCGGCACCTTGTAGAACTGTGCCAACGCTGCGACCGGCCCGCCGGACAGGTTCATGTACGTCAGTGGCTTGACCAGCACCAGCTTCGGCCCGCCGAACCCCAGCCGCGCCTCGGCCACCTCGGCCACCGCCCGCTTGTGCCGGCCGAAACGCGCACCCACCCGCCCGGCCAGCAGTTCGGCCACCATGAACCCGACGTTGTGCCGGTTGCCGGCGTACTCCCGACCCGGGTTGCCCAGGCCGACCACCAGCCACGGCCCCGCCTCGTCCGTCACTACCTGTCCCTTCCGACGCCCATCCCACCGACTCCCGATATGCCGACAGGCGCCCCCGAACATTCGGGGACGCCTGTCGCACAGTACGAACCGATCAGGCCTCGGTGCGCGCCTCGGTGGCCTCGGCGGCAGCCTCGGTGTCCGCGCCCTCGGAGCCCTCGGTGGTCTCGCCGGCCTCGGCCTCGGCCTCGTCGGTGGCGGTCTCGACCTCGGGCAGCGTCGCCTCGAGCTGCTCGGCGGTCGGGGCGGCGGTGATCGACGCGACGGTCAGCTCCGAGTCGACGGCCAGCTCGACGCCGGTCGGCAGCTCGACATCGCCGGCAGTCACCAGGGTGCCCGCCTCCAGGCCCTCGATCGACGCCTCGAGGTGGTCCGGAACCTTGGTGGCGTCCGCGGTCACCGAGAGGGTGTCGTGGTCGTGCACGATCAGGGTGTCCCGGGCGGCCTCGCCGGTCAGCTGGACCGGGACCTCGACGGTGACCTTCTCGCCCCGGCGGACCAGGATCAGGTCGACGTGCTCGAAGGTGTCGCGGATCGGGTCACGCTGGATCGCCTTCGGCAGCGCCAGCACCTGGGTGCCGTCGGCGATGTCGATCGCGAAGAGCTGGTTGGCACCACCCTTGCGGATCGCGGCGGCGAACTCCCGCGACGGCAGCGCGATGTGCTTGGGCTTCTCGCCGTGGCCGTACAGCACGGCGGGCACCTTGCCGGCCCGGCGGGTACGGCGGGCACCACCCTTGCCGAACTCGGTACGGGGCTCGGCGCTGATCTTTACCTCGGACACGGGGAAACTCCTGATGCTTTTCGCTGCGGCGGCTTGTCGTCTAACGGTGCTGGGGCGAGGGGCTCGCTGGGGCTCATGCGTCATGAACGACTGCCCGGAGCACCGCGTCGATGACGGTGCCTCCGTGCGGCGCTTTTCAGCGGCCCGCCGGGCACCCTCGCCGTGGCAACCGCACCAGTCTACCCGAGCTGTTTCCAGGGTTTCCGGCAGTCCCCGATCACGGCTCAAGACCGGCGCGTCGGTGGTGCTCCCACCAGCGTGCCGGCCCCGTTTCCACCAGTTTGCCAGCCCCGCCCCCGCCAGCGTGTCGAGTGGCGGAAACGGGGCTCAGGCTCAGCTCAGGCCACCGAAGAGGGTGGTCACCGAGCCGTCGTCGAAGACCTCGCGGATCGCCCGCGCCAGCAGCGGCGCGATCGACAGCACTGTGAGCTTGTCCAGCTGCTTCTCCGGCGGGAGCGGCAGGGTGTTCGTCACCACGATCTCGCTGATCGAGCTGTTCTTCAGCCGCTCGGTGGCCGGGTCGGACAGCAGCGCGTGGGTGGACGCGACCACGATCTCCGCCGCGCCCGACTCCTTGAGGATGTCGGCGGCCTTGGCGATGGTGCCCCCGGTGTCGATCATGTCGTCGACGATCAGGCAGACCCGGCCCTCCACCTCGCCGACCACCCGGTTGGCCACTACCTGGTTCGGCTTCATCGGGTCACGGGTCTTGTGGATGAACGCCAACGGGCAGCCGCCCAGCCGGTCGGTCCACCGCTCGGCCACCCGCACCCGGCCCGAATCCGGTGCCACCACTGTCATCGGTCGGCCGGCGTACTTGTGCTCCACGTACTCGGCCAGGATGTCCATCGCGAAGAGGTGGTCCACCGGGCCGTCGAAGAAGCCCTGGATCTGCGCGGTGTGCAGGTCGACGGTGAGGATGCGGTTCGCGCCGGCGGTCTTCAGCAGGTCCGCCACCAGGCGCGCCGAGATCGGCTCCCGACCACGGTGCTTCTTGTCCTGGCGGGCGTACGGGTAGAACGGCAGCACCACTGTGATCCGCTTGGCCGACCCCCGCTTCAGCGCGTCCACCATGATCAGGGTCTCCATGACCCACGTGTTCACCCCGTGCGTGACGGACTGCACCACGAAGGCGTCCGAACCACGTACCGAGTCCTTGAACCGTACGAAGATCTCGCCGTTGGCGAACTCGTACGCGTCGGCCGGCGTCGGCGCGACGCCGAGCACCTCGCCGATCTCCTTGGCCAACTCCGGAAAGCCACGTCCGGAAAAGAGCATCAGGCTTTTGCGGTTTTCGGCGACGATGCTGCCCATGGGCCCGTCTGCTCCCGTTATGTCGGCGGTACCCGACCCGGTGGTGGTGGGTCAGGGACTATTCGGTTGCAGTATCTCCCGCGCCGGATGCGCCGCCCACCGTCTCGGTCGCCCCGTGGATTGCCTCACTGTGGCTTGCGGCACCAGTCGTACCGGACCCACCCTTCGCGTCGCCGGCCCGCTGCGCCGCCTCCGCCGCGGCAGTGCCGGCGCGCCGCTTGACCACCCAGCCCTCGATGTTGCGCTGGCGCGCGCGGGCGACACCCATCGCCCCTGGCGGCACGTCATCGATGATCACCGACCCGGCTGCCGTGTATGCCCCGTCGCCCACCTCGACCGGCGCCACGAACATGTTGTCCGCACCGGTCCGCGCGTGGCTGCCGATCACCGTGCGGTGCTTGTTGACGCCGTCGTAGTTCACGAAGACCGACGCGGCGCCGATGTTGGTCTGCTCGCCGATCGTCGCGTCGCCGACGTACGTCAGGTGCGGCACCTTCGCGCCGGCGCCGATCTGCGAGTTCTTCACCTCGACGAACGTGCCGACCTTCGCCTTCTCGGCCAGCTGGGCGGCCGGCCGCAGGTACGCGTACGGCCCGACGGTAGCGCCCGCGCCGACCTCGGCGCCTACGGCGTGGCTGCGGACCACCGACGCGGCGGGGCCGACGATCGTGTCGATCAGGGTGACGTCCGGCCCGATCAGCGCGCCCGCGCCGACCACAGTGCCGCCGCGCAACTGGGTGTTCTGGTCGACCACCGCGTCCCGGTCCAGCGCGACAGTCACGTCGATCCAGGTGGTGGCGGGGTCGAGCAGGCTCACCCCGGTGCGCATCCACGCCTCGTTGATCCGGTCGCGCAGCAGCCCGCGCAGCGTGGCCAGCTCCACCCGGTCGTTGCAGCCCAACGTCTCGACGTGGTCCACGGCGACGTGCACCGCGACCGGCTCGCCGGCGGAACGGAGCAGACCGAAGACGTCGGTCAGGTACTCCTCGCCCTGGTCGTTGTCGGTGGAGAGCTTGCCCAGCGCCTCGCGCAGCCGTACCGCGTCGAACGCGTAGATACCGGCGTTGATCTCCCGGATCGCGCGCTGCGTCGTGTTGGCGTCGCGCTCCTCGACTATCTGCTCCAGGCGGCCGTCGGCGTCCCGGACGATCCGCCCGAGGCCGGTCGGGTCGGGCACCTCGGCAGCCAGCACTGTGGCCGCCGCGGCGGCCTCCTCGTGCGCGGTCACCAGCGCACCCACCGTCTCGGGTCGCAGCAGGGGCACGTCGCCGTTGATCACCACGACGGTGCCGGCACCGTCCGGTACGGCCTCCAGCGCGATCCGTACGGCGTGCCCGGTGCCGAGTTGCTCGGCCTGGAGCACCGGAGTGGCGTCCGGAGCGACCTCGGACAGGTGCGCCCGCACCTGGTCGGCGCCGTGCCCCACCACGACGACGGTGCGGTCCGCGCCCAACGGTGCGGCGGCGCTCAGCACGTGACCGAGGAGCGTCCGACCGAGCAGGGGGTGCAGCACCTTGGGCAGTGTCGACTTCATCCGCTTACCCTCACCGGCGGCAAGTACGACGACGGTACGGAGGTGGGGCTGGGGCACGACGTGGCTCCCGTCGGGACGGCGGACACTCTCGCGGCCATGCTAGCCGCGAGGCCCGGCACGTTCCCCTCTTACCCCCACCGGACCCTAAAGCGGACGTAGGTGGGCAGCTCGGCCGCCAGGGTTCGAACCTGAAATACGGGTACCAAAGACCCGGGTGTTGCCAATTACACCACGGCCGATCAGCGACGCGAGCACGCCGCACGAGGGATGGACATCCCGCCGCTACACCTTAGCGCCCCCGCCGTCGGATGCCAGCGCTCATCCCGCCGCACGGCGAGCGGTCGATGCCGTCGACAGTTCGGGGGGCGTCGGCCCGCGCCTCGGCCGCCCTCTTCCGGGGCCGGTCAGGTGCCCGCCACGGGGCCGGCTGACCTGCGGCTTCGAGCAGTTACGCGAAGGCGATTCGAAACTTCCTCGTGCGATCTACGGTGCCGTAAGTTACGGTGACGTAGGCGTAGCTTCGTGATCGTTACCATCCCCCTGCGAGGTCCCATGTCCACTGCTCTGCTCGATTCCAACACCGCCGGACCCGGCCCCAAACCACTCACCGACGGCAGCCAGTCCCCCGGCATCCTGGCCGCCCTCTGGGCCTTCGTGGTGATCCCCTTCGTCGCCCTGCTGGTCGCCGTTCCGGTGGCGTGGGGCGGCTGGCTGGGCTGGACCGACGTGATCATCGGCCTGGTCTGGTACGTCGTCTCCGGGCTCGGCATCACCGTCGGCTTCCACCGCTACTTCACGCACGGCTCGTTCAAGGCCAAGCGGTGGCTGCGGGTGACGCTGGCGGTCGCGGGTTCGCTGGCGGTGCAGGGCGAGATCATTCAGTGGGTCGCCGACCACCGGCGCCACCACGCGTTCTCCGACCTGGAGGGCGACCCGCACTCGCCGTGGCGCTTCGGCACCAGCTTCTGGGCGTTGACCCGAGGCCTGTTCCACGCGCATGTGGGCTGGCTGTTCCGCCGGGAGCTGTCCAACCGCGGGCGTTTCGCACCCGACCTCATCGCCGACCGGGACATCAGCCGTGTCGACCGACTCTTCCCCGCGCTGGTGGCCATCTCGCTGCTCGGCCCGGCGCTGATCGGCGGCCTGGTGACCTGGTCCTGGCAGGGCGCGCTGACCGCGTTCTTCTGGGCCGGACTGGTCCGGATCGGCCTTCTGCACCACGTCACCTGGGCGATCAACTCGGTCTGCCACGTCTACGGTGAGCGTCCGTTCGCGATGCGCCAGGGCGACCGCGCGTCGAACTTCTGGCCGCTGGCGATCCTGTCGTTCGGCGAGAGCTGGCACAACCTGCACCACGCCGACCCGACCAGCGCCCGGCACGGTGTGTTGCGTGGTCAGGTGGACATCTCCGCCCGGGTGATCTGGTTGTTCGAGAAGACCGGCGCGGCAACCCAGGTGCGCTGGCCAAAGCCCGAACGCCTCGCCGCCAAGCTGGTGAAGCCTGTCGCACCCCACTGAAACCGGGCGGTGCACGGGGATGCCGCCTGGCAGGATGGCCGGGTGACCGAGCCATGCGGGGGGACCGGGCGGCTCGGCGGACGGGGAGCCGAGCCCGATCCGGGTACGGTCGAACGGCGCGTCAGGGCGGTCGAACCGCCCGACAGTGAGGCGACGACGTGAACGGGCACAGCGGAGGAACCATTCCACGGCAGGGCGTCACCGAGCGCCAGCGAGGCGGCGACATGCCCGAGGTCAGCGACGAGGCGGCGGCAGCCGTCGGCGGCCGACGGGCGACGCCGACGGCGGCACCGAAAGCCAAAGCTCCCTCCCGGGTCCGCATGTCGGCGGCCCAACGCCGGGAGCAGTTGATCGCGACCGGCCGGCAACTCTTCGCCGAGCGCGGTTTCGACGCCACCTCCATCGAGGAGGTGGCGGCCCGCGCCAAGGTTTCCAAGCCGGTGGTCTACGAGCACTTCGGTGGCAAGGAAGGGCTCTACGCGGTGGTGGTGGACCGGGAGGTCCGGGCCCTGTTGGACCGGATCACCACGGCGTTGACCGCAGGGCATCCGCGGGAGCTGCTGGAACAGGCCGCACTCGCCCTGCTGACCTACATCGAGGAGGAGACCAGCGGTTTCCGGGTGCTGGTCCGTGAGTCGCCGCTGATGTCCGGCACTGCCAACTTCAGCAGCGTCATGAACGACGTGGCGCACCAGGTCGAGCACATCCTGGGCGCCGAGTACAAGAGCCGCGGGTACGACCCGAAGCTCGCCGAGCTGTACTCGCAGGCGCTGGTCGGCATGGTGGCGTTGACCGGTCGCTGGTGGTTGGAGGTGCGTAAGCCGCGCAAGGAGACGGTGGCGGCGCACCTCGTCAACCTGGCTTGGAACGGGTTGTCGCACCTGGAGGCGAAGCCGACGCTGATCACCGCACGGCGCAACTGACAGCGATCAGCGGCGGTGCACGTCGGCCACCGGGTGCTTGCGGTGCTCCAACTCCGCCTCGGCGGATTCCGGTGGGCCGACCTTGTCGTAGAGGCCGGTGCCGAGCAGGATCAGGCCGAACAGCATCGACACGACAACTGTCGACATCGAGAAGTTGAGGAAGTTCGCGTCGGTCTGCAGCACCGACATCATCAGGATGCTGGTCACCAGGAACACCACGCCCGCTGTGAGGTTCATGTAGTGGCCGAGGTTGGTACGCCGCGAGGCCCCGATGATCAGGACGACCCCGAAGATCACCGAGGCGAGCGAGAAGGCCAGGTTGGTCCGGAGGCCGAGGGCCCAGGTGCTGCTGCGGGCAAAGAGCGGATCCCCGATCGTCTCGGCGACGCCCCAGACGCCAAAGACCAGGATGTAGACGCCGATCAGCCCGGAGAGGACCCGGTAGAGCGGCCGTGCCGGATGGTTGACCGGAAAGTGCGGCATGCCCAGACCCCCTGATGTGACCGTTTCAGGGGAATTGTCGCCCAAGGCAGACCCAAGTGTCCGAAGAACCACAAAGCCGACAGGGTCCGCCGACAGGCTGGACCAGGTCAGGTTTTCGCCGGAGCCCGAGCTGCGCAGGGATCAAGCCTGACCGCCCGGAGCAGCTCGGGCTCCGGCGAAAACCCACGGCCGCAACCGGGGAAAAACTCAGAGAACGAGACGAGCCTTCTGGAACGCCTCAGCCTCATCCTCAGTGCCGACCTTGCCGTACATGCCGACCATGAGCAGCACCAGGGCGGCCGCCATCACCACGACCACAGTGGTGATGCTGAAGTTGAAGATGTTGGCGTCGGTCCGGATGAACGCGAGACCGGCCAGGCTGACCACCATGAGGCTGTACGCCAGCCACTGGTTGATCGCCACGTCGATGTTGCGGCCGAGCGCGGTGCCGACCAGCACGACGATCCCGAGCAGCACGCTGAGCAGCGAGAAGCCAAGGTTGGTGCCCTGACCGAGGACCCGGGTGTCGTCCTGGGCGAGGATCTCGTTGCCGGTGCTCGCGACGATGCCGAGCACACCGAAGACGACCAGGTACAGACCGGTCAGCCCGCCGATCGCCCGGTAGATCGGCCGCGCGGGGTGGTTGACGGGGGTGTGTGCCATGTCTGTGTCTCCAACGCCGTGGGGTAGGTGTCGCCGACGATTGTCTCGCATGTGGTGGTGTGACGCCGCACACGGGGCCCGGGCCGGCGCGCCCGGCCGGTCAGCTCTCGGGCAGGTCCTCGGCGAGGGTCATCCAGCTCTCCTCGATCCGCTCCCGTTCGGCGCGCAGATCCTTGAGCTGGGTGTCCAACTCGGCGACCCGGGCGTAGTCGGTGGCGTCCGCCGCGAGCTGATCGAGCAGCGTGGTCTCGCGCTGGTCGAGCTTGCTGAGCTGCCGCTCCAGCCGGGTCAGCTCCTTGCGGGCCTGACGGACCTGGGCTGCGGACATGCCACCTCCCGAGGGGGCAGCGGACGCGGAGGTCGAGGTGGCGCCCGCCCGAGGAGAGCCGGCCCGCTCGGCGGTCCGCGCGAGGTATTCGTCCACGCCACCCGGCAGGTGCACCAACCGGCCGTCACCGAACATCCCGTACGCCGTGTCGGTGACCCGCTCGATCAGGTACCGGTCGTGGCTGGCCACGATGATCGTGCCGGGCCACGAGTCGAGCAGGTCCTCCAGCGAGGCGAGGGTGTCCGTGTCCAGGTCGTTCGTGGGCTCGTCGAAGAGCAGCACGTTGGGTTCCCCGGCCAGCAGCCGCAGCATCTGCAACCGGCGGCGTTCCCCACCGGAGAGGTCACTGACCGGGGTCCAGAGACGGCGGTCGTCGAAGCCGAACACCTCGGCGAGCTGCGAAGCGGAGACCTCCCGGTCGCCGAGCTGAACCCGGCGGGCCACCTCCTCCACCGCCTCCAGCACCCGCAGGTGCCCAGGCAGCTCGGTGAGCTCCTGGGAGAGGAAAGCGGGCCGCACTGTGGAGCCGGTGCCGAGGCGACCGCCATCGGGGCGGGTGATGCCGGCGAGCATCCGCAGCAGCGTGGTCTTGCCGGCGCCGTTGGCACCGAGGATGGCGATCCGGTCGCCGGGGCCGACCAGCCAAGTGACGTCGCGAAGGATCTCCTTCGGACCGGCGTGCAGCTCCACGTTCTCCAGGTCGTAGACCTGCTTGCCCAACCGCGAGGTGGCCATGCGCTGCAACGACATGGTGTCGCGCGCCGGCGGCACGTCGGCGATCAACGCGTTCGCGGCGTCGATGCGGAACTGCGGCTTGGAGGTCCGCGCGGGCGGGCCACGACGCAGCCAGGCGATCTCCTTGCGGAGCAGGTTCTGCCGGCGGGCCTCGGTGGCGGCGGCGACCCGCTCGCGCTCGGCGCGGGCGAGGGTCCAGGCGGCGAAGCCACCCTCGTAGGCGCGGACGGTCTGGTCGGCGACCTCCCAGGTGTTGGTGCAGACCGCGTCCAGGAACCACCGGTCGTGGGTGACCACGACCAGGGCGCCCTTGCGGCCGACCAGGTGCCGGGCCAGCCAGTCGACCCCGCCGACGTCCAGGTGGTTGGTGGGCTCGTCGAGGATGAGCAGGTCGGAGTCGCGCACGAGCAGCGCGGCGAGCGCCACCCGGCGGCGTTCGCCACCGGACATCGGGCCCACCGGCTGGTCGAGGCCGAGGTGCGGCATGCCGAGGCCGTCGAGGATGGCCCGCACCCCGGAGTCGCCGGCCCACTCGTGCTCGGCGCCCATGCCCTCGGCGAGCCAGGCGGTGCCGAGCACCACGTCCCGGACGGTGGCCTCGGGGGCGAGGGCGAGCTGCTGCGGCAGCCAGAGCACACGCAGGTCACGGCGGTGGGTCACCCGACCGTCGTCGGGGTCCTCCTGCTTGGTGAGCAGTCGCAACAGGGTGGACTTGCCGGCGCCGTTGAGGCCGACCACGCCGATCCGGTCGGCGTCGTCCAGGCCGAGCGAGACGTCCGTGAGCAGCCGCCCGGCGGCGCCATACCCCTTGGACACCCGGTCCAGATTGACGATGTTCGCCACGTTCCACCCTTCATGATCAAGGCGTCCCGGTGCCGGCGGGCACCTGGACGCCTGCCCCAAGGGTACGCGGAAGCCCCGAACGCCCGCGCCGCGCGCCAGCAGCTCCGGTGGAACGCGTCGTCAGCCGACGCGGGCGCCGGCTACCGGACCGTGCGCGACCCGCGCCTCCCGGCAGACGCCAGCGGCGGTCAGCTCGGCGGCGATCCGCTCCGCGTCGGCCGCGGTGGCGGCGAGAAACACGCAGGTCGGGCCGGAGCCGGAGACGATGCCGGTGAGCGCGCCGGCTGCCTCGCCGGCCTTCAGCGTGTCGGCCAGCGCCGGGCGCATGGCCAGCGCGGCGTCCTGGAGGTCGTTGCCGAGCGTACGGGCGAGCACCCGGGGGTCACGCTGGCGCAACGCGCCCAGCAGCGCGTCGGTGCTGCCCAGCGGGGCGCCGGCGGCACCGGAGTCGCGGAGCCGATCCAGCTCCCGGTAGGCGGTCGGGGTGGAGAGGCCACCGTCGGCGATCGCCACCACCCAGTGCCAGGAGGTGGGGCGGGCCAGCACGGGGCTGATCGCCTCACCCCGGCCGGTGCCCAGCGCGGTGCCACCGTAGATCAGGAACGGCACGTCGGAGCCGAGGTCGGCGGCGATGCCGGCCAGCTCGTCGCGGGACAGCCCGGTGCCCCAGAGCGCGTCGCAGGCCACCAGCGCGGCGGCGGCGTCGGCGCTGCCACCGGCCAACCCACCGGCGAGCGGGATCTGCTTGCGCAGGTGCAGTCGGGCGTGCGGCAGCACGCCCGCGTACCCGGCGAGGGCGTGCGCGGCGCGGATCACCAGGTTGGTGTCGTCCAGAGCCAGCTCGCCGGTGCCCTCACCCTCCATGGTCAGGGCGAGGGTGTCGCCCCGGCGGGCCGTCAGCTCGTCGTAGATCGAGATGGCGTGGTAGATCGTGTTCAGCTCGTGGTAGCCGTCCCGGCGCAGCGGGCCCACCCCGAGGTGCAGGTTGACCTTCGCGGGCACCCGCACCCGCACCGGGCCGATGGCCCCACGTCGCTCGTCGTCGTCCGGTCGCCAGGCCTCGGTCACGGGGTGATGTCCCGCACGCGCAGGCGGATGTCGAACGGCTTGGCCACGATCAGCTCCTCAGCGTCCTGGGCGGGCACCGCGTCAGCCTACTTCCCGGCCGGCGTACCGACCGGAGCCGACGCGGCGATGGCGGCGAACTGCTCGACGGTCAGTGACTCCCCACGGGCGCCGGGGTCGACGCCGGCGGCGGTGAGCGCCGCGGCGGCCCGGTCCGCGCCACCGGCCCAGCCGGCCAACGCGGCGCGCAGCGTCTTGCGCCGCTGCGCGAACGCCGCGTCCACCACGGCGAAGACCCGCTCCCGCGGTACGTCGGTGCGGGGCGGCTCGTGGCAGGTGAAGGAGACCAGGCCGGAGTCGACGTTGGGCACTGGCCAGAACACGTTCGGCGGCACCTTGCCGGCGCCCCGGGCCTGGGCGTACCAGGCGAGCTTCACCGACGGGATGCCGTACACCTTGGAGCCGGGACCGGCGACGAGCCGGTCGGCGACCTCCTTCTGCACCATCACCAGGCCGCGTCGCAGGCTGGGCAGCACGGCGAGCAGGTGCAGCACCACGGGCACCGCGACGTTGTAGGGCAGGTTCGCCACCAGCGCTGTCGGTGCCGGGTCGGCCAGTTCGGCGGCGGCGATGCGCAGCGCGTCGGCGCGGTGCACTGTGAGCCGGGCGGCGTCGGCCCCGGCGTACCGCGCGACGGTCTCCGGGAGCGCCCCGGCGAGCACCGGGTCGATCTCCACGGCGTGCACGTGCCCGGCGACCGGCAGCAGCCCCACTGTCAGCGAGCCGAGCCCGGGCCCCACCTCCAGGGCCACGTCGTCGGGGGTGAGGCCGGCGGCGGTCACGATCCGGCGCACCGTGTTCGGGTCGTGCACGAAGTTCTGGCCCAGCTTCTTGGTGGGCGCGACGCCCAGCCGGGCGGCGAGTTCCCGGATCTCCGCCGGGCCGAGGAGACCGGTCATGGCTGGCAGCGTAACGACGGGGTCGGTGCCGACCGTCGGGCCGGGCTCACCACGGGCCGAAGGCCCGGTCGCCGGTGGCGGAGATGGCCGCGCACAGCTCGTCCAGGTCGCTGCCGGTGGTCGCGGCGAGCGCGCGGACGGTGAGCGGAATCAGGTACGACGCGTTCGGCCGGCCGCGGTACGGCATCGGGGTGAGGTACGGGGCGTCGGTCTCCACCAGCATCTGATCCACCGGGGTGAGCGCGGCGGCCTCGCGCAGCGCCGTCGCACTGCCGAAGGTGACGGTGCCGGCGAAGCTCAGCAGGTAGCCGCGGCGGACGCACTCGCGGGCGAAGTCGGCGTCGCCCGAGAAGCAGTGCAGCACCACCTGGTCGGGTGCGCCCTCGTCGTCGAGGATCCGCAGCACGTCGGCGTGCGCGTCGCGGTCGTGGATGACCAGCGTCTTGCCGTACCGCTTGGCGATGGCGATGTGCGCCCGGAAACTCTGCTCCTGCGCGGCACGCCCCTCGTCGCCGGTCCGGAAGAAGTCCATTCCGGTCTCGCCGATTCCTCGGACCCGATCGCGGGCGGCGAGTGACTCGATCTCCCGCAACGCCTCGTCGAGGTCGCTCAGTCGGGGTGCCTCGTTGGGGTGCAGCGCCACGGTGGCCAGCACGGCGGGGTACCGGTCGGCGGTGTCCGCGCCCCACCGGGAGGAGGCGACGTCGACGCCCACCTGGACCAGCCGGTCCACGCCGACCTTCGTGGCCAACGCGATGGCCACGGCAACCGGATCTCCGGCCGGCCCGCCGCCGGGCACACCGGCCTCGCTGACAGTGATGTCCAGGTGGGTGTGGCTGTCCAGCACCGCCCGGGGCAACGACTCGGGAGCTGGCGGAAACTCTCCGGCCCGCCGGGCGGCACGCTCGCGGCGGGATTCAGTGGGCTCGCTCATCAGCGACAGCATCACACACCGGGCCTGTCCATCTGCCCGCCACCCGACGTTCACCCCGACTACGCCGCGCGACTCTACGGTCGCTGACGAACGGACGCGACAGCGTGCGGACCTCATCCCACCGAGCAGCGAGGCGACGGCATGAGCGTCACCCCCCAGGCCGGTGGCAGCGCCGGCGAACGGACCGGACTGAACGTGGCGTTCGGCGGCGGCGTGTACCCGGCCGAGGAGATCGCCCGAGGTGCCGCGTACGAGTTGTTCAGCGCCGACGAGGTGGCCGGCTTCGAGTGGGCGCCCCGCCCGGGCAGCGCCCTGCCGTGGCACCGGTTCGTGCACGTCACCGAGGTGACAGCTGTGCACGGGGCCACCGAGCCGGCCGACGAGCCGGAGACGCCGCTGCTGATGCCCGCTCACCGCGAGCGGGGTTGGGCGTACCTGCACCAGCTCAGCCAGCAGCCCGCGGCGGCGGGCGACCCGATGCTGGTTGAGGCGCGCGCGTCGGCGGTGGTCCGGCGGGGCACCCGGATGATGAAGGTGCTCTCGGCCCAGCAGCTCGCCGGCTACGTACGGGGTTGGCTGCCGCACGGCTTCTGCTACCGCGAGCACGACGTTGCGCACCTGCGTACGCCGGCGACGACGACGGTGCTGCGTACCGATGGTGACGCTGGCCGGGACGGCCCGGACGTGGCGTACGCGCTGCGCTGGCGCGCGTCCGACCCGGGTGACTACGACGTGCCGGTGGGCCCGGCACACCGCGGCCTGACCGCGCTGGCCTCCCGGGACCGGCTCGGCGCCCCGGTGCTCGGCACCGGCTTCGTACCCAGCAACGGTCAGCTCATCCCGGAGTTCATCACCCGGGACTTCGCCGACCTGCCGATGCCGGCGAACGCCGCCCTCATCGCGTACCCGGCGGAGGGGGTGGAGGTGGTGCTGTACACCTACCAGGCCGAGCAGCGCGGGTGGCTGCGGATGGTGGGCCCGCAGTGGCGGCACCTGCTGGCGGCGGTGCCGGGCCTTTCCCCGGACCAGGAGTACGTGCCGAACGCCGACGCTCCCCGCTCCACCCAGCTCGTCGGCATGTACGGCGACAGCGAGTACGAGGCGGTCGCCGACCTGCCCGGCGGGTTCCGGGTGCTGGCGATGACCCGGGCGGCCCGCTACCCGGTGGACACGGTGGCCCGCCGGGTCCGGTTCGCCCAGTGGCGAGGGGTGCCGTGCCTGGTGCTGCGGGAGGAGGCCGGCTGGCTGCGGGTGCGCCTGCGTTACCCGAACCCGGACACGGTGGTCACGACCGGCGCGCAGTGTCAGGAACGTGGCGTCTACGAGGCCTGGGCGCCGGGCGCCGAGGTGACCGACGACCAGGTGATGGACGCCCGGTACGCGATGTGACGGCGCGGCGGCGGGGCACCCGCCGCCGCGCGTCAGGCGTTCAGTCGGTCAGCCGGGCCAGTTCCTCGTCGACGATCGACGGGTCGAGCTTGCGGAACACCGGCTTCGGCGCGGCCAGCGGGCGACCCGCCTCGATCGACACCGACTCCCAGCGCGCGCCGACTGTGTAGTCCCCGGTGAGCACCGGGTACGCCGGGCCGCCGTCCAGGTCGTCGACCTGCTCGATCACCGGCATCGGCGCGTGCACGCCGGCGCCCCCGAGCAGCTCGTGCACCTGCTGCGCGGAGTGCGGCAGGAACGGGGTGAGCAGCGTGTTGGCGTCGCTGATCACCTGAAGGGCGACGTGCAGGATGGTGCCCATCCGGGGCTTGTCCGCCTCGTCCTTGAGCTTCCAGGGCGCCTGCTCGGAGAGGTACCTGTTGGCCTCGGCGACCACCTTCATGGCCTCACCGATCGCCTGCTTCTGCCGGTGCCTGCCGATCAGGTCGCCGACAGTGGTGAACCCGGTCCGGGCGACGGCGAGCAGCGCCTCGTCGGCCTCGGTGAGCCCGGCCGGGTCGACCGGCGGGATCGCCCCGAAGTTCTTCGCGGCCATCGAGACGCACCGGTTGACAAGGTTGCCCCAACCGGCGACCAACTCGTCGTTGTTGCGGCGCAGGAACTCGGCCCAGGTGAAGTCGGTGTCGTTGCTCTCCGGGCCGGCGGCGGCGATGAAGTAGCGAAGCGCGTCGGCGTCGTAGCGTTCCAGGAAGTCGCGAACGTAGATGACCACCTTGCGGGACGAGGAGAACTTGCGTCCCTCCATGGTCAGGTACTCGCTCGAGACCACCTCGGTGGGCAGGTTGAGCCGACCCAGCTCGCCCGGCTCACCGTCGCGGGAGCCCTCGCCGGAGTAGCCGGAGAGCAGCGCCGGCCAGATCACCGAGTGGAAGACGATGTTGTCCTTGCCCATGAAGTAGTACGACTGGGCGTCCTTCCCCGCGCCGTCGGCGGACCAGTACTTCCGCCACGCGTCCGGGTCGCCGGAGCGACGGGCCCATTCGATCGAGGCGGACAGGTAGCCGATCACGGCGTCGAACCACACGTAGATTCGCTTGTCCGACCGGTCGCGCCAGCCGTCGAGCGGGATCGGTACGCCCCACTCCAGGTCACGGGTGATCGCCCGGGGCTGGAGATCGTCGAGCAGGTTGCGGGAGAACCGCAGCACGTTGGGCCGCCACCCTTCGCGGGTGTCCAGCCACTGTCGCAGCACCTCGGCCAGGGCTGGCAGGTCCAGGAAGAAGTGCTCGGTCTCGACGAACTTCGGAGTCTCTCCGTTGATCCGCGACTTCGGGTTGATCAGGTCGATCGGGTCGAGCTGGTTGCCGCAGTTGTCGCACTGGTCACCGCGGGCGCTGTCGTACCCGCAGATCGGGCAGGTGCCCTCGATGTAGCGGTCGGGCAGGGTGCGCCCGGTGGACGGGGAGATCGCGCCCATGGTGGTCTTCGGCACGATGTAGCCGTTGCGGTACATCCCCTCGAACAACTCCTGCACCACCGCGTAGTGGTTGCGGGTGGTGGTGCGGGTGAACAGGTCGTACGAGAGACCGAGGCCGTGCAGGTCCTCGACGATCACCCTGTTGTACCGGTCGGCCAGCTCGCGCGGGGTCACCCCGTCGGCGTCGGCCTGCACCTGGATCGGGGTGCCGTGCTCGTCGGTGCCGGAGACCATGAGCACGTCGTGGCCGGCCATCCGCATGTACCGGGCGAAGACGTCGGAGGGAACGCCGAAACCGGAGACGTGGCCGATGTGGCGGGGGCCGTTGGCGTACGGCCAGGCCACTGCCGCGAGAACGTGACTCATGAGCAGTGAGCCTAGTGACCCGTCCGGGGCGTTCGCGAACCAATGGGGGGTGCCCGACCGGCGGACCGGGCCGACCACCTCGCCCGTTGGTCCGATTTGTCGTCGACACGCGGCTCACCTGCCCGTTTCACCTCCTGGTGCGGTGTGCAATGAACGTCGTGACGGGCAGAGGAGCGGCGCGGGACCACGAGGACCGTCCCACCGGGTCGGCGGTCGGCGACGACCCGGGGCCCGAGCCCGCCGTGTCCCGGGTCGCCGGGGTCGCGCCGCAGCCCCGGCTCGTGCCCAGCGCCGACCCGGGTACGCAGCGGCCCACCCCGGCGGGGAGGTCCGCCCCGGCCCGCCCCACGCCGGCGGCGCCGTCACCCACACCGACTCGTCCGACCCCCGGGGCACCAGTACCCAGCCCGGTCCGGCCGGGCTCGTCGGGCCCGCCGGCCGGATCGGAGCCCGCCGGCTCGGAGCTCGTCGAGGTGGAGCCGACCACCGGCGCTCCGGTGGACGCGGTGCCGCGTCGGGTGCCGGTCCGGCAGCAGGTCCGTCGGCAGCGCGACAACGGGCCCGACGGCGACCCGCCGGACGACGACGGCGGTGCTTTCTGGGCGCCGATCGAGCAGGTGCACTGGGACGGCACCCCGATCCGCAAGGACACGGCACCGGCGCGGCTCCGCGGCTTCCGGCTGGCGCGACGTCGGGCACCCAGCCGCACTCCCCCACCGCCGGATCCGCTGCCCGGGCTCGCCGCGCTGGTGGTGCTGAGCCTGGTCGCGGCCTTCTTCGCCTGGGTCAGCGCCGGCCCGTTCTGGCTCGCGGTCGGGCACGCCCGGACGGGCACCGTGGTGATCGACGACTGCTCCGGCGGCGGGCTCACCCTGCGCTGCCGGGGAATCTTCACAGCCGAGGACGGGCG
Organism: Micromonospora sp. NPDC048842; assembly: GCF_040649935.1. Taxonomy (NCBI): domain Bacteria; kingdom Bacillati; phylum Actinomycetota; class Actinomycetes; order Micromonosporales; family Micromonosporaceae; genus Micromonospora; species Micromonospora sp. NPDC048842. Next base: position 50,466 of record NZ_JBEZGK010000034.1, on the reverse strand, counting down.
GTTCATCGCCCATGGCGTCCGGGTCAGCGGCGTGCCCGTCGAGGAGAGCACGGCCGGCACCGCGCTGCCGGCGCGGATGACCGGCCCGGACAGCGGTGTCGCGTACGCGGACGTCGGCGTGGGCCGGCACCTGCGGTGGCTGCCCGGTCTGCTGGTGGTGCTGGCCTGCGCCGCCGGCATCGTCCGGTGGACCGGGTCGGCTCGGCTGCCCGGTCGCCGGCACCGCCGCTGGGCGGTGGCCGCCGCCATCGCCGGCCCCACGCTGATCACCGTCGGCTTCCTCGCCGCCGCGTGGTGAACAGGCCGTCCGGCCGATCGGACCACAGCGGTCAGCTGTGCACGATCGTGTAGACGTCCCGGCGGCGCAGCGCGTACTCGGTGGCCACGTCGGTGATGGCGTCCCGGCGGGACCGGCCGGCGGCCTCCCGCTCGGCGACGGCGGCGCGCAGTGTGTCGTCGTCGGGGCGTTCGGCAGCGGTCACCGGAGCTCCGGCCACCACCAGGGTGATCTCTCCGCGCGGGTCCCCCTCGGTGGCCCACCGGGCCAACTCGCCGAGGGGGCGGCGGAGCACCTCCTCGTAGGTCTTCGTGAGTTCGCGGCAGACTGCGGCCGGCCGGTCAGCCCCGAACGTGTCGGCCAGGTCGGTGAGCGTCGCTCCGATCCGGTGCGGGGCCTCGAAGAAGACCAGGGTGCGCTCCTCGGCGGCGAGGGCGCGCAGCCGGGATCGGCGGCCGCCGGGGGTGCGAGGCAGGAAGCCCTCGAAGCAGAACCTGTCGCAGGGCAGCCCGGAAACGGCCAGCGCGGTGGTGACCGCGCTGGGCCCGGGGGCGACGGTGACCGGCGCACCGACATCCAGGGTGGCACGGACCAGCCGGTAGCCGGGGTCGGAGACGCTGGGCATTCCGCCGTCGGTCACCAGCGCCACCACGTAGCCGCCGAGGATGGCCTCGACCAGCTCGGGGGTGCGCCGCTCCTCGTTGCCCTCGAAGTAGGAGACGATTCGACCACCGACGGTGAGGTCGAGATCGCGGGCCAGCCGGGTGAGCCGCCGGGTGTCCTCGGCGGCGACCACGTCGGCGCTGATCAGCACCTCCCGGAGTCGGGCCGAGGCGTCGGCGGGGTTGCCGAGCGGAGCACCGAGCAGAATCAGGCGCCCAACTTCGGACATTTCACCCACGGATTCGTCTCCTTCATTGCTGGGAATACCGGTATCAGGGACGACGGACGCCACCGGACACCCTGGCAGCCTACGATCGCCGGGTGACGAGTGCGTCGACAGCGCAGAGCCCGAGCGCCGATCCGGACAAGATGATCCAGATGACGGGCGAGCCCAGTGCCACCCAGGAGCCGACGGCACCGAGTGCCGAGGGCGGCGGGGTGGCCGCTGCGGTCCGGCGACGGTTCGCCACCGTCGACACCCAGGTGGACCGGTTCTCCTGGCTGGCCACGGCAGTGGTGGTGGCCATCGCGGCGATCGTGCGCTTCGTCGGGCTGTCCAGCCCGAAGGGCAAGATCTTCGACGAGACGTACTACGCCAAGGACGCCTACGGGCTGATCTCGCGTGGCGTGGAGTGGAACTACAAGGACAACGTCCCGTCGTACGTGGTGCACCCGCCGCTGGGCAAGTGGTTGATCGGCGTCGGCGAGTGGGCGTTCGGCTATCAGGACGCCGATTCGAAGGTCTCCGTCCCCGGGCACCTGATGACCACCGCGCCGGAGTTCGGCTGGCGATTCTCGGCAGCGGTGATCGGCACGCTGTCGGTGCTGCTACTGGTCCGCATCGGTCGGCGGATGTTCCGCTCGACGGTGCTCGGCTGCGCGGCCGGTCTGCTGCTCGCCCTGGACGGCTTCCACCTGGTGCTGTCCCGCGCGGCCCTGCTCGACATCTTCCTGCTCTTCTTCGTGCTGGCGGCGTTCGGCGCGCTGGTGCTCGATCGGGACGCCCGCCGTCGGCGCTGGGCTCGAGCCCTGGACCACGGGCTCGATCCGAGCCAGCCGGGCCGGGCCGGCCGCCCGCCGACCGGTTGGCGCACCTGGCCGTGGTGGCGGCTGGCCGCCGGGGTGCTGATCGGCTGCGCCTGTGCGGTGAAGTGGAGCGCCCTGTACTTCGTGCCGGCCTTCGCGCTGCTGGTGCTCTTCTGGGAGGTCGGCGTCCGCCGCTCGGCGGGTGTCCGCCGGCCCTGGCGGGACACGCTCGTCGACGAGCTGCCCTGGCTGGTACTCGCCGGCGTGCTCATGGTGGGCACCTACCTCGCCACCTGGTCGGGCTGGCTGCTCACCGACGACGGTTACTACCGGCTCGCGTCGTCCTACCCGGGCTCCCGGCTCAGCGACCGGCCGGTGATCGGTCCGCTGATCAATCTCTTCGAGTACCACCGCGCGGCGTACGGCTTCCACGCCCAGCTCGATGACGCGCACAAGTACCAGTCGTGGCCGTGGCAGTGGCTGCTGTTGGGCCGGCCGGTGGCGTTCCACTACGCCGGCGACGGCGTCTGCGGCGCGGCGAGCTGCGCCTCGGAGATTCTGCTGCTCGGCACCCCGCTGCTCTGGTGGTCGTTCCTGCCCGCTCTGGTGGCGCTGGTCTGGCTGGGTGTGGCCCGTCGGGACTGGCGGGCCGGCGCGATCCTGCTCACCGTGGCCGCCGGGCTGCTGCCGTGGTTCTGGTTCGCCCTCGACGGCCGGACGATGTTCTCGTTCTACGCCGCGCCGGCGGTGCCGTTCCTGGTGCTGGCCGTGGTGTACGTGCTGGGCGCGCTGATCGCGCCCGCCGGGGGTGACGTGGGTGTTGTGGCGCCGCTGGCGCCCGGTGACCCGAGTTATGAGCGCCGACTGGTGGGCAGCATCGCGGCGGGGGCGTACGTGCTGCTGGTGGCGCTCTGCTTCGCGTACTTCTATCCGATCTTCGTGGGTCGGGTGATTCCGTACTCGGACTGGCTGTCGCGGATGTGGCTCGACGGTCGGTGGATATAAGCATCGACAGGCGGCGCGCCGCATAGCGCGACGGAAGAAGGGCCCGCACGCCGAAGCGTGCGGGCCCTTCTTGACAAAGACGCGCGCCCCGATCGCCTGCCACGGGGGAAGCGGGCGATTGGGGCGCGCATGAAGAGCTTAACCACCCCGCACCACCGGCACAACGGGTCGACTTGGGTCAGATTTCCGACGGATGCTGGCCGAACCGACACCTTCCCTCGCACAGTTGACCGAGGGTGACCTGGCGTGGACCCTGAGCGCGGGCGCGGCCAGTCAGAGGCGATCCCTGGCGTCGCCGGAGTCGCCGCTTCCGCACGCCTCCACCCAAACGATCATCCAAAGTGGATCTCACTACACTGCGGGTCGTGATCAACTTCAGACGATCGACGGCGGTCCTTCTCGGACTGTTGGCGACCACCGCGCTGACCGGGCCGGCGCAGGCCGACGAGGAGCCGGCGCCCGAGCCGCCCCGGGTCGAGCTGGTGCTCGACGTCAGCGGGTCGATGCGCGCCGCCGACATCGACGGACGCACCCGGATCGCGGTCGCCCAGCAGGCCTTCAACGAGGTGGTGGACGCGCTGCCCGAGGAGACACAGCTCGGCATCCGGGTGCTCGGCGCGACATACCGCGGTAAGGACAAGAAGGTCGGTTGCCAGGACACCCAGCAGATCGTGCCGGTCGGCCCGGTGGACCGGTCCGCCGCCAAGGCGGCGGTGGCGACACTTCGGCCGACCGGTTTCACTCCGGTCGGGCTGGCGCTGCGCTCCGCCGCGCAGGACCTGGGCACCGGGGCCACCACGAGGCGGATCGTGCTGATCACCGACGGCGAGGACACCTGTGCCCCGCCGGACCCGTGCGAGGTGGCCCGGGAACTGGCCGCCCAGGGCACCAGGCTGGTCGTCGACACTCTCGGTCTGGCCCCCGACGAGAAGGTTCGCCGGCAACTGCTGTGCATCGCCAGCGCGACCGGAGGGACCTACACCGCCGCACAGAGCGCCGAGGAGCTGACCGACCGGATCAAACAACTCGTCGAGCGGGCCGGTGACACGCACACCCGGGCCCCGACCGTGGTCGGCGGCACGAGCGCGTGCGACTCGGCGCCACTGCTCGCCCCCGGCGTCTACGCCGACCGGGAGGCGTTCTCCGAGCATCGCTACTACCGGGTGCCGATCCGCCCCGGACAGGAGCTGCGGGCCTCGGTGAGCATGGCGCTGGACCGGGCCGTCAACCGGGACTACGGGGTGCTGCTGCGGGCCACCGCGGCCGACGGCCGGGAACTCGTCCGCGGCGCGGACGCCGGCAGCGGGCGGGCCGACGTGCTCTCCGCCGGGCTGCGCTGGTCGGCCACCGCTGACGACGAGGATGCCGCCGAGACCGAGCAGAGCTCCGCGCCGGTCATCGAACCCACCACCGTCTGCCTGGTGGTCAGCAACTCGTTCGCCCCGCGTCCCGGCACCGCGGCCACCCCGGGCATGCCTGTGGAGCTGACCATCGACGTGGTCGCGGCCGCACCCGCACCGGACGGACCCGACCTCGGCCGGGGCTGGGTGCTGCTCGCCCTGCTCACCGTCGCCGGGCTGATCACCGGTCTGCTCGCCGGTCTGCTCACCCGCTGGTGGGTCGCCACCTGGAGGGAGAACTGATGGGTACCGCACTGTTCCGGTCGATGGCGGCGCTGCTCGCCGCCGGCGTGGCCGCTCTGCTTCCCGCTGCGGCCGCCGCCGCACCGACCCCCTCCCCGGGTGCCACGCCGGTGAACCGTGCCGGCACGTCCTTTCTCACCGCCACCCCGATCACCGCCGGACAACCGGTACGGGTGGACGCCTCGATCGGTGACCACCTCTACTGGTCGTTCCCGGCGACGGCCGGCCAGGTGCACGAGATCAACGCCACAGTCAGCTTCCCGAAGGGACGCAGCGGCGCCTCCACCTGGACGGTGGACGTCTTCGACGGGCTGCGCCGACGCCAGGCGTGCACGGCGGGGGCCCAGACCCCGACAGTGGACGCGAAGGCGTCGAACGTGGTCCTTGGCTGCACGCTGCGCGAGGTGCGGCCGTGGGCTGAGCCCTGGTCGGCCGACCCGCTGCCCGGCACGTACGTCGTCCGACTGTCAGTGATCGAGCTGCCGGAGCCGGATCTGGGTGCGCCGATCGACGTCGACCTCCTGGTCGGCACCATCGCCGACCGGGGCGCCTCGGCTGACGACGGCGAGTTGGCCGCCCCGCTGGTGCCGAACACCAAGGCCGGCACGGTACTCAACGCCGTACCCCCGGTGGACGCGGAGGCCGACGACGAGAGCGGCTCGCCGGCGGACTGGTTGCCGGATCTCGGCTCGCGCTGGGTCTGGACCGGCATCGGCGGCGCGCTCGCCGCGGTGGCCGGCGTGTTCGGCTTCGCTGTGACCCGACGCCCTCGGCGTCGCTGAAACGCCGCCTCTGGTGGCCCCGCCCGCCGGCGGGGCCACCAGAGACTCAGCTACGTCGGGAGCCGCGCGGCAACCAGCCGATGAACCTGTCCTGGAGCGACATCACCGGAGCGGCGCGCAGATCCTCGGTGGCGGCGGCGAGGCAGGAGCCCAGATAGACGCTGAGCATTGCGCGGTCACCCCCGTACTCCGCCAGCAGCCGGGTGCGCTTCGTCGCGCACGGCCACTCGTCACCGCAGGAGCCGCAGCTCCAGCAGGGGGTCTTCGGGGCGTGTTCGTCAGCCCGCACCCCCGGCCGTTCCAGGCCATCGGTCATCGCACGTCCTTCCAGATGTCCACGGGACTGGCGGCTGCCGTGCCGGCCAGCATTGATGGTGGTCCCCCCGGAGCCATCAGGGAGGGCGCTGCGCGTCCCTCCGGTGTTACATCTTTGCGGTACCTTCGGCGGTCATGGGAGTCGGAAATTTGACGGTTAACTCTCTGCGTCATTCCTACCGACCAGTAGGTCACCGGAATGCGTGACCTGCTCCCATCGACGGTCGCCGTCGCCGTCGCCGGGCCCGAGGACTGGACGGGCGAATTACTCCCCGCTGAGCAGGCATGTCTCGGTGAGCGGGCGGCGCAGACCCGTCGGCGGGACTTTGCCGCGGGAAGGAATTGCGCTCGCAGGGCATTGCGCGACCTCGGCCTGCCGGCGACAGCCGTGCCGGCCGCCGCCGACCGCGCGCCGGTCTGGCCATCCGGGGTGGTCGGCAGCATCACCCACACCGCCGGCTACTGCGCCGCGGCGGCGGCGCGCACCACCGACATCCGGTCCGTCGGGATGGATGCCGAGCAGCACCGCGAGGTCAATCCGGGAGTACGCAGACTCGTGCTGCTGCCCGAGGAGGAGGCCACCTGCGCACGGCTACCCGGCGGCACCTACTGGCCGGTCGTGCTGTTCAGCGCGAAGGAGACCATCTACAAGGTGTGGCATCCGATCGTCCGCGGCTGGCTGGACTTCCACGACGCCCTACTCGACATCGATCCGGATGCCGGAACGTTCACGGCCCGGATCGCACCGGCCCGGGTGGACGCGGCGGCTGTCGACGACCCGCCCACATCGATCAGCGGTCGCTTCGTGATCGCCGACGGGCTGGTCCGCACCGCCGCCGCGCTCCCGGCACGATGACCTCGACTAGTTACTCAAAGCGATGAATGGAATACCGATCCACATTGGCGTTCGGTGACCGGTTGACCACCGTCCACGCTGGCCGGACGGGTTTCGCATCCTCTCGATGGGAAGCCGTCCGGCGTGGCGACTGGACGCTCCGCCACCCACGGTAACGTCGAAGAGTTCCCGCACCGCACGTACCGAAGTTTCAAGGAGTACGGTGACCCACCCCCAGCCCCCCGTCAGGCCGCACGACCCCCGACAGCCGAACCAGCAGCCGCCGACCCGCTCGTCCGCGGCCACACCGCAGCCGCCGTTCTCGGGGGCTGCGTACCCGGCGGCCGGCGGGCACACGGGCCATGGCGGCGGATATCGGGCACCCGGTGGTTCCGGCTACCCGATCATCGCACCGCCACCTGCGCAGACGGACCGCGCCAAGAAGTCCGTAGTGGTCGTCGCGGTCACCGCGGCCGTACTCACACTGCTCACCTGCGCCGGCGGCATCGTGGCGGTCGTGATCGGCACCAAGGGCACCTCGACCACTGTGAGCGAGGCGCAGGCCACCCCACCGACCCCGCCGCCGGCGAACGGCGACACCCGCGACCTGTCGCCGGGCGACACTCTGATCATCAACCGCGAGGCCGGCACCGTCGAGATCACCGTCACGAAGTTCAGCAGCGCCACCAAACCCTGCAAGTCCCATGGACTGAAGCCCGGCGAGGGCATGTACGTGATCGCCGATGTGACGGTGGCTGTCACCAAGGGCACCGCGTCGACGAACCCGCTCTACTTCCAGTGGGTCGCCGCCGACGGCACCAAGACCACAGCGATCGGTGGAGCCTTCTCCGGCTGCGGCAAACCGATGCCGGCCGTCGACGATCTGACCGCCGGCACCAGACGCACCGGCAGCGTGGTGTTCGACGTGCACGACACCTCGGGCGCGCTGGAGTACCAGGACCAGTTCCAGACCGCCGGTTCCTGGAAGCCGTGACGCGCTGACGCGACGTGGGGCCGACCCGTCCGGGCCGGCCCCACGCGGTGGGAGAGTCGGTGGGTCAGCAGCCAGTCCAGCGCACCGGGGTCAGCCGGTCGGCGAGGACGTTGCGGAACCCGACGATGGTGCCCGAGTCGGAGATGGACCGGGCCCCGACGACCACCCCTACGCCGCCACCCGGCAGCACCCGAGAGGTGGAGCCCCTGGCAACGCGGTCACCGCCCACCACGACGCCCTTGGCGTTGACGCCGGTCAGGGCCGGCATGTCCTGGTCGAGCAACGTGTGCGAGCCGTTCCGAAGGTCCCACCGAACCCTGGTCGACGTGGTGCCGCCGCCCAGCCATACCTGGCCGATCGCCCAGCGGCCCGCCGCCGCGCCGGCCGTGCTCCACTCGGCGCCGGGGAACGTGAGCGCGTCGATCCGGCCGTTCGGGCGGCGGACCCAGCTGTTCCAGTCTCCGAAGGCTCCGGCGCTACCGACGATGGTCCCGTTGTCAGTGATCCCACCAGCCTGGGCGTCGACCGGGGCGTCGAGCACCTCCACAGTGCCCGGACGGGCGGCCGGCCAGCGCAGCGCGGCCATTTCCCCGGAGACGATGTCGGAGCCGTGGCCGACGATGTCGCCGGCATCGTTGATGGCGCTGACATACGTGGCGGTGGACGGCAGCATCGGCAACTGCTCGAGCTTGCCGTCGCGGTACCTCCACGGCTGCCCGTATCCGGTCTCCGCCGATCCGTTGCCGATCACGACGCCGTCGGCGTTGATGTCGACGGGGGTGGCCGAGCCCTCCGACTCCAGCTCGGTGACCCGCTGCCCGTCCCAGAACAGCAGCAGGTACTGGTTGTCGGTCTCACCGACCCGCAGCGCGGTGCCCGCGACGTAGCGACCCGTCGGGTCGACGGCGTTCGCGTCGGCGCGATAGGTGTCGGTCGGGTACGGCAGTGTACTGATCTTGCAGGTGCGGAGGGTCGCCCCGCCGGGCGCGGCGGTCGCCGTCGCGGAGACAGCGACGCCGAGAGAGGTGGCCAGCAGACCGGTTGCGGTGGCTGCGAGCATCCGGCGTCGAGTGCTTCGATTCATCCTTGCTCCCCGTGTGGGGCCCGGGTGCTCCCGGGCATTCGGTTGATACCCGGCTCCACAGGTGAGCTGGCTGTACGGTTGCGCACTGTCAGCCAAGAGACAGGAACGGATCAACAGCAGCTACCGCCCCCATGCCTCGGCGGCGGTGACGACCGGCCGGCCGGCGCGTACCGATTCGTCGATGGCGAGGCTGATCAGATGGTCCTGGCAGGCTTCGGCAAGCGGATACGGAGCCGGGCCCTCCTCCCGCGCCCACGCCCCGGCACGGGCGACGATGTCGGCCACCGCGATGTCGTCGTCGGACATCCCGCTGCCGACGAACGGATTGCGGTAGACCACGTCGCCATCGAAGCTGATGTGTTTGAGGTCGAGCCCTTCCAGATTGAGGTCGAGACCGGTCTGCCGCCGGGCCAGAAACGACTCCACCGGCGTGCTCTGGTCGACCAGGCGGACCACCCGGTCGTCCACCAGCTCACCGCGCGAGCCCCGGACCACCAACCGGCGGGTACGCAGCGGGTTCCACCACTGGTTGTCGGTGAAGTCGTACAACCCCATCCGCCCGCCGAAGTCGATGGTCGCGAGGGTGGTGGAGAGCTGCTGCGGGGTGTCGTCGCCGCTCCAGCCGGCCGGCGAGAGCGGATTGGCCAGCGGCGCGACGAAGGCGCGCGCGCTCACCTCGGCGCTCTCGTGACCGACGCCGAGCAGACCCCGGATCAGTGAGACCGCGTGGTACAGGTGGGTCGACGAGATCTGGACCGAGGTCGGCTCACCGAGCACGCCGGCGCGGACCAACGCCAGCCGTGCCGCATGACCGGGCATCAGCAGGTACTGCTCGGCGACCTGCACCAGACCACTGCCTCCGACGTCGGCCCAGAGCGAGCGCAGACCCGCCAGGTCGGGGGCGGGCGGCGTCTCGGCGAGCACCGGTACGCCGGCCGCGACAAGCTCCCGGGTCGCCTCGGGCGTCACCGGCCACGGCACCGACACGATGACGAAGTCCGGCCGCTCGTGGGCGAGCATCTCCGCCGTCGTGCGGAAGGTCGGCACGCCCCAGTCGGCGGTCACGGCCACTCCCCGCGACTCGGTACGCGTCACCACCCCGGTCACCCGGAACCGCTCGGGGAGCAGCCGGGCCAGGCGAAGGAAGAACTCACCTCGCCAACCACTGCCGACGATGCCGAACCGGGTCTGGGCCACCGAAGTCATCTGGGCTCCTCACGTAGAGGTCCGGATGCTAACCGTCCTCCTTCGCTACGGTTGTGCCGATGACCGCCGACCCGATGCGCGCTGCGCCCGTGCTCCTGCCCGACGCGGGACCGCCCCTGGACTACTACCTGGTCGGCCACCGCGACCGGGCGACCACTGTGGAAGGCATCGTCGTTGAGGAGTTCACCCGCCACCGCGACTTCACCACCACGGGGCTGGACAGCGCGGGCTGGACGCCGGACGCCGGCTGGTGGAGTTCCGCCGCGCTGAGCCGCGCCATACGCACCGACCCCGAGGTGCTGGCGCGCGTGCTTCCCACCTCCCGTCGGGATGCCGAAGAGGTCTACCGCGCGCTCGGCGGCGGGCAACTGCCTGACGATTCGGTGCTTCGTACGCACTTCCTCGACCGTCAACCGATCGCCACCGCCCCGCCGCTGCGGCTCGGCCCCGCACAGCCCCCGACCGGCTTCCACGATCGACGGGTGTACCGGGTCCTCTTCGCCAAGGATCTCGGCGCCGGGCAGGTGGCGAGCCTCCGGACGGCCTGGCGGACACCGGCGGGCGGCACGGGCGCGTCCGCCGCGACGGGTCGTCTCGACCAGAACGGCGACCAGATCACCTGGGATCTGCGCCGCGTCGGCCACACCCTCGCCTGGTGTCTCGACGTGACCGCGCTACTGAGGACCGACGCCACCGTTGTGCTCGGCTCGACCCTGTGCGAGCTGACGAGCGTCCTGCGCCAGCACGGCTTGATACCCGCGACGACCGAACGCTTCTCCTAGCCTGTGGCACTGACCACGGGACCACGCGACGAGACCGGAGGCTCGGATGTCAGTCGATCTTGAGGCAACGCTGGCCCGGCCCATCTCGCTCGCCGAGATGATGATCGCCGCGCGGGCCACCCTGGCCGAACTTCTCGGCCTGGACACGACACCCGAGCTGAGCGTGTTCACCGACCGACGTTACGAGCAGGGACGCCGCGTCGCGTCCGGCCGCCGCCTCGACGCGGCGGAACTGCGGTCCACCACCATCGGCGACCGCCTTGAACGTCAGCCCAACGGAATGCCAGGCTCGATCCACTTTGAGATCGACGTCTCGGGCTTCGAGGACGGTGCCTGGCTCCTGGTCATCGACCATGAGCCGGAGACCGGCGGCGACCCGGATTGCGTCTTCAGCCCCTACCGCACGTGCGTGAGTGTCGTGGTAGCGCTGGCCATGGCACTTGCCGTCGCCGACCGCACTGGCGGCCAGTTCATCGACGACCAGATCCAGCTGCTGCGGCCGGGCCACACCCACCCGCGCCACATGGTCACGGCGACTCGACTGCCACCCGAGCCGGGCGAGTTCACCCAGCGATGCGAGCGCTACCTTCGCCAGTTCACGAATCTGGGCCGGTGGCCACGCGTCGTGTCGATGGGGCGTACGTGATGGGCGCGGCTTGGCACCCAAAAGATCAAAAAGGCCGTCTCCGACTCGCGGAAACGGCCTTTGACCTGGGGTGGAGCTGAGGGGATTTGAACCCCTGACCCCCTCGATGCGAACGAGGTGCGCTACCAGTCTGCGCCACAGCCCCCCGCCGGCGAACCGGCTTCGGTCCCACCCGGCTTACACCGGGCGGGCCGGCAGCAAGGCTAACAGGTCGTCGGCCTCCACCGCGAATCCGCCCCCGGCCCGGCGCTCCGGCCGACCCGAAGATCGACTCGGGTTCCCGGAAATCGGGGCATCCCGGACGCCGCGACACCGCGACCTTCAGGAACCCGAGTCGAACAAGCCGGCCGCCGCGGACGAGCCACGACCGGGGCACGGACGAGCCACGACCAGGGCACGGACGAGCCACGACCAGGGCACGGCCGAGCCACGACCAGGGCACGGCCGAGCCACGACCGGGGCACGGACGAGCCACGACCAGGGCACGGACGAGCCACGACCAGGGCACGGCCGAGCCACGACCAGGGCACGGACGAGCCACGACCAGGGCACGGCCGAGCCACGGCCAGGGTCAGGCGCCTCGGCCGGCCTCGTAGGGACGGCCGCGCAGGCCGCCCGAGCGCCGGTACGAGACTGATCCACCGTTGACCGCCGCCGGCAGGTCTCCCGGCCGGTCCAGGCCCATGGCGGCTCGGCGTACCCCTTCGCGCTGGGCGGCGAGGCGGCGCTGCGCCTCCCGGCGGGCCGCGGCCCGCCGGGCCTGCTCCCGGCGCACCTCGGCCTGCCGGGCGGCCAACCAGGCGGCCTCCCGGGCTCGGGCGCGGCGGCGGCGACGCCCGGCGAGAGCCTGACCCCGCAGGTGCACGACGTACAGGGCCAGGAGCAGGAAGGTGACTCCGAAGCCGACCCAGAAGCCGGGGCTGACGAACAGCACGCCGATCAACTCGACGACGTTGAGGAGCAGGAGGGCGGCGAGCACCCGGCGACGCCGGTACACAGCGGGGGTGTGCTGTCGGCGCGGCGGCGGACGGCGACGGGACCGCTTCGGTGCGGCGGGCACAGCGCGCAGTCGACCGGAGCGGCGGACGGCCGGCGGCGCGGAGACCGGAGCGCTCAACGCGCCGGTAGTCGCGTCTTTACTGAGGGTGACGACCAGTGAGCGCGGAGGATGCACGGGTCGCCGTCCCGGCACAGTGCGGCGACGTCGGCGGCGCTGGAGCACCCGCGCCGTCGACTGCGCCCGCTCCGCCACCAGCCGCTCGGTGGCGTCGTACCGACGAACCAACGCCGGGGCCAGGGCGAGCAGGCCGGCGGCGGCGAGGACGGCGAGGAGCACCGAGGTCGGCACCCTCACCCCTCCCGTCACCGAATTCGAAGCAACCGCCATCCGACCGCAGGATCTTCCATCGATCACGCCTGGGCGCGTGGATCGTCCGGCCGGGGAGCGCTTGCCGCAGCTTGCAGTTACTTGAGGTTACGGCGCACCGACCGGGATGCCACTGCGCCGCGCCGATCCCGTCCGTGGGACGAGTGGGCGGATGTCGGGAAATCCTTCTACCGCGCGGTGGCGCGAACCCGGTGCCAACGGGCCAGCAGGCCACCCTCGGCGGCGATCTCCTCACTCGTCACCGCGTACCCGATGTGGTCCCGCCAGGCGCCGTCGATGTGCATGTAGCGCACGTGGTACGCCTCCTCGCGGAAGCCCAACTTTTCCACCACCCGGCGGGACGGCCGGTTCTCCGGACGGATGTTCACCTCCACCCGGTGCAGCCCGCCCGGGCCGAACGCGTGGTCCACGGCGAGCGCCAGCGCCGTCGGGATCACGCCCTGGCCGGCGACCCGCGCGTCCACCCAGTAGCCGACGTAGCCGGAGCAGAGTGCCCGCCGCACGATGCTGCCCACGTTGATGTGCCCGACCAGCCGGTCCCGGTCGGCCTCACGCAGGCAGACCGCGAACGGCATGCCCTCACCCTCGCGGGCCGAGCGCCGCTGGTCACGGTGCACCCAGCGGAACGCGGCCGGCGAGTTCATCTCGTCCCAACCGCCCGGCAGTGACGACTCCCAGGGCGCCAGCCAGGCCCGGTTGGCCCGCCGCACCTCCGACCACGCCGCCGCGTCGGAGCGCCGGTAGGGCCGCAGCAGCACTGGGCCGTCGGTCAACTCCACCGGCCAGCCCGGTGCCCGCGCGGGTCCGAAGAGACTCACCAGCACAGTCTCCCGCGCGGGACCGTGTCGCGCGCAAGTGGACCCACCGGGTTCACCGCACGGATCCGGCGATCACCCGACACGGGCCGCGAGCGGACCGGCCGGGACGCGTCACCGGCGGCGGTCCAGCAGCAGCACGTCCACAGTGGATCCGGCTGCGGCCGTGGTGACCCGCTCGCCGAGCACCAGCAGCCCGTTGGCCTCGGCCAACCCGGAGAGGGTGAACGGACCGCCGCTGAGCGGCTGGACCGTGTACCCGCCGCCGCGGCGCTCGGCGACGTGCGCCGGCCGGAACTCGCGCAACCCAGTCGGCGACGACACGGTCTCCAGCAGGTGCGCCCGCACACTGGGTCGGAACACCGGCTCGGCGCCGGCGAGCAGTTGGATGGCGGGGCGGGCCAGTACCTCGAAGCCGATCAGCGCGGCACCCGGGTCGCCGGGCAGGCAGACCACCGGCACCTCCTCGGCGCCGACAGTGCCGAACCCGAGCGCGGTGCCGGGGTAGAGCGCCACGTCAGTGAAGGTGACCGGCCCGGCGCGACCGCCCTCACGGCGGGAGAGGATCCGACGCACCATGTCTCCGGGGCCGGTGCCGGTGCCGCCGGTGGTGATGATCAGGTCGGCGCGCAGCGTCTGGTCCTCCAGCAACCCGCGCAGCCCCTCCGGGTCGTCGTCGCAGATCCCCACCCGGTACGCCAGCGCGCCCACCTCGGCCGCAGCGGCGGTCAGCGCGTGCGAGTTAGCGTCCACCACCTGACCGGGTTGACTGCCCCGACCCACGTCGACGAGTTCGTCACCGGTGGCCACGATGACCACCCGTGGACTGGGCCGGACCACCACGTGCCCGATGCCGGTCGCCGCGAAGACGGCGACCAGGGCCGGGGACACGTAGGTGCCGGCCCGAGCGAGCAGGGTGCCGGCGGGCAGCTCCTCACCCGCTCGGCGTACCCCGTACCCCCGTTTGGGGGTGCGGAAGATCTCCACCGCGGCCATGCCCTGGTCGGTCCACTCCACCGGGACCACGACGTCGGCGGCGACCGGCAGCGGGGCCCCGGCGGCCACCGAGAAGCACGAGCCGGGGGTGAGCCGGACCGGCCGCCAGCTCGCGGCGCCGAGATCGCCGACAACGTTGAGCCGGATGGTGCGGCCGCCGGGCGTGCCGGAGGGGGCCGGGACGTAGCTCGGCCCCCGACCCCCTCCGGAAATGTCCTCCCAGCGCGCGGCGTAGCCGTCCACGGCCGCCTGGTCGAAGGCCGGAAAGGCGTGCGGCGCGACGACGTCCTCGGCGAGAACGTTGCCGTGCGCCTGGGTGAGGTCGAGGTCGAGTGGTGGCAGCGCGCGCAACCTGCGCAGCACGCTGCCCAGGTAGTCGGCGAGCGGCGTCAACTCGTTCGCGGCCGCCTCGGCGTCGGCCGTCGCGGTCATGTACCAGATCCGCCTGCCGCGTCGGCCTTGACGAAGTCGGCCAGCCAGGACCGGAACTCGGCGCCCAGGTCCTCGCGCTCGGCGGCGATCTGCACCACCGTCTGGAGGTACCCCAGCGGCATGCCGGTGTCGTAGCGGGTGCCCCGGTAGACGATCGCGTGCACCGGGATGCCCTCGGTACGCAGCAGCTCCATCGCGTCGGTCAGCTGGATCTCGCCGCCGCTGCCCGGCTTGGTCCGGCGGATCGCGTCGAAGATCTTGCCCGGCAACACGTAGCGGCCGAGCACCGCGAGGTTACTCGGGGCGTCCTCGGGCTGCGGCTTCTCCACCATCCCGGTCACCTTGACGACCTCGCCGATGTCGGTCAGCTCCGACTCGGCCGGCTCCACGGAGGCGATCCCGTACCGCTTGGTCTCGGCCGGGTCGACCTCGAAGAAGGCGAGCACCACACCGCCGGTGCGGGCCTGCAGCTCCAGCATCGCCGGCAGCAGCGGCTCCGACGGCTTGACGAACTCGTCGCCGAGCAGCACAGCGAAGGGCTGGTCGCCGACGTGCGACTCGGCGTACCCGATGGCGTGGCCGAGCCCGAGCTGCTCGGGCTGCCGCACCGTGTAGATCTCGGCCAGCTCGCTGGGCCGACGTACGGCGGCCAACCGCTCGGAGTCGCCCTTCTCCTCCAACCTGGTCTCCAGGTCCGGGCGACGGTCGAAGTGGTCCACCATCGACGTCTTACCCCGACCGGTGATCAGCAACACGTCACCGATGCCAGCCTGCGTGGCCTCCTCGACGATGTACTGCAACACCGGCCGATCCACCACCGGCAGCAGCTCCTTGGGCACCGCCTTGGTGGCCGGCAGGAACCGGGTGGCCAGTCCGGCGGCCGGGATGACGGCCTTGACCGCCAGGGGACGGCCGTTTGCGGCGACCGTCGATGAGGGGTTCGCTGAGTGCTCCGACATGCCGCGAGACTATCGGCCACGGCTCTGCCGCGGCGGGTGTGGCCCAGAAGACGCGCCGCCACCCGGCCCCGGCCGCGCCGCGTCCGGGCCGGCCCGCGCCGCGCCCGTCGCGCTGTCCGGCGTGTCGTCGGCCGAATCCGGTCGGGCGTGCGCCGGGCCCGCCAGCGATGATT
The DNA here is from genome assembly GCF_040649935.1 of Micromonospora sp. NPDC048842. Classification (NCBI taxonomy): domain Bacteria; kingdom Bacillati; phylum Actinomycetota; class Actinomycetes; order Micromonosporales; family Micromonosporaceae; genus Micromonospora; species Micromonospora sp. NPDC048842. The sequence goes on along the minus strand of NZ_JBEZGK010000034.1, from coordinate 34,446 downwards.
CCGGTACGCCCACAGTCGGGTCGGACCGGGCGGGCCCGCCCGGCTCACGGCTGGCCTGCACCGGCTGGCCGGCGCGCGGCAGCCCGTCGGGTGGGCTCACCGCAGAAGCGAGCACCGGGATCTCCCGGGTCGGCAGATCCGAGCGCACCTCGGCGACCCGGTACGTGTCGCGGCCCGCCGCCTTGGCCGCGTAGAGCGCGTCGTCGGCGGCTTCCAGCACCTCTCGCCCGGTGCTGCCGTGGTCCGGGAAGACGGCGATGCCCACCGACACGGTCACCAGGACCGGCCCGGCGTACGCCTCGACGGCGATGGGCGTGTCGCGTACCGCCGCGCCGAGCCGCTCGGCCACGATCGCCGCGCCCCGCGCGTCGGTCTCCGGCAGCAGCAGCACGAACTCCTCACCGCCCTGGCGGAAGGCCAGGTCGACCTCACGGATCTCCCCGCGCACCCGCCGGGCGAACTCGGCCAGGACGGTGTCCCCCGCGGCGTGGCCGTAGGTGTCGTTGACGTCCTTGAACCGGTCCAGGTCCAGCGCGAGGACGCTGAGCATCCGCCCGAAGCGGCTGGCCCGTTCCACCTCCCGCCGGATCGATTCGCGCAGGTAGCGGTAGTTCCACAGCCCGGTGAGCGGGTCGGTGAGGGAGAGCCGCTGCGCCTCCTCGTGCACCCGGACGTTGTCCACCGCCACTGCGGCGTGGCCGGCGAAGGTGCGCAGGGTGGCCAGGTCGTCGTCGTCGAACTCGTCGGCGCCCAGCCGGTCGTAGAGCGCCAGCACGCCGAGCGCGGCCGCCGCGTTCGCCTCGTCGACCGGCCCCGAGGGTCCGCCGAGGGTGGCAGTGGCACCGCCGGGCGGCGCGGCGAACGGCACCGCGACGTAGGTGCGACAGCGTGGCTCACCAGTTGGCGCCTCGGTCGGCTCCGCCCTGCCCCGCTGCGGTTCCCCGGTGGCGGCGACCTCTCCGACCACGCCGACGCCGACCGGCACCCGGAGCGTCTGCGACCCGTCCGCCTCCTCGGCGGGCCAGCGCCCGTCAAACCCCTCGGTGCACTGCGCGACCAGCACCCCGCCGGTCTCCACCAGCAGCACGGCACCGGCGCGCGCACCGGTGGCCCCGATGGCACTGCGCAGGATCACCCGCAGGATGCGTTGCAGGTCGTGCGTGCTGGCCAGGGTGTCGCCGAGCACCGCGAGGTGCCCGCGCAGCTGATCCCGGTTGCTGGTCAAGGCCGCGACGTAGGAGCCGGTCTCCCGGGTCATCCGGTTGAACGCGGCGGCCAACCGTCCCAACTCGTCGCGGCTGCGTACCGGCACCCGGGCGGTCAGGTCGCCCTGGGCCACCCGGTCGACAGCACCGGCCAGCTCCGCCAGCGGCCGGGTGGTCACCCGGGCCAGCCGCCAGGCGGTCAGCACCGCGAGCAGCCCGGCCAGCACGACCACCCCGACCAGCGTGGCGTGCAGCCCCGGTGGCCGTTCACTGGGCACGGAGAGCACCAGTGGCAGCGGCTGCGCGTCGGAGGGCCCGAGCCTGCGCACGTACCGGCCCTCGTTGGTCTCGGTGACCTGCTCGCCCCGTACGCCGACGGCGGCGGCCAGCACCGCGTCGCGGACGTCACGGGACTCGGTCGTGTGGGTGACCCGCGCGGCGCTCGCCCCGCTGTCGAGCAGTGTGACCGCCACACCGGTCACCGCCGCCAGTCGGGCCACGAAGGCCGGGTCGACCAGTTGCGCGGCGGTCACGGTGCCCAGCCGGGTGCCGGCGCGATCGTGCAGGTCGACCTGAGCGGCCAGCGCACGGACCGGGCCGCCCGCGTCTTGGTGCGAGCCTCCGTTCGTGCCCTCGGCCGAGCCGGCGCAGTCCTGCCACGGGGTCGACGGGGCACCGGGCGATATGTAGGTGACCTGGCCGGCCACGTCGGTGATCAGCACCGCTGCGGCCAGACCCCTGCCGACGAGTTGCGCGGCGGCGACCGCCGGATCGGCGGTGAGCGCCACCGCGTCGGCGGTGGCGCGTAGCTGCTGGCAGAGCGCGTCGACCGAGGTGCGAACGGTGGACGCCGCCACCGCCAGGCGCTCGGTGGAGCGGCTGCGGTCGACAGCGGCAACGGTGGAGGCGACGAAGAGCGCGCCGAGCAGAACGGGCCCGAGCACCACCGCGAGGAAGGCTGCAGTCAACCGCCCGCGTAGCGTCACTCGGTCCCCCCGGAAGTTCCGCCTCCGTTGCTTGCGATGCTGACACAGTGCAACCGTGGGAGAGGCGTTGCGTCAGGAGTGTTGCGTGCCGGAATTTTCTGATGAAGCGGAAGTGACCCGGATGGCGAAGCGGGACACCCGCGTCGAGCTGCTCGCTCGCCGCCGGTCGCTGCCCGCCGAGACCCGGGCAGCCGCCGCCGGGCGCGTGCAGGCCGAGCTGGTCTCGCTGGTACGCCGGCTGCGCCCCCACCGGATGACGGCGTACGTGCCGGTCGGCTCCGAACCGGGCGGCGCGGACCTACCCGAGGTGCTGCGGGCGGCGCTGCCGGCGGACGCCGAGTTGCTGCTGCCGGTGCTCCTCACCGACCTGGATCTGGACTGGGCGGCGTACACCGGGCCGGATGCCTTGATCGCGGCGGGACGGGGTATCCGAGAACCAGCCGGTGCCCGCCTCGGTGTGACCGCCGTGGCGCACGCGCAACTCGTCGTCGTACCGGCTCTCGCTGTCGACAGTCACGGTCGGCGGCTCGGGCGCGGCGGCGGCTCGTACGACCGCGCACTCGCCCGGGTACCCGAAGCGGCCCTGACGGTGGTACCGCTCCACGACGGTGAGCTGGTCGAGGCGCTGCCGGCGGAGCCCCACGACCGTCGGGTGCGCGCGGTCGTCACTCCCGCCGACGGGATGCGTACGCTTGACGACGGCCCGGGTGCGGCGCACGGTGTCGCGCCCCACACGTCTGCTGGACGAACCCGGGGCGAATGACGCACCATTGGCACTCGAATACGTCGAGTGCCAACTGGCTGAGCCCAGATCCGGAGGAGAACGTGCCCACGTACCAGTACGCCTGCACCACGTGCGGTCAGCAGCTCGAGGCGGTGCAGTCCTTCTCTGACGAGCCGCTGACCGAGTGCCCGGCGTGTCAGGGGCGGCTGCGCAAGGTCTTCAACTCGGTCGGCATCGTCTTCAAGGGTTCGGGCTTCTACCGCACCGACTCCCGGGCGTCCGGTTCCGAGACGACAGCCGGCGGCACTGCCACCAAGCCGGCGAAGTCCGAGTCGTCCTCCGGTGACAGCTCGTCGTCCTCTTCGGGGTCCTCGTCCTCGTCCGGGTCGTCCTCGTCCGGTTCGTCCTCCTCGGGCTCGCCTTCCGGGTCGTCCTCGGGTGGATCGGGCGGCGGCAAGGCGGCGGCGTCCAGCTCCTCGTCCTGATCGCCGAAGGCCCGACCCCGCCACGGGTCGGGCCTCGATCAATTCCGGAGGTCGGCCCATCCCCGCGGTGCCGACGGCCCGACCTCCCACCAGACCCGGCCGGCCCGCGGTTTTGATCCACTCGGGTTCCAGGAAGTCGGCCTGTCCCCGCCGCTCTGACCGCCCGGTTTCCTTGATCCCGAGTCGATCAAAGCGGCTGCCATAGCAAATCGCGCTGACGGATGCGCGGTTTTCCACAGGCCGGGCGGTTGTCCACAGGCGTCGGCCGTGGGTCGGCCGAGGCGGCGGAAACTGCCTAACCTCCCGTACACGGGTGCCACTGCGGCGCTCGGGGACGGGAGGCAACAGAGGCGATGGTCGATCCGTATTCCGCGCGGGCGTTGCGGCCGCTGCGCCAGCTCACTCTGCCCGGCGGGGGCACCCTGCTCCGGGCCGGGCTGGTCGCCGCGCTGCTCGGCCTGGCCGCCGCGGTCCTGCACACCCCAACCGGATGCCCGCCGGCCGCCGTGCCCTCCGATGCCCCCGCCGACGCGCCCTCGGTGGCAGGCCGAACCCCGCCACCACAGACTCCACCGCCGTCAGCAGGGGCCGGAATCGGAGAGGGCTGACCCGCCCGCCGGAGGGCACGACCACGATGGGACAGGTTCCGTTACGAAGCCGTCCTGCCCGTTCATCAGCACGGTCGGCCGACCGGCCGAGGTCGAGGTGGGTCTGGCCGCGCCTCCGGGGGTTCAGTCCCAGTGCGGGGGGCGTTCGGCGAGCAGCCAGTCGTCGTTGCCGCCCGACCGCTCGCCCCAACCACGGTCGGTGTCGTCAGTGGTCTGCTCGGGCAGCACCACGAAGTCTTCGCTCAGGTCGACGGCGCGGTCATCGTCTCCACGTGCGCCGTGCGTGCCAGGGTCCTCGGTGCTCACGAGCGGCAAGACTAGCGCAGCCGACGGCGGTGGAACGGGCCATCGGCTCTGGGCACGCCGGCCAGAGCCAGCCGCACCGCCGACCGTGGGCACGCCGGCCAGAGCCAGCCGCACCGCCGACCGTGGGCACGCCGGCCAGAAGCGACCGGGCCGCCGGTGGCGTTGGTAGCGTCGGACGGCGTGACGACCCCCAGCGGTGGCAGCACCCCGGACGACTACTGGCGACGGCCCGACACCGGTGACGACGCGGTGACGGATCAACCTCCCGCCGCGCCCGCGACCACACCGCCGACCTGGCCCACCAACCCACCGACAAGCGGGCCCAGCAACCCACCACCAGCCGGGCCCACCAACCCACCGCCTAACGAGCAGGCCGGCCCGGCGTCGACGGGGCGTCCTCCCAGCGGAAACGCCGGCCCGCCGCCGGCCGGGCCAACCGGGCCAGCGCCGACAGGAAGCACTCCCAGCGGGAACGCCGGCCCGCCGCCGGTTGGGCCGACCGGGCCAGCGCCGACGGGGCGTACTGCCAGCGGGTACTCCGGCCCGCCGCCGAGCGTGCCGCCGCCGGCGGGTTGGCGTCCACCCGTACACCTGCAGCCGGCGCCGCCGCGAGAGCTGCCACCGCAGGACATGGCCGACATGGACGCGGCCGAGCAGCGCTCGCAGCGGGTCACCTACGGCTTCGGCGCCGCTGCCGGCGTGGTGCTGCTGGTACTGCTCTGTCTGCTCTGCTCGCGAGTGATCTTCTGAAGCCCACTTCGGGCAGCAGCTCAGAGGGTGGTGCCCCAAACCGTCTCGGCACCGGAATGGCCGGTCAGGTAGACGTAGACCAGGGCGGCAATGGAGAGCCCCACGGCCGCTACCGCCAGCACCGGGGTGACCAGCGCGGGCAACTGCGGCACCCGGGGGTGCCCGCTTGTCGCCACGAGCAGCAGGATGGCCACGATCCCGAGCGGCACCACGACGCGTAACAGGATGTCGCCGTAGCGGGAGTGCTCGAAGATCTGGTCGAGGATCGGCCCCTGGAAGCCCCGGGCCACCAGCGCGTCGGTGAGTGCCTCACCCGACTTGACCGCGACGTAGGCGGTCACCGGCGCGGCCACGGCGAGGAGGCCCAGGGCCCAGTCCAGCCGGTGCCGCCACCGCGGTAGCCCCACGTACGCGATGGCCAGCACCGCCAGCAGCGGCACGAACACGACGACAGCGTGGATTACCAGGACGTGCACCGGTAGACCCAGGATCTCCTCGAACATCGAACCCTCCAGGTGGATCATGGTCAGGGGTGGTCAGCCTATGGTCCGCCGATCGTCCGCAGGCTCTCGACCGGTCACACGCGCGGCGCGTCGATCGGGTTCATCCTGTGGGCCGTGCTCCCGATCTTGCCTGGCTGTGTCGGTGGCCACCCGGAGCGGGCGACGGTTGTCGATGCGGGTCGGGCGTGTTGTCATTGGCCAATGTCCGGTGCCGAGGAGCTGCTGCGGTCGAGGGGCCTGCGCGTCACGCGCCCCCGCCTCGCGGTGCTCGACGTGCTGGCCGACGGCGGCCACCTGGAGGTCGACGAGATCACCCGGCGGGTGCGCGGACGCCTCGACTCGGTCTCCACCCAGGCCGTCTACGACGTGCTGGGCGCGCTGTCCCGGGCCGGGCTGTCACGCCGGATCGAGCCGGCGGGCAGTCCCGCCCGCTATGAGGCGCGGGTGGGCGACAACCACCACCACGTGGTCTGCCGGGGCTGCGGCGAGATCGCCGACATCGACTGCGCGGTGGGCAGCGCACCGTGTCTTGAGCCGAACAGCGCGCACGGGTTCGAGGTGGACGAGGCCGAAGTGACCTTCTGGGGCCTCTGCCCGGGCTGCCGGGCCCGCCGCTCCGCCGACGTCTGATCAGCCGGCACCGGCAGCACGTGACCGGCGAGGTCGGCCCGACCGTGGCACTCTTGAACGGTGGACTCCGATGACCTCGGCCTCTTCGGTCCGGGTTCGGTCACGTGGAAGGTGCACGAGGAGCCGATCCTGATCGTCGCCGGCCTGCGCTCGCTCTACCTCCAGGCGTTGCACCCCCGGGCCATGGCCGGGGTCGCGCAGAACAGCAACTACCGCACCGATGCCTGGGGCCGACTGGTCCGCACCGCGACCTATGTGGCAACCACCGTCTACGGGACCACCGCCGAGGCGCAGGCCGCCGGGGCCCGGCTGCGCCGACTGCACGACCGGCTGCGGGCCACCGACACGTTCACCGGTGAGCAGTTCCGGATCGACGAACCGGACCTGCTGCGCTGGGTGCACGTGACCGAGGTCGAGTCGTTCCTGAGCACTGCCCGACGCGCCGGGCTGCCGCTGAGCGACGACGAGGTGGACGGCTACTACACCGAGCAGCGCCGCGCGGCCGCCCTTGTCGGCCTGGACCCGGCCACCGTCCCGGGGACCGCCGCCGAGGTCGCGGACTACTACGAGACCATACGGCCACAGTTGCGGATGACCCGGGAGGCCGCCGAGACGGCGGTGTTCCTGACCGCCCCGCCGCTGCCGTGGAAGCTCAGCCTGCCGGTCCGGTTGGGGCTCACTCTGGGTCCGCCACGCTGGGCGTACCTGGGGATCGCCAGCACCGCGTTCGCGCTGCTGCCGACGTGGGCACACCGGATGTACGGAGGTCTCGGTCTACCGACCACAGCGCTGTCGGCGGACCTGACCGTGCGCGCGCTGCGGCTCGCGCTCGCCGCCGTCCCCCGCCGCTACCTGGAGGGGCCGTTGATACAGGCAGCCAAGGAGCGGGCAGCGCGGCACGCCGCCGCCCCGCTGGCCGGCTGACCGACCCTCTGCACTGGCGATCAGCCGTCGGCGGGCCGGTCCATGGCCGCCCACGGCTCTTTGCCCGGGACTTGGGCACCCGTCGGGCAGTGCCGCCGAAAGTCGCACCAGCCACAGCGCGGGCCGGGCGCCACCGGGAAAGCCTCGTCCGCGTCGGCGCCGTCGGAGACCGCGCGCTCGGCGGCCATGATGTCGCGGGCTGTCTCTTCCGCGCGGGTCAGTTGTCGGGCCAGCGACTCGACTGTGTGGTCGTGGCCGGCGACCGTGCCGGTCGGCAGGTGGTGCAGCTCCACCCGGCGGCACGGCCGACGGAACACCCGCTCGGCGGCGTACGCGTAGAGCGCCAGCGCCTGCGAGCCCCGGGCGTCGTCAGTGTCCAGCCCGGTGCGGCCGGTCTTGTAGTCGACGATGACCAGCTCCGGCCCCTCCGGGCCGGACCGCGAGTCGATCCGGTCGGTACGACCGTTGAACGCCAGCACGGCTGTCTTGACCGCCACCACCCGCTCCACGCCGAGCGGGTCGGAATCCGGCTCCAGCGTCTCGACGTACGCCTCAAGCCATCCCAACGCCCGCCGGTAGGCGGCCCGCTCCTGCTCATCGTCGCGGTAGCCCTCGCGGACCCAGGTGCCCTTGAGTAGCGTGGCCAGCGCCTCGGGACGCCGTCGGTCGGCGGGCAGCGCATACCAGTTCTTCAGGGCGGTGTGCACGCTGGCGCCGAGCGAGTTGTGCGCCCACGGCGGGCCCTTGGGCGGGGTGGGCCGGTCGACGTAGGAGTAGCGGTAGCGACGCGGGCAGTCCGCGTACGCGCCGAGCTTGCTCGGGGTGCAGACGAACAGCCGCTCCGGCATGCCCTCGAAGCCGAGCTGCTCGGCGTCGCCAGCGCGCTGCCGCGGGGCCCGGCCGCCGGCGGCGGGCCGCCCCGCTGATGAGGATCGTCGCACTCCTGAGATCCTGCCATCCCCCTGCGACATCGGGCGCGTGCCGTCACGCCATGTTCACGTACTGCGTGACGAACGCGGCCACCGCGTCGGCGATGAGCTGCACGGCGATCGCGGCCAGCAGCAGGCCGGCGATCCGGGTCAGCACCTCGATCCCGCCCGGCCGGAGGATCTTCACGATGCCGCCGGAGAAGCGCAGGACGATCCAGACGGCGACCATCACGGCAAGGATCGCCACGGCGATGGCGCTGAACTCTCCCAGCCCGTCAGCCTGCTGGACGAAGAGCATGGTGGCCACGATGGCGCCCGGGCCGGCCAGCAACGGCGTGCCCAGCGGCACCAGCGCGATGTTGGAGGTGACCTGCTGGCTCGGGTCGTCGGCCTTACCGGTCAGCAACTCCAAAGCGACGAGCACGAGCAGCAGCCCACCGGCCGCCTGCAACGCCGGCAGGTCCACGTGCAGGTAGTCGAGCAGAGTCTGCCCCGCCACCGCGAAGATCACGATGACGCCTAGCGCCAGTGCGACGGCCTGCCAGGCTGCTCGGTTACGGTCGCGGGCGGGCAGCGGGCCGGTCAGCGCCAGGAAGATCGGCATCATGCCCGGCGGGTCGGTGATCACCAGCAGGGTCACGAAAACCTCGCCGAACAGCTTCAGATCCACGTGATCAACCTAGCCGCGCCGCGATGGGCGAAATACCCGGATCAGCCCGAAGCGACCTCGGTCACCCCTTCGGCGACGATCCGCTCGTACGCCTCGGCGCTGGTGCTGAACGCTCCGAGCTGAACGGTCTTGTGGGTGCCGTGAAAATCTGAGGAGCCGGTGACGAGCAGACCCAGCTCGGCAGCGAGCGCCCGTACGTGCTCCCGCTCGTCCGGGCTGTGGTCCTCATGGTCGGCTTCGAGCCCGGCGAGCCCGGCGGCGGCCAGCTCGGCGATCAGCTCGTCGGGCACCACCCGGCCGCGTCGGGTGGCTCGCGGGTGGGCGAAGACCGGCACGCCTCCGGCCGCCCGGACCAGTCGAACGGCCCGGAACACGTCGATGTCCTCCTTCGGCAGCCGGTACCGCTCGCCCAGCCAGTCCGGGCCGAACGCCTCCCGGACGCTGCCGACCAGGCCGGCGCCGATGAGTGCCTGCGCGATGTGCGGGCGTCCCACTGTGCCGCCACCCGCACCGGCCAGGATGTCCGGCCAGTTCACGTCGATGCCGTCGGCCCGCAGGAGGCCGACCATCCGTTCGCCGCGCTCTTCCCGGGCGGCTCGGACCCGCGCCAGCTCGGCCACCAGCTCCGGGTGGTCCGGATCGAACAGGTACGCGAGCAGGTGCAGCGGCACCGCCGGCTGCGCACCGGACCAGCGACACGACAACTCCGCACCCCGGATCAGGCGCAGACCTGGCGGCAGCGCGCCCACCGCCGGCGCCCAGCCGGCCGTGGTGTCGTGGTCGGTGATCGCCAGTACGTCCAGCCCGGCGTCGGAGGCCGCGCCGACCAGCTCGGCCGGGGTCAGCGTGCCGTCGCTGGCCGTCGAGTGGGCGTGCAGGTCGATCCGGGGGGCGGGGCCGGTACGCGAGGTCACCGCCCGACGTTACCGAGGAAACGGTGAGCCCGGCTCACATGGGTCACCCGGGGTCAGAAGTCCTTCACCAGGATCGGCCGCTCTCCGGCTGGCACGCCGGGCACCGCAGCGGGGCTGGCGGGCTTTCCCGCCCGCACCTGGCCGACGTCGACCCGGACCAGCTCGCCGGTGCCGTCGAGGTAGGAGGCCTGGGTCTCGTCGCTCCACACGATCGCCCCGGTCATCGGCGGCCCGGCCACAGCGGCTGTCGTGACCGGCCCGAGCCGCTGAAGGTCGACAAGCACCGACCGACCGGCAGTGCCGCTCCCCTCGTTGACCAGCAGCCACCGCCCGTCCGGCGAAACCCCGCCGACGCCGTCCCGGCTCAGGTCTCGACCGCAGCCGGTGCGTACCGGGTCCAGGCGACGTGTCGGGGTGAGGATGGCGAGGCAGGTCCGGTCCGGATCGGTAGTGGTGACCTGGCCGACGAGCCGCCCATCGGGCAGTCGCCCGTAGACGTTGAGGCTCTCCCGGTCGAGGGTGTCGGGCAACGGCCCCGCACCGGGCCGCCAGAGAGTGTGACCAGCGCTGGCCCTGTCGAGTCGGACCAGCACGCTGTCACCGACGAACCTGACGGGCTCCGCCGCCGCCGGCACCGGGGTGCGCACCGACCCGATGAGTTGGGTGCCGACCACGCCCGCCATCAGGAGATCGTCTCCGTCGCGCCAGGCGACCTGGTGGCTGTCCGGGGCCAGGACGATCGCGCCGGCACCGGCCAGCAGCACCTGCACCAGGCCGTCGTCCTGCACCACCCACAGGGAACGTCCTGCGGTGCTCGGCGCGCCGACCACCAGCCAACCGCCGCCGCTGGGCAGCGGCTGGACGCGTTCGGCCGGCCCGACGTCGGGTAGCACCAGCCGCCGCCCGTCGGCGCTGACCAGCGTCTCGCTGACGACGAGAGAGGTCGACGTCGTGGGCGAGGGGGCGGGGCCGGGAATGCTGGCCGTCGGGAGCGGTCGGTTGGTCGGGTCCGGGTCGCCGATCACGACGATGGGTGAGCCGTCCCGCCTGGTCTCGGCACCGAGCTGGGCCATGCCGGCGCTGAGCAGCACAGTGGTGACCGCCGCGAGGGCGAGGCCGGCGGCGGTGCGTCGACGTCGGATCCGGTTCGCGCGACGGATCGCCTGGCCGGCCGGATCGACGCTCAGTGGGCGGGCAAGGGCGACCTGGTGCGAGAGTGTCTCCCGCACCGCACCTTCCATCTCGTCAGGCCGCACCTGGTATGAACGCTGCGGGCCGTCCGTCAGGTTGTCGTGCCGGCCCTGAAACTGACTCACTGCTGGTCCCCGGAGCCCGTGCCGACGGGCACGGCCGCCGGGGCGGTGGGCAGGACGACCTGCGGGGTGATCCCACGCGGCACGGCGGGGCGCGGAGCGGTCGGGCGGGGCACAGGTCGGCCAGGCACCCGTCCGGGACGGGGTGAGGCAGCGGCACCGGCGGCCGGGACTCGCCCGGTCCGGGAACCCGAGCCCGTCGTGTGGCCGGGGGCACCGGTCGCGGCCCCTGGACCGGCGGCAGCGGCAGACCTGCCGGCGATGCCGGCGGCGGCTGCCAGTTCCGGTGCGTCCGCGCCCAGTCGCCGACGCAGCGTGGCGAGCGCCCGGGACGACTGGCTCTTCACGGTGCCCGGTGAAATGTCCAGCATCGCGGCGGTCTGCGCCTCCGACATGTCCTCGTAGTAGCGCAGCACCAGCACAGCCCGCTGCCTGTTGGGCAACTCCCGGAGATGCCGCCAGAGCAGGTCACGGTCAAGTTGCTGCTCGATTTCGTCGACACCGGCCCGCTCGGGCAGCACCTCGGTCGGGCGTTCGCCGTGCCAGCGTCGCCGCCACCAACTGGTCGACGTGTTGACCATCACACGCCGGGCGTACGGCTCGACCGCCTCGATTCCGCCGAGCCGCTTCCACGCGAGGTAGGTCTTTGTCAGCGCCGTCTGGAGCAGATCCTCGGCCGTGGCCCAGTCGCCGGTGAGCAGATAAGCGGTGCGTAGGAGCGCGGCGGAGCGGGCCGCGACGAACTCGCGGAACTGCTCCTCCAACGAGTCCTTGCTCGCCACCGCCCACCTCCACACCCCTGCCGTCTTGGCAGAGTGCCACGTCAGGGGCGCTCTGGTCCATGACGAAAGGTGCGCACTTGCTCCGATGTTCGGTCGAAAACCTTCACGCCCCGTCGTCGGCCTTGGCCTCGTCGGCCTCCTTGCCGAGCCGCGCCTCGACGGCCTGAGGCTCGTACATCTCCTCGACGACGCGCAGGTAGAGCTCGTTCGGATTGGGCAGGTTCTTGATCTCGCGAAGCGCCTGCTCCTGGCCGGCAGACTCCAGCACGAAGGTGCCGTAGTTGAGCGCTCGACCGGTCGGGGTCTGCTCGTACTTCATGTCGGTGACCCGGACCAGCGGCATCATCGCCACCTTGCGGGTGACGATGCCGTTGACCACCATGACCCGCTTGTTGGTCAGGATGAACCGGTCATACCACCAGTCGGCGACCTTCCACGCCACCCAGCCCATCACCGCGAACCACAGCAGCACGGCGATGGTGGTCAACGCGCCGACGTCCTGCCCGGCGAGGAAGCCGGAGAGGTAGCCGAGCACGAAGGTCGCCGCGACGCCGATCAACAGCGGATTGGTGAGGTGGATCCAGTGTCGCTTCCACTCACCCCGGTAGCGCTCGGTGGGGAAGAGGTAGCGAGCCACCAGCGAACTGGGCTCGTCTTCCAGTGGCAGCACCCGCCGAGGGGTCGAGCCGGTCGCGTCGGCACGCAACCCGGCCAGCTCGTCCTCGGAGATCTGCGGCGGCTGGTAGCTCGCCTCCGGATCACGGATCCACCCCCGACCGGAACGACCCTGACCGGCATAGCCGGGCCCGTCGCCATAGCCGACGTCGTCCGAAAGGGACGGACCGTCGGACAGACCGGGACCAGCCCCGTAGCCCGGGCCGTCATCAGGCCCGATCCGCGGGATCGGCTCGGTGTCGCGCTCGCGGCGTTCCCGGTCGGGGTCGTCCGGGTCGAAGGGTGGACCGGAGGGGCTGCCCATCGGCGGCTAGGCGACGAGGCTGGTGAAGAAGTCGCCAAACCCCTGGGCGATATCCATGATCCCGCCGCCGAGCGACTTGAACACATCCGCCGCAGAGTTTGGCCGGTAGGCGACGAAGAAGATCAAGAATGCGATTCCGGCCCAGGTGAGGACCTTCTTGACCATGGCGGGCCATCCTCTCGCGCGGCGCCGGGTCCCATTACCGCAGCGGCACCCAGAGTATCAGTGTGGTGTCGTACAGTGAATATCTGCGTCCGTTCTCCGTCAATCCGGAAGAGTTGTCAAGCTCTACCGGGTAGATACGGGGACGGTGCGCCGTACACGAGCTCGGGCGGAGTCCACTCGGTCAGGTCGTGTAGCACGACGTCTTCCGCGAGCAGGTGACCCGCACTCGCCGGCCAGGCTATCGCATGGAGCCACATTCCCCGAGCTTCGCCGGCGTACGCGCTTCGATCCGTTGGTGAATTCACCAACCACAGTGGAGTGGGGTGCCCGCCGACCTTGATCTTCGCCTGTCCGACGTGGTCAGGGTGACCCGACCCCGGGTCGGTCAACGCGTCCACCAACTCCGGTCCGGGATCCGGGCCGGTCAGACCGGCGAGCCGGGTGCCCAGGCCGACGCCGGGTTCCTCGGCCACGAAGACCAGATCGGCCGGACCACCACCGAGTGGCGCCGGGCCCGCGCAGGCCACCACTGTCGCCCGCACGCCCGTCCGGTCGTCCCCGGCGTACGCCACGCCGGTGAGTGTCCACCCGGGTGGCAGCGGCCACGGGCACCACAACGGCGTCACCGGCGGGTCGCCGGTCGCGGTGATCCGTTCCACCACGCTCGCCACGATGTCCGCTCCGATGTGCTCGGGCACGTGCAACGGCGGCACCGGGCCGCAGCGCACACACCTCGAGTCGGTGTTCATCAGATCCGGCGCCCGTACCGGGCCCCCGCATCTCGGACAACTCACCGCGACACTCACATCCCCACCGTCACCCCGGACCGCCCGCACGTCAAGCCGGAACGTCCGATTCGGCACCGTACGTGGGTCAGTCCGGCGGCGTACCGGCGTGCGCGCGGATCCAGGCATGCATGGCGATTCCGCTGGCCACGCCCGCGTTGATCGACCTCGTCGAGCCGTACTGGGCGATGGAGTAGAGCTGGTCGCAGGCCGCACGGGCCGGCGCGGAGAGACCGGGCCCCTCCTGGCCGAACAGCAGCACGCAGTACCGCGGCAGGGTGCCGGTCTCCAGCGGACGCGACCCGGGCAGGTTGTCGATGCCGAACACCGGCAGCTGCCGCTCGGCCGCCCAGGCGACGAACTCCTCGATCGTCTCGTGGTGCCGTACGTGCTGGTACCGATCGGTCACCATCGCGCCGCGCCGGTTCCACCGTCGCCGTCCGACGATGTGCACCTCGGCGGCGTTGAACGCGTTGGCGTTGCGCACCACAGTGCCGATGTTGAAGTCGTGCTGCCAGTTCTCGATAGCGACGTGGAAGCCGTGCCGGTGCCGGTCCAGGTCGGCGACGATCGCCTCGTGCCGCCAGTAGCGGTAGCGGTCTACGACGTTGCGCCGGTCCCCCTCCGCGAGCAGTTGCCTGTCGTAACGAGGGTCGTCGGGTGGGTCCCCCGGCCAGGGGCCCACGCCCACCTCAAGCTGGTCGTCGGTCACGGTCATCAGAGGGTACGGACCGCGTCGGCACCGGCCGCGACGACCTGCCGGTCAGGCCAGGTCGAGGGCGGCACCGAGCCGGTCCAGGAAGCGCCGGTCCACCGGGCTGGCCGGTGGGTCCACCCGGCGCGCGCCGGTGCCGGGCACCGCGCGACACACCCGGGCCGCGACCGACTGCACCCACTGGCGGTACGCGGCCGAGTCGGCAGGGTCGGCCCGCCGCCGGAGGACCCGGCTCGCCGCACGACAGGCGGCCAGCAGGTCCACCAGGTCGGTGAGCCGCTCAACGGGTTGTGGGGTGCCATCGTGACGGGCGTAGATCGTGGCTACCACCGCGCGGACCAGATCGCTGTCGGAGGCTCGACCCGCGGCCACGGCATCCAGACCGGCCAGGCCGGCCATGACTCCACGCTCCGTCCGGCCAGGACCGGGTGCCGCGGCGGCCACGAGAACCCGACCGGGCAGGCTGGTGAGCAGGTCCCACTCGGCGGCGGAGTAGACAGCGGTGGTCAAGGGTGCGGCTCGGCGGCCGGCAGAGGACGGCTCTCCCGCTACGGAGTGGCTCATCGGAACCTCCGGCGTCAGCATATGCCCCGCGACGGGAACAGGGCCCCTTCCCCAGCAGACCCGCGCAGGGGAAGGAGCCCGGTGTTCGTCGACGATCGAGCCTGCCGCGCGGCTGTCAGCGCGGCTCGGGGAAGCTGGGCCGCTCCGGATCCACCCCGTCGGGCACCGCAGCGGCCGCGTACTCCCGCTTGGGGACCATGACCTTGCGCCGGAAGACGCAGACCATGGTGCCGTCCTGGTTGTAACCGCGGGTCTCCACCGACACCACGCCCCGGTCGGGTTTCGAGCCGGACTCGCGCTTGTCGAGCACCGTGGTCTCGCCATAGATGGTGTCGCCGTGGAAGGTCGGCGCGACGTGCCGCAGCGACTCGACCTCCAGGTTGGCGATCGCCTTGCCACTCACATCGGGCACCGACATGCCCAGCAGCAGCGAGTAGATGTAGTTGCCGACCACGACGTTGCGCTTGAACTGACTCGCTGTCGCGGCGTAGTGCGCGTCCGTGTGCAGCGGGTGGTGGTTCATGGTGAGCAGGCAGAAGAGGTGGTCGTCGTACTCGGTGACGGTCTTGCCCGGCCAGTGCCGGTAGACCGCGCCGACCTCGAACTCCTCGTAGTAGCGACCGAACTGCATGCTGGTCCCTTCGACGGGCGGCGATGGAGTTCGGCACAGCATGCCTTACCGATGGTTAAGGCGACCGGCGGGGCGCGACGGCGGCGGAAATGTCACACCGGTCACTCGCCTGGGGGGAGACGCAATGAGCGGCGGGGCCCTCCCCGGCACCCGCCGCCCACGCTCTGATGTGAGGAATTCTGCCCTACGCCTGCGTAGGTTCAACAGAGATCGCGGTCACATTTATCTTTTTGTAACACTACTCTGCGTGACGAAGCGGAGGTTGATCAGCGATCTCCGCAGGCCGGATACCTCCTTGTCAAGGCCCAAGTTACCGATTCGTAGTGCTCAATCGCGTGGATCTCCCTGGAAACGCTCCCATTACCGCAGGTCACGCAAGTGCGTCATGCACTTGCGTTCCGCAGGTCGGGTGTGAACAGATGCGCGTCGATGACCTGCGGCACCCCCCGGCAGCCCCGGGCACGTTTCGTGCCCCACCGCACGGGAATTCGATACGGTCAGCCCTGGTTCTACGGGACGTAGATAAACCGCGGTGATCGGAGAGTGCAATGGCAACCGTTGAGCTGACCTCGACGAACTTCGACGAGGTGACCGGCAACGACGGCATCGTCCTGGTCGACTTCTGGGCCGACTGGTGTGGTCCGTGCAAGCGGTTCGCCCCGGTCTACGAGCGCTCCTCGGAGAAGCACCAGAACATCGTCTTCGGCAAGGTCGACACGGAGGCTCAGCAGGAGCTGGGCGCCAAGTTCGACATTCGCTCGATCCCGACGATCATGGCGATCCGAGACGGCGTCATCGTCTTCGCCCAGCCGGGCGCCCTTCCCGAGTCCGCGCTGGAGAACCTGATCGAGCAGGTCGAGGCGCTGGACATGGACGACGTCCGCAAGCAGCTGGCCGAGCACAACCACTGAGTCGTCCCCACGACGACACCGAAGGCCGGGCCCGATGCGGGCCCGGCCTTTGTCGTACTCCCAGCAACTCCCGCATGATCACCTGCCTGGTCAGGCCGAACTGGCCGTCGGAGGGACCCGAGGCCGTCGGTACATCCCGTATCGTCACGACCCGATGGAGAACCTCACCACCCGCGGGCGCGTGACCCGGCTGGGCGCGACCGCACTGGGCCTCGTCCTGCTCGTCGTCGGCACCTTCTGGGGCAGCGACGACGACTTCCCGTTCGGCCCGTTCCGGATGTACTCCACCTCCAACCCGCCGAACGCACCCGCACCCGACACCCGCGTCGAGGGGGTGAACAGCTCCGGAGCGGTGATCGACCTCGACCAGAACGCGACAGGCATCCGCCGCGCCGAGATCGAGGGTCAGCAGGCCCGATACGCCGCCGACCCGACGCTGCTCACCGAGGTCGCCGACGCGTACGCCGAACGCCACCCGGACGCTCCCGCGCTGGTCGAGGTCCGCATCGTCATCCGCTGGCACGGTATCCGCGCCGGTCGACCGACCGGCCAACACACCGACCAGACCGTCGTCCGCTGGCAGGCCACCCGATGAACCGCTGGCTGACCGAGGCCGTACCCCGGGGCCGGGTGGCCGCCTTCCGCACCCTCATCTACCTGTTCGTCGCCGCCGATCTGGTGATCTTCACCCCCTGGGTACGCACCCGGGTCAGCGTGCCCGGCGACCTGTACCAGCCACTCCTGATCGGCCGTCTGCTCCCACTGCCGACGCCAACCGAGACGCTGGTGACGGTGATCTTCTGGGCGTTGCTGCTGCTCGCCCTCCTCGCCGCCACCGGACGAGCGCCCCGACTGCTCGGCTGGGCGGTGTGCGCGCTGTACCTGGAGTGGATGATCATCGCGATGAGCTACGGGAAGGTCGACCACGACCGGTTCGGGCTCCTCGTCGCACTGGCCGTACTGCCCACCGCCGGTCGCGCCCGACACGGCGACACCACCCGCACCGAGGCCGGCGGCTGGGCCCTGCGCGTCACCCAGATCGCGGTGATCTGCACGTACTTCCTGGCCGCCTTCGCCAAGCTGCGCTTCGGCGGTCTGGACTGGCTGACCGGCTCGGTCCTGGCCCGCGCGATCATCCGGCGCGGCACCGACCTGGCGGACCTCATCGCCCAGGTGCCGTACCTGCTGATCGTCGCCCAGTTCGGCATCGTGGCGTTCGAGCTGCTGAGCCCGCTGGTCTTCTTCCTGCCGCCCCGCTGGCGACTCGCCATGGTCGGCTTCTTCTACTCGTTCCACGCGGTCACCATCGCGACGATCACGATCTCGTTCGCGCCGCACCTGGCCGCGATGACCAGCTTCCTACCGTTGGAGCGGGTGCGCCCGCTGGTCTGGGCACGCCGGCTCGTCGGCCGCGACTCTCCCGAAACGGCGACGACGGATGCCCCGGAACCGCGCCCGGCCGACGTCGACAGGGTGCCGGCCGACCCGGGCCCGGTGACAGCCGGCGCGGGGCCGGTGCTCGACGATCAGGCGCCGGTGGTCGGGCGACCAGCCGGCCCGTAGAGCCGCTCCCGGGCCTCCTGCGGCAGGGAGCAGGCCGCCGTGCCACCGGGAAGTCGGTGCCGGTTTCGCGCCACCCAGCGGTACAACGGCCAGGCGGCAACGCGTACCGGAGGTATCCGCAGACCGGCGCCGGCGACCCGCCAGAGCGGACCACTCGCGGCGAGCAGCTTCGCGATGGCGTCCGGACCGGCCGCGCGCGAGCCGTCCGCGCCGACCCACTGCACGGCCTCCT
The DNA here is from genome assembly GCF_040649935.1 of Micromonospora sp. NPDC048842. Classification (NCBI taxonomy): domain Bacteria; kingdom Bacillati; phylum Actinomycetota; class Actinomycetes; order Micromonosporales; family Micromonosporaceae; genus Micromonospora; species Micromonospora sp. NPDC048842. The sequence continues at coordinate 16,172 of NZ_JBEZGK010000034.1, read as the reverse complement.
CGCACTCGGCCACCGTGAGGCCGAGCGCGTCCAGGTCGGCGAACTGCCAGGGCACCACACGTGCGGCGGTGGGGATGCGACGCTCGATGAACTCCGCACAGCTCGTGCAGAACGCGCAGTCCCCGTCGTAGACGAAGGTCGACGTCTCCATGGCGTCCATCCTCCCCTCTCCGACCACCCGGACGCCCACCGGTGTACGGCGGGTCACTTGCGCTTGTCTCGTACACGTGTTCGAATAGTGGCCATGCGCTGGGACAACCTCACCGCTCCCCCGGTCGAGGGAGACCCCGAGCGGGCAGCGCCAGCGACGCCACCCCTGCCGCTGGCGCTGCCCGGCGCCGTCGCCCGCACCTTCGACACCCCCGAGTTCGCCGGGATGACCTTCTACGAGGTGCAGGCCAAGTCCATCCTCAACCGGGTGCCCGGGCAGTCCCGCGTCCCGTTCGAATGGACGATCAACCCATACAGGGGCTGTTCTCATGCCTGCACTTACTGCTTCGCGAGAAACACTCACACCTATCTCGATCTCGATGCCGGTGCCGACTTCGACCGGAAGGTGATCGTCAAGGTCAACGCCGGCGAGCTGGTCCGGCGGGAGCTGGCCGCGCCGCGCTGGCGGGGCGCGCACGTGGCGATGGGCACCAACGTGGACTGCTACCAGCGCGCCGAGGGGCGTTACCGGTTGATGCCGCAGATCATCGGCGCCCTGCGGGACTTCGCCAACCCGTTCTCGATCCTCACCAAGGGCACGCTGATCCTGCGCGACCTGCCGCTGCTGCGCGAGGCCGCCGAGGTGACCACGGTGGGCATCTCCTTCTCGGTGGGGTTCGTCGACGAGCACCTCTGGCGCACCGTCGAGCCCGGCACACCGCACCCACGCCGCCGGCTGGACGCCGTCCGGGCACTCGCCGACGCCGGCTTCTCCATCGGTGTGCTGATGGCACCGATCCTGCCCGGCCTCAGCGACAGCGACGAGTCGATCGACGCCACCGTCTCGGCGATCGCCGCCGCCGGTGCGACGAGCGTGACCGCCCTGCCGCTGCACCTGCGTCCCGGCGCCCGGGAGTGGTACGCGCAATGGCTCGCCCGCGAGCACCCGCACCTCGTGCCCCGCTACCGCGAGCTCTACCGGGCCGGTGCGTATGCCCCGCAGGCGTACCAGCGGGAGTTGACCGCACGGGTGCGGATCGCCGCCCGCCGACACGGGCTGCACCGCGGCGAGCGGGGCGACAACCGCAGCCTGCCCGAGCCTCCGCAACCGGCGGCGGCCGAGCAGCTGACGCTGTTGTAGTCGGAGCTACAGTCGGCGGGTGCGTACCGCTTCGCAGATCCTCGCCGACTCCGCCGTGATCGCCGTCGTGGGCGCGTCCCGCGACCCGTTCAAGGCCGCGCACGGCGTGCCGTTGCAGATGCAGCAGTACGGCTGGCGCATCATCCCGGTCAACCCGACCGTCGACGAACTGTTCGGGGAACGGGCCTACAAGTCGCTGGCCGACATCCCGCACCCGGTCGACCTGGTGGACGTGTTCCGACCGGCGGCCGACGCCGTGCAGGTGGTCCGGGACGCGGCGGCGATCGGCGCCCCCGCGGTCTGGCTCCAGCTAGGCATCGTCTCGGCCGAGGCGCGGCGGATCGCCGAGGAGGCCGGCATGGACTACGTCGAAGACCGCTGCCTCATCGTCGAACGCGCCGCCGCCAACCTCACCCGCCTCCCCTAACCCGAACCTGCCCCGCCCCGCCCCGCCGGTCATGCAGTCACCGGTCTGGCCGCTGCCGAACCCGGCCTGGTGGCACGCCGGTCGCTGCAACCCGCCCCGGTGGTCGACGGCAGGGACACGGCGGTGCCGGAGGGCTGCCGCGTCGGCGTCTCCGGCGCGGTCAAGGGCACCATGTCTCGTCAACGACGAGGCGTCCGTCGGCGCGGACGGCCTCGGTCACGAGCGTGATGCCTCTGAGTCATTTTGATGCCTCACGGTCATCAGGCTCGTGACCGACGACGCGGATCGGCGACCGGCCAACAAGCAACCGGCAACAAGCAACAAGCAACGAGCAACCGATCAGCAGGCGCGGATCAGAGCTTGTACTCCTTGAGGAGGCCTCGGGAGATGATGGTCTTCTGGATCTCCGAGGTGCCCTCGCCGATGAGCAGGAACGGGGCCTCCCGCATCAGCCGCTCGATCTCGTACTCCTTGGAGTAGCCGTAGCCGCCGTGAATGCGGAACGCCTCCTGGACGACCTCGGCGCAGTATTCGGAGGCGAGCAGCTTGGCCATCCCGGCCTCGACGTCGTTGCGCTGGCCGGCGTCCTTGAGCCGGGCGGCGTTGACCATGAGGGCGTGCGCGGCCTCGATCTTCGTGCCCATCTCGGCGAGCTTGAAGGCGATCGCCTGGTGCTTGGCGAGGGGCTGGCCGAAGGTCTTGCGCTGCTGGGCGTAGCTCACCGCAAGCTCGAAGGCGCGGATGGAGATGCCGCAGGCGCGGGCGGCGACGTTGACCCGGCCCACCTCGATGCCGTCCATCATCTGGTAGAAGCCGCGGCCCACCTGGTCGGCGCCACCGAGGATCGCGGAGTCGGGCACGGTCACCCCGTCGAGCACCATCTCGGTGGTCTCGACGCCCTTGTAACCCATCTTCTCGATCTTGCCGGGGATGGTGAGGCCGGGGGCGGTCTCACCGAAGCCCGGCTCCTTCTCCAGCAGGAAGGTGCTCATGTTGCCGTAGACGGATTCCGCGCCGGTATCGGTCTTGACCAGGGTGGCCACCACCGAGGAGTACGCCCCGTTGGTCAGCCACATCTTCTGTCCGTTGAGCACGAAGTTGTCGCCGTCACGGACAGCCCGGGACTTGATCGCCGAGACGTCGGAGCCGGTCTCGGGCTCGGACATGGAGAACGCGCCGCGCACCTCGCCGGTGGCCATCTTCGGCAGTAGGCGGGCCTTCTGCTCGGCGGAGCCGTGCTGGGAGATCAGGTACGCCACGATGAAGTGGGTGTTGACGATGCCGGAGATCGACATCCAGCCTCGGGACAACTGCTCCACCACCAGCGCGTAGGTGAGCAGCGATTCGCCGAGGCCGCCGTACTCCTCGTCGATGGTGAGACCGAACAGCCCCATCTCGCGCATGCCGTCGAGGATGTCGGTGGGGTACTCGTCGGCGTGCTCCAGCCGCTGCGCGTGCGGGATGATCTCCTTGTCGGCGAAGTCCCGAACGGTCTCCAGGATCGACTGTTGCACATCGGTCAGGCCGGGCGTCTGGGCGAGTCGGGCCATCTCAGCCTCCGGGGATCCGCGCACTACTCATGGGTAACTGAACGCTGGGTCAGTATCGGCCCCTCGGGTCGACGAGGCCAAGGTGACCAGTCCACACAACCGCTGTGAAAAGGTTCACCGCTGCGGGTAGCGTCCGGCAAGAGGGACTTTTCCGGCACCGGCAGGAGGAGGACAGCTGTGAGCTACCCGCCGCCGTCGGGACCGCCCGAGGACGAGCCGCCGCCGTCACCCTACGAACCACCGAAGGACCAGTCGCCGTACGCGCCACCGCCGGCCGGCCAGTCGCCGTACGCGCCGCAGTCGGACCAGCCGGCGTACGAGCTGCCAGCGGAACGTTCACAGTACGGGCCACCGCCGGGCGAACCGTCGCCGTACGGCCACCAGGGGCCGCAGCAGTCGGCGCACTGGAGTCAGCAACCGCCGTACCCACCACAGGGCCCCTACGGTCAGTACGGCCCGCCGCCTTCTGGGCCGGGTCGGGGCACCAACGTGCTGGCGATCCTGTCGCTGGTGTTCGCCTTCGTCTTTCCGCCGGCCGGCGCCGTCCTCGGCCACGTGGCCAAGCGGCAGATCCGCACCAGCGGCGAGGAGGGCGACCAGCTCGCCACCTGGGGGCTGATCCTCGGCTACGTCTTCACCGGGCTCACCGTGCTGGCCTGCTGTGGCTGGCTGGCACTGGTGGCCTTCGGCAACACCGGCGACAGTGGCAGCTACTGACGAACGGGCCGGCGTGGCCCGTCGCGGTCAGCGGAAGCGGGCCTCGCGGACGCTGTTTCCGCCGTCCACCACCAGCATCTGCCCCGTGATGTACGAGGCGGCCGGCGAGCAGAGGAAGCTGATAGCCGCGGCGACCTCGTCCGGCGTGCCCGGCCGCCCCACCGGGGTGCCCAACCCCTGCTTGATCTCGGCCATGGTGGACGCCGCGGTGTAGATGGTGCCGGGCGCCACCGCGTTGACCGTCACGCCGTCGGCGATCATCTCCATGGCCAGGGCCCGGGTCAGCCCGACGACTCCGGCCTTCGCCGCGGCGTACGCGGCCTCGGTGGGCAGGGCGTTGACCGGGCCGGCCGTGGCCGACAGGTTGACGATCCGACCCCAACCCCGCTCGGCCATCCCCCCGATGAACGCGCGGCTGCACAGGAACGCTGTGGAGAGGTTGCGGTCGATCTCACCACGCCACTCGTCGTAGGTCAGTTGCGCCACCGGCCGCAGCACCCCCTGGCTGGCGCGACTGGCCAAGCCGGCGTTGTTGACCAGCACCTCGACGTCGCCCAACTGCTCGGCGACCGCGTCGGCCAGCGCGCCGACCTCGGACTCGTCGGTCAGGTCGGCGACGAAGCCTGTCACGCCCAGCTCGGTGGCCCGCTCGTGGATGCGTCGGGTGGTGGAGACGATGGCCACCCGCGCGCCCAGGTCGGCGAGTCGCCGGGCGGTGGCGTACCCGATGCCGTCCGGGCTGCCCGCCCCGGTGACCAGGGCGACCCGCCCGTCGAGGCGCATGGTGACCGGGTCGGTGAGCGCGACCGGCTCGTCGGGGCCGGGGCTGCCCGCCGGGGCGGCCGTCCGGGCGCGCCGGGCCGCACCCGGGCGGCTGACGTCCCGTCGGGGTCGACTGCCGGAGCGGTCCGCGGCGCGCGCGTCGTATGCCATGACAGGGATCCTGCCCGTTACGACCGGCCCGAGCAACGCGGCACCCGGAAGCAGGGGCGTCGGGTTTGGGCGGCGCTGGCTACCCTGTCTCCGCACCCCAACCTGACGGAGAGTTCGTATGACCAATCCCCCGCCGCCCGGCAACTGGAGCGATCCCACGTGGTCGGCCCAGCCGTCGAGCCCCGCACCGGATCCGACACTGGTGGCCGGTCAGCCGGTGCCCGCGCAACCTGGCCCGGTCGACCCGTACGCCCCCGATCCTTACGCCCCGGCCCCGTATGCCCCGGACCCGTACGCCCCTGTCGACCCGTACGCCGGCGCGAAGCAGCCAGCGGCCCAGCCGATGCCCGGTTACGCCCCGCCCGGATACCCGCAGCAGTACCCCGGCTACGGCTACCCACAGCCGCCGAAGACCAACGGGCTGGCCATCGCGGCGTTCGTGCTGGCCCTGATCGGTTTCACGTCCTGCATCACCGCGCCGATCGGCGCGATCCTCGGCCACGTGGCGCAGAAGCAGATCCGGCTCAGCGGCGAGGGCGGGGCGGGGATGGCGAAGGCCGCCATCATCGTCGGCTGGATTCTCACCGGGTTCCTGGTGCTGGTGATCCTCTTCTACGTCGCCGCGATCGTCTACGCGATCGCTACCAGCGACAACAGCAGCAGTAGCTACTGATCGTCGGGCGGGCCGGCGTACCGCCGATTGTCGGGCCGGACCGACAGCCGGCGGCGGTCGTCCCGGCCCGGTCGGTCACTGCTCCGGTGGGGTGAACGACGAGGTGCGGCTCATCCCGGCGGCCCGACCCTTGGCCGCGACCACCAGCGCCATCTTGCGAGACGCCTCGTCGATCATCTCGTCGCCGAGCATCACGGCGCCGAGCCGGCCGCCGGCCTCCGAGGTGTAGTGCTCGTACGCGTCGAGGATCAGCTCGGCGTGGTCGTAGTCGGCCTGCGCCGGCTGGTAGACCTCGTTGGCGGCGTCGATCTGGCCCGGGTGCAGCACCCACTTGCCGTCGAAGCCCAGCGCGGCCGAGCGCTTGGCCACCTCGCGGAACGCGTCGACGTCGCGGATCTGCAGGAACGGGCCGTCGATGGCCTGCTTGTCGTGCATCCGCGCGGCCATCAGGATCCGCATGAGGATGTAGTGGTACGGGTCGCCCGGGTAGTCCGGGATCAGGCCGCCGACCACCATCGACTTCATGTTGATCGACGCCATGAAGTCGGCCGGGCCGAAGATGATGGTCTCCACGCGCGGCGAGGCGGCGGCGATCGCGTCCACGTTGACCAGACCGGCGGCGTTCTCGATCTGCGCCTCGATGCCGATCCGACCGACCTCCAGGCCGATCGTCTTCTCGATCTGGGTGAGCGTCAGGTCCAGCCACTGCACCTGGGCGGCGCTCTGCACCTTCGGCAGCATGATGCAGTCCAGGTTGGCGCCAGCGCCCTCGACGACCTCGATGACATCCCGGTAGGTCCACGGGGTGGTCAGGTCGTTGACCCGGACCACCCGGGTCTTGCCGGCCCAGTCGCCCTCGTTGAGGGCGGCCACGATGTTCTTGCGCGCGTCCGGCTTGGCCAGCGGGGCGACGGCGTCCTCCAGGTCGAGGAAGACCTGGTCGGCCGGGAGGCCCTGAGCCTTGCCGAGCATCTTCACGCTGGAACCCGGCACGGCGAGGCAGGACCTGCGGGGGCGACCGACTGCGGCCATGGATGCGCTCCTTCCAGCGTCCGGCGGACATGCCGACGCCACCTGACGACAGATCCGGGACCTTAACGATCCCAAAGGGCGTTGTGACGCCACGGTAACCTCGCGCCATGACCGGGGTGAATGGACCTGTGGAAGATCTCACTGGGCGTCGACTGGTGGTGGTGACCGGGGCCAGCTCCGGCATCGGGCTGGCCGCCGCCGTGCACCTGGCCTGCCGGGGCGACCAGGTGGTGCTGGTCGGGCGGGACCCGGCTCGCCTGCAGGCGGCAGCCGAACGGGTACGGGAGAACTCCGGTGAACGTCCGGAGCTGTTCCGGGCCGACTTCGCGATCCTCGACGACGTACGCCGACTGGCCGAGCAGCTCCGGTCCGCGTACGACCGGATCGACGTGCTCGCCAACAACGCCGGCGCGATCGCGCTGCAACCACTGAGCACTGTCGACGGCTTCGAGATGTCGATCCAGGCCAACCACCTGGCCCCGTTCCTGCTGACCAACCTGCTCGCCGACCGGGTGGGCCGGGTCGTGGTGACCGCCTCCGGCGCGCACCGCTTCGGCGCACTGGACCCGGACGACCTGAACAAGCCACTGCGTGACTACCGGCCGATGGGCGCGTACGGCACCAGCAAGCAGGCGAACGTCCTGTTCACCGCCGAGGTCGCCCGGCGCTGGCCGGACGTTGCCGCGTACAGCTTCCATCCCGGGGTGGTCCGTACCCGGTTCGCCAACGACAGCAAGCTGGTCGCGTTCGGCATGCGGTTCATGCCGTTCCGCAGCCCGGAGAAGGGTGCCGAGACCCTTGTGTGGTTGGCCAACCAGGAGCGCTCCCGGCTGATCAACGGGGGTTACTACGTCGACCGACGGCCGCGTCGACCGCTCCGGAAGGCTGCCGACCCGCAGCTCGCCGCCCGGCTGTGGACGGCGAGCGCCAAGGCCGTCGGCCTCGATGACTGACCGGGCCGGCCACCCGGGTCATCGAGGTGCACGAGGTCTAGGTCCGAGCCCTCGCGGTCCGCGCCAGCGGCGCAGCAGCGACAGCACGGCCCGGATGACGAGAACCGCCAGGACGAACCCCACCAGGAGCGCCCAGAACGGCGGCGGCCCGTAGTGGGGGCGGCCCGACTCACGTACCGCGCCGCGGATCGCGAGGTCGGCGGCGACCGACAGGTCGGTGATGCCCTCCGGCGTCCGGAAGAGCACCTCCGGCGTGGTCGCCCCCCGACGTAGCGCCACCAGTTCCACCGCCTCCGTGCCGACCTCGTGATACGGCCCCCAGGCGATGTCGTGGTTCTCCGGCAGGTCCACCGCCGCCGGACCCGGCACACCGACCAACGCGACCGCTTCGTCAGCCGATCGCCAGCCGAGCAGATGCACGAACGAGCGGGAGCGCAACGGCGGGAACGCCGCGCCGGCCAGCGCTGTGCCGTCGGCTGCGGACCGCACTGACAGTGTCCAGCTTCTCCGATAGGACGGAACCGGGCACTCGGTGCAGGTGGACCGGCCGAGGACAGCCACCGAACGACCGTCCGGCAGCCACGACCCGGCCCCGGCGAGCCGCCCGCCCGCCAGCGGCAGCTTCCGGTACGGCGTGGCGACCCGATCCGCGCCCGCGTCGCCCACCCGGGTCAGCCAGACCTCGTCGCGTATCTGGAGGGCGAGATCGCCGCCGTCCGACGACAGCGCGGCCGTGCGCCCCGGCGGGACCCAGGTGGTGCCGACCGGCACCCGCAGCACGTCCGTCCCGCGATCCCGGTCGTAGACCCCCACGTACGGGGTGGAGTAGGTGTTCGGGGACGTGAACGTGGTGTCGTCGTCGGCGTAGACCAACCGTTTCCCGTTCGGCGCGAAGGCGAGCGGGTAGCCGTTTGGGCGGTCCGGGGTGGTCGTCCCGGACGTCAGGTCGAGGAGGGAATCGCCCACCCAGACGTACCGGCCGTCCGGGGAGAGCGTCGCCTCGAAACCCGCGACGGCCGGATCGCCGTCCAGTACGCGGTAGCGGTCGTCGTCGGCGGCCACCACACCCATCCGGGTCTCGAACCAGTTGGTGCGCACGGCGGGACCACCGAAGAGCATCGCCGCCACGCCAGGTGCCGAGTAGCCGACCGAGGCGGTCCGCAGCGGCGGGTCGACGAGCCTGGTGGGCAGGCCGGGGGCATCGTGCCGCGGGCCGGCGGGGATCGGCAGGGCGACCGGGTGCAACGCGTACCCGGTGCCCAGGAGCAGGACCAGGACGGCGAGCGCGCCGGCGACGGCGGCCCGGCGACGGCGGTGCCGTGTCCGCGCCGCGTCGAATAACCCCTCCGGTACACGCGCGGGCGGCACGTCGTCGGCGAGGCGACGCAGCGCTGCGGAGAGCCGGGCGGTCACCGGGTCACCTCCTGCGGGTCACGGCCGACAAGTTCGGCCAGTTCGGGGGCGAGGACGCGGAGTCGGCCGAGGGCGTGGCGGGTCTGACTCTTCACGGTGCCGACCCGGCAGCCGAGTAGCTCCGCCGTCTCCGTCTCGGTGCGGTCCTCGTAGTAGCGCAACACGAGGACCGCGCGCTGCCGCACGGTCAGCCGGGCCAACGCCGCCGACAGCACCAGCCGCAGATCGTGGTCGTCACCCGGACCGGAGCGGTCCGGCAGCACCCCGCCCAGTCGCTCCGCCGGGCGAGCCCGCCGCCAGCGCCACCAACTGGCGGCCTGGGTAAAGAGCACCCGACGCAGGTAGGCGGGTGGATCCTCGATCCGCTCCCAGCGCACCGCGACGCGAGCCAGCGCCACCTGGACCAGGTCCTCCGCATGGTGCCGGTCACCGGTCAGCAGGTACGCGAACCGGGTCAGCCCGGCGGTCTCGGCCCGGACGAAATCCGCGAAGCCGTCCCGGGCGCGGTCCTCAGTCGTCAACGGATCGCCCTCCTCACCCGGACAGACGCCGGGCGGCCCCGCCGCGGAGGGAACCAGTGTCCATGTTCCTCACGTCGTGGCAGCACCGTGTCGGGCGATCAGTCGGCCAACGGGGTCGGGTCGGCCGGCAGGGCGGTGGGTTCGCTCCGCCGGCCACCGAGCACCACCACCGCCACGCCGGCCAGCAGCAACGCCATGCCGAGCAACGCGTACGGGCGGGGCAGTTGACCCAGCCAGGCCCAGCCGAGCAGTGCCGCGCCGGGCGCCTCGAGCAGGATCAGCACGCTGACCGTGGTCGCCGGGATCTTCCGCAGGGCGTAGTTGAACATCGAGTGCCCGAGCAGTTGGGCGCCCGCCACCAGGGCCAGGATGGCCAGCCAGGTACGCCCGTCGAAGCCGGTCAGCCGTACGCCGCCGACCAGGCACAGGGCCAGCAGGATCAGCGCGCAGATCCCGTAGCAGATGGTGGTGTAGGTGGTGGTGCTGATGCTGACCCGGGCCCGTTCCCCGAAGGCGGTGTAGACGGCGGCGAACATGGCGCCGATCAGCGCCAGCACGTCACCGAGGACAGCCCGGCCGGAGACTCCCACGTCCACCCCCGTGGCGACCGCCGCGCCGCCGACCGCCACCGCGATGCCGATCCACACCACCCGGGGCAGCGGACGCCCCTGGGCGCGGGCGATCAGCCCCTGCCAGACCGGCTGGGTGGCGACCAGGGCGGTGGACGTGGCGACCGAGGTGAGCTGGGCGCTCGGCACCCAGGTCGCGAAGTGCCCGGCCAGGGCGACCCCGGACAGAACGCAGAACAGGCCCTCCCGCCGGCCGACGCCCACTGTCAGTCTGCGGAACTCGGCGCGGCGTCGGGCCAGCGCGAAGGGGCTCAGCACGGCCACCGCGAGCAGGTTGCGCCAGAACGCGATGGCCAGCGCGGGGGCGGCGGCGTACGCGATCAGCGGCGCGGACGACGACACGGCGACCACCGCCAGCCCGACCGCGCCGGTGGTCAGCGGGTCCAGGGACAGCCGGGGTGAAGGTGGGGGCACGGGACGTAATCCTCACACGTATGACGGTCAGCACGGAGGGTCATCACTCCGTTACGATCACGCGGGTTCGCGCCGGCGACCCTCGACCGCCCGGAGGCGCTCTCCCATGCCCAGCTACCAGGCGGTGCTGTTCGACTTCTTCGGCACCCTGACCCGTTCGGTACAACGCGGTGTCGCGCACGTCGGCACCGCCGAACTGCTCGGGTGTCCCACCGAGATCTTGACCGAAGTGCTGAACCGCACCTACTACGAGCGGGCCAGCGGCCGGCTCGGCGACGCGGAGGCGACACTGCGCTGGGTGTGCGCCCAGGCCGGCGTACACCCCAGCGACCATGCGGTGCGGGCAGCCGTGGCGTCCCGGCACCGGGCGGTCCGCGCCGACACCTGGCTGCGGGCCGACGCGGTGCCGGTGCTGGCGGCCCTGCGCCAGCGCGGCCTGCGCACCGGCGTGATCAGCGACTGTACGCACGAACTTCCGGCCTTCCTGCCGCAGCTCGCTGTCGCCCCCCTGCTCGACGTACGGGTCTTCTCGGTGCAGGTCGGGCGGTGCAAGCCGGATCCGGCGCTCTACCTGACGGCCTGCCAGCGGCTCGGGCTCGCGCCGGGCGACTGCCTCTACGTCGGTGACGGCGGCAGCCAGGAGTTGACCGGCGCCGAGCGGGCTGGGATGACAGCCGTCCGGCTCGCCGCACCGGATCTGGCCACGCACATGGTCTTCAACGCCGACCGGGACTGGTGCGGCCCCACGCTCGGCGCCCTGGGCGAGGTGCTCGCCCTCGTCGACGCCGACGCCGCGATGGCGGGCGTCGGCGGTCGGACGGGCTGATCGACCGATCAGCGGCGACGGACGCGGTGCAGGCGGAACGGCTTACGGGTGGCCCGGACCGCCGGAGTCGGCCGAGGTGGCTCGGCCTGCGCGTCGGCCGGCAACTCCGATCCGGCCAGCGGCGTACCGGCCGGGGCGAGGCGGTTCACAGCGCATCCGTCGGCGGCCCATCGGGCCACCAGGTCAGCTGTCGGACCGGGCGCGTTGAGGCGCTTCGCCGCCACCAGCGGCGCGGCGACGTCCCACGCCTCGGTGCCCGGCTGCAACCGGCTCACCCGGGCCGGCCAGGTGACGATCCGGCCGCCGTGGTCGCCGCGCAGGGTGACCTGGGCCTCGGTCGCGTCGGCCAGACCCGGTGCGGCCTGCTCACCCGGCCCGCTGACCACCAGCAGCGCGCCCTCCAGCGGGGCGCACCAGAGCGCAAGCGCCGGCCCACCCGCAACGCTGACCCAGGCCACTGCGGCCTTCTTCATCGCCTCGTCGACCAGTGGGGTGCCCCCGGGGGCGTCCTCGTCCGTCACACCCGCATCCTCCCGCATCGGCGCCTCCGCTCAGCCCACGAACGGCGGCACGACGATCTCGCCGCGAGCCACCGGCACCACCTGGCCGGCGACCGTCGCGCCGACCGCCACCCCGTTCGCCGCGGTGACAGTGCAGGCCAACGCGGACGGTCGGTTCATCTCCACGCCCTGACGGACCGCGTACTCCGACCGCCCCTCACCGGGCAGCAGACCACTCGCCACCAGCCAGACACCGAGGCCGAGCGCCGCCGAACCGGTCGCCGGGTCCTCCGGAACGCCGATCCCCGGCACGAAGACCCGGGCGTGCGCGGTTTGCGCGGCCGCGTCCCAGGAGAAGACGCTGACGTGCGATACCCCGTACCGCTGCGCCGCCGCCGGGTCGACCCGGGCGCGGGCCACCGACTCCGGACGCACCGGCAGGTACGGGAACTCCAGCCCGCAGCCGGCGACCCGTGGGGCAGGCCCGAGGTGGTCCCCGGCGACCAGCCCGGCGATCTCCAGCAACGGCTCCGGGTCCAGCTCCGGCCCGAGCGTCGGGGCGCCACCGGTCAGCGTCGCCCCGGACGCGGTCACCTCGATCGGCAGCACACCGGCCCGGCACTCCTGGGTGACCTGCCCCACACCGAACATGCCCCGTCGGCAGGCGGTGACCGCCGCGCCGACGCTGGGGTGCCCGGCGAACGGCAACTCCTCCACCGGAGTGAAGATCCTGGCCCGATAGGTGACGCCGACCTGGGTCGGCGGCAGCACGAACACCGTCTCGGACAGGTTGAACTCCAACGCGAGGGCCTGCATCTGCTCGGTGGCCAGCGCCTCCGCGCCGAACACCACCGCCAGCGGGTTGCCGGCGAAGGGGCGATCGGTGAAGACGTCCACGATCTCGTAGGCCAAGGTCGACATGTTGATAAACACTAGGCGCTTAGGCTGGTGCCCGTGAGTACGCCGACCCGGGTCTACATCGCCCGTCTCGCCGGAGTCGCCGTCTTCGACCCGAACGGTGACCAGGTGGGGCGGGTTCGTGACGCCGTGGCACGGCTGCGGGCGACGAAGCGTCCGCCGGAGGTGGTGGGCCTCGTCGCCGAGATGCCGATGCGTCGTCGGATCTTCCTGTCCATCAACCGGATCACCTCCATCGACGCGGACGCCGTCGTGCTCGGCTCCGGCACCCTCAACCTGCGCCGGTTCGAGAAGCGCCCGAACGAGCTGCTGGTGCTCCAGGAGCTGCTCGACCGGCGGGTGCAACTCGACCCGGGCGGCCAGCCCGGCGCTGTCGTTGACGTCGCGATGGAGTGCACCCGGGGTGGCGAGTGGTCGCTGACCCGTGTCGCAGTACGCGAGCAGACCGGTCGGCTCAGCCGCCGTGGCCACCTGCACCAGGTCGAGTGGGACCGGGTGCGCGGGCTCAGCGGCATCGCCGACAACCGGGGTACGGCGAACCTGCTCGCCGTCCTGGAGGACATGCGCCCCGCCGACCTGGCCAACGCGTTGCAGGATCTGCCCGACGCGCGCCGCAACGAGGTAGCGGCCGCGCTGGACGACGAGCGACTGGCCGACGTGCTCAGCGAGCTTCCGGAACACGACCAGGTGGAGATCCTCGCCGCCCTCGACCGGGAGCGGGCCGCCGACGTCCTGGAGGAGATGGACCCGGACGACGCCGCGGACCTGCTCAACGAACTGCCCCCACCCGAGCAGGACGTGCTGCTGGACCTGATGGAGCCGGACGAGGCCGACCCGGTACGCCAGCTGCTGAAGTACACCCCCGGCACGGCGGGCAGTGTGATGACCTCGGAGCCGGTCATCCTGCCGCCGGACGCCACGGTCGCCGAGGCGCTGGCCCGGATCCGGGAGCCACAGCTCTCCCCCGCCGTCGCCGCGCAGGTCTTCGTGACCCGGGCACCGCAGAACACGCCGACCGGCCGTTACCTGGGCATGGTGCACTTCCAGGCGCTGCTGCGCGAACCACCGGCCGACCTGCTGGGCAAAGTGGTGGTCAACGACATCGACCCGCTACGCCCCACCACCCCGCTGCCGGAGATCACCCGCCGGATGGCCACCTACGACCTGGTCGCCATGCCGGTGATCGATCGCAACAACCGGCTGGTCGGCGCCGTCACCGTCGACGACGTGCTGGACCACTCGCTGCCCCGGGACTGGCGGGACCGCGATGCCCTGGCCGCCCCGGGCACCACCGACCCTGCGCTGGACGGCGCAGATGGCTGACCAGCGTCGGACGGAGCGTCTCGACCAGCCACGCGAGCCACGGGGCGTCAAGCTGCCACGGTTCGACGCCGAGGCGTTCGGTCGGTGGTCCGAGGGCATCGCCCGGGGCATGGGCACCGCGAACTTCATCGTCGTGATGACGGTGGTGATCGCGATCTGGTTCGTCTGGAACACCCTGGCCCCGGCGAACCTGCGCTTCGACCCGTACACCTTCACGTTCCTGACCCTGGTGCTGTCGTTGCAGGCCAGCTACGCGGCCCCGCTGATCCTGCTGGCCCAGAACCGGCAGGCCGACCGGGACCGGGTGGCCCTGGAGGAGGACCGGCGGCGAGCCACCGCGCAGAAGGCGGACACCGAGTACCTGGCCCGGGAGATCGCGGCCCTGCGGATCGCGCTCGGTGAGGTCGCCACCCGCGACTTCCTCCGCTCCGAGCTGGCCCGGTTGGCCGAGGAACTGGACGAGGTGGGGCAACGCCGGCAGCGACTGGAGCGCCGCCAGCAGGAGAAGGACAGCCGGCAGGAGCGACGTGGCCAGCGGCCGACCGACGGCGTCGGCCTGGAAGAACCGCGCGACGACCTGGACGGCGACTTCACCCGGGACGCCCGGCCGGACGGCACTGGCCCGCGCCGGTCAGGGAGCTGACCGACGGGTCATCGATTGGCTCACACCGCCCCGGGCAACGGCGGCAACGGATGCCCCGCGACGTAGCATTGCGGGCATGTCAGCACCCGTGAGCACCGTCGAGGACGCGATCCAGGCCGCCCTGGCCACCGTCAACGACCCGGAGATCCGCCGGCCCATCACCGAGCTGGGCATGGTCCGCTCCGCCACGATCGGTGCCAGCGGTGTGGTCCGCGTCGAGCTGTTGCTCACCGTCGCCGGCTGCCCGCTGAAGGACAAGCTGCGTAACGACATCACCGCCGCCGTCGCCGCGGTGCCCGGCGTCACCGGCGTGGAGATCGACTTTGGGGTGATGACCCCCGAGCAGCGGCAGTCCTTGCAGTCGCAGCTGCGTGGCGGCGGCGGCGCCACCGAGGAGCCCGTCATTCCGTTCGCCCAGCCCGGCTCGCGCACCCGCGTGTACGCGGTGGCCAGCGGCAAGGGTGGCGTCGGCAAGTCCAGCGTCACTGTCAACCTGGCGGCCGCGCTCGCCGCCCGTGGGCTCTCCGTCGGCGTTGTCGACGCCGACATCTACGGCCACTCGGTGCCCCGGATGCTCGGCACCGAGGCCCGGCCCACCCGGGTCGAAGACATGATCATGCCGCCGCAGTCGCACGGCGTGAAGGTGATCTCCATCGGCATGTTCACCTCCGGCAACGCCGCAGTGGTGTGGCGCGGCCCGATGCTGCACCGGGCGTTGCAGCAGTTCCTGGCCGACGTCTACTGGGGCGACCTGGACGTGCTCCTGCTCGACCTGCCGCCGGGCACCGGTGACGTGGCCATCTCGCTGGCCCAGTTGCTGCCCAACTCGGAGATCCTGATCGTCACCACCCCGCAGACCGCCGCCGCCGAGGTGGCGGAACGGGCCGGGTCGATCGCCCTGCAGACCCACCAGCGGGTGGTCGGCGTCATCGAGAACATGTCCTGGCTGGAGCTGCCGGACGGCTCCCGCATGGAGATCTTCGGTGCCGGCGGTGGTGAGGCGGTTGCCGAGTCGCTGAGTCGCACCATCGGCGCGCAGGTGCCGCTGCTCGGTCAGATCCCCCTGGACACCCGGGTCCGCGAGGCCGGCGACGCCGGCAACCCGGTCGTGCTGGCCGAGCCGAACTCCCCGGCCGCGCAGGCGCTCGGCACGATCGCCGACCGGCTCGCCCTGCGCCGCGAGTCACTGCTCGGCAAGCCACTCGGTCTCAAGCCCGCTGGGCGCTGACCACCCGGAACCCCGTCAGCCCGTCGGCCACTGTTGGCCGGCGGGCTGAGTCGCGTCGGTGGGTGGTCCAGCGAGGCCGCTGACCGGCGTGGGCCGGCGGTCGGCATGGGCCGGCGTGGGCCGGCGTGGGCCGGCGTGGGCCGGCGTGGGCCGGCGTGGGCCGGCGTGGGCCGGCGTGGGC